>NZ_JBEPKM010000071.1:0-1039 GCF_040544715.1 Methylobacterium sp. 1030 | reverse complement strand
CCTTCTGAAACCGAGGGCAATAACGGGTTCGAGATCCGCATCGCGCGCTCCCTCCGCCACCCCAGGGATCAACGCTTCACAAGGCGCTCAGCACCAAACCTGCGGAAGAACCAGTTTGCCGTGTCGCCTGACATCGCTGAAGGTCCGGCGGTGGCAGGCGGGGTTGCGGCAGCGCAGGCGGCGCAGCCGCACGCACAGGCCGACGGAGCGCCCCTGGCAGGGTAAGTCGGCGAGGTGCCGCTCGTAGGTGCCGTGGACGCTGTCCGACCGGTTACTGCAGGCGGGACAGCACGGTTCTGTCGACCGCGGCACCGCCAGCACCATCACGTGCTCGGGCTTGGCCGTGACGGC
The DNA here is from genome assembly GCF_040544715.1 of Methylobacterium sp. 1030. NCBI lineage: Bacteria > Pseudomonadati > Pseudomonadota > Alphaproteobacteria > Hyphomicrobiales > Methylobacteriaceae > Methylobacterium > Methylobacterium sp. 1030. The sequence continues at coordinate 688 of NZ_JBEPKM010000071.1, read as the reverse complement.
GACGACCCGCAACGAGGGCGGAATGAACGGGAGCAGGCGCTTGGGCATGGGCGGACTCGGGCGGCCATCATCCTGATCCGAATCCGCCGGCGGCACGCCGGGTCCCGGTCCGCCCACCCCACCACACGAAGTGACGGAGAACCACGATGCACTCGGCGTTGACAGCCGGTCGGCGCCGAGGAAGCACTGCAGGCAGAACGGCGCGACCGTACCTTCCCGCGGACTACGTCCGAACGGGATGCCGGCGCCGCGAGCAGGGCGCACTGGATACAGCATGGCGAGGGCGGCCCCGGTCAGGGCCGTACAGGCGAAGGCCGGCGCCGCCGTGCGCGCGAGAGCTAGTCCAGCCAGCCCCGTCGCTTCGACGCAGAAGGCGACCACGAGCACGCGCCGAGCCCCGAAGTGATCGACCGCTGGGCTGCCGAGAAAGCGGGTGGCCATGAAGGCGATGCCGAACGCGGCAAGGGCGAAATCTTGCCCCGCCAGATGCAGGGCCACGAAGCGCGGGACGAGGAACGCGGCCACGACGCCGTATCCGACGCTGGCGAAGACGTTCGCCGCGCCCGGCCGCCACGCCGCGCGCGGCAGGAGGGGGGCGTGTCGCAAATCCGGTTTTGGTCCGCGGAAGAGCGTCTAACGTCCCGCTTTCACCCTTTGTTCGCCGCGGGAAGTCCAAAGCAGTAGGCGA
>NZ_JBEPKM010000070.1:0-1225 GCF_040544715.1 Methylobacterium sp. 1030 | reverse complement strand
CAGCCGTACAGACTTGGCGCGGGGTGGAGCAGCCCGGTAGCTCGTCAGGCTCATAACCTGAAGGTCACAGGTTCAAATCCTGTCCCCGCAACCAACGATCCTTGCGAGAGCAAGCCATCCAGAACCCCGGCCTCCGACAGGGAGCCGGGGTTTTTCTTGTTCGCAGCAAACCGCAGGATGCCGGCGAGGTCGCCGCGCAGCATGAAGCGCAGCTCGCCGTTTTCAGGGACGAGCGTCACCTGATCGACGAGCGTGCGGAACAGTTCCGCAGCCTCTGCGCGTCCGTCTTCCGTCCGGAGGCTGTCGTAGAGCTTCACCACCCGCTGCCGGTATAGTTCCGCCATGTTCGGATGCAGCAGGGGCGGGGGCTCCTGCGCATCCCCCAAGGAACGCGGTCAGTTCGGCCTTCCGGCCCTCCAGAGTTTCGATCTTCGCCTTGAGCTTGAGGGGCGGGATGCCGGCCAGGATCGCATCGATGGCCTTGTCCAGTTCGCGCTCGGTGCGCTCCAGCTCGCGGCGCTTGGCGCCGGGTTCGGCGCCACGCTCGATCCGCAGCCGGTTCACCTCGCGTGTGAATTCGGCACAGAACTCGCGCAACAGCTCCGGCTCCATCAGGTGCGTGCGCAGCCCGTTCAGGATCGAGACTTCCAGCGCGTCGCGACGGATGTTGACCTGGTTGTCGCAGGTCCCCTTGTTGCGCGCCGTGGCGCAGCCGAGCAGGTCTTTCGAGATCATTGCGTGGCCGCCACCGCAGCAGCCACACTTCACCAGGCCGGCAAACAGGTGCTTCGGTCGACGCCGCTCGTTGAGAGGGTTTTGTCTGCCATCAGCGCTCGTGAGACAGATTGAGGCCGTTCACGAACGGAGGATGTCTGGTTCATCGTAGCCTCAGGAGCGAAGATGAAGCAGACATCCGGGCCGGCTCGGAAGCCGGCAGAGACCGTTCGGAGGCGAGCGTCTACCGCCTGCTCAAGGCCCAGGACCTGATCACCAGCCCGGCCGACATCCTGATCAAAGCCGCCGACGAGTTCCGGGACAAGACCACCGCGTCCAATCAACTCTGGCAGACTGACTTCACCTATCTGAAGGTGCTCGGCTGGGGCTGGTACGACCTCTCGACCGTGCTGGATGACTTTGAATCGCCCCGGGTTTTCCGGAGGCCGTTTGGTTTGGCTCAGGCGGCCAAGGCTTGGACCTCGGCCTGGGCATAATAGCGTGCCTCCGC
>NZ_JBEPKM010000069.1:0-1283 GCF_040544715.1 Methylobacterium sp. 1030 | reverse complement strand
AGTTGGCGACCCGGGCGGCCGAGGCCGTGCTGAACTTGGCCATGCTGGCATTCAGGTCGGCTCGAATGGACGCCGACTGCGTGACGTAGATGTAGCCGGAGGACGTGAGGAAGGCGGCACAGACGAGCGTGAGGATGAGCAGGGTTGCTCGCCCGGAAACGCCGAGAGACATTTGTGATAACTTCGAACCGGTCAGGTGTTCAGCATCAATCTGGGGCACAGGTCGATCCTCGGGTGACGGAAGGCTCACACCTCCATAGAGCCACCTATTACCGCAACTGGTATGATAAACGTGTTAAATATCATTAAAGTTTTTCCGCATCGATAATCTTGATCATAGTATTTTTCTGGGGCGAATTTCTATCAATATTTCGGCATGAGCATATATTACACTCATATATAATAGTAAATAATGTAGATAATTTTGCCACTACAAACTCGGAAGAAATAATATTTTGGTTTGCTCGGTCGCATCCGTCGATGAGGTGGACTTTCGGGGTGGATTGGCGCGGCCATCGGTCAAGCGCCTTGCAGTGGGTAATTATCCATGTTTGTGATGGTTGTCAGCGGGCGTTGAATACTGGTTCATCCACACTTTGTATGGCGAGGCTGGCATCTGGAGGGTTGTCGCCCATCTCGGGGGATTCGCTCACGGAGAGCGCCATCTCCCGACGCCTTCTTCCCTTGGTTCCCGCATCCCTCAGCATCATGCAGGTCGAGCCCGTCACCGACGCGATCGTCAGCCGCCACGGCACCGAGTAGGCGTTGCCGTCGACGCTGACCGCGCAGTCTGCCCCGACCCGGCGCACGAGATCGCGCGCGGCGGAGAACGGCGGCACGCCCGCCAGGGGCTGCAGCGCCCGGGCCTCGTCCTGGGCGAACCGCGCGCCCGGCGCCTCACCGGTCGTGCCGTGCGCGCGCTGGTCGGCTACATCCCGCATCCAGGCATCGAGATGCGCCTCCATGGCGGCAAAGCTCGCGAAGCGGTGGCCGGCCACAGCGTTCCTCTTGACGTAGCCAACGCCGCGCTCGTCCTTGCCCTTCGTGCGCGCTCGGTACGGGGCGCAGGCCCGCACCCGGAAGCCCCAATGCCGGGAGAAGGCGTGCAACCGCGGATGCAGGATGACCTCGCGGCTGACCGGGTCATGGTGCAGGACCAGGGCGCGGGCATTGTCGAGCAGCACCTCACGCGGCACACCGCCGAAGGCCTGAAAGGCGCTCTCCAATCCGGCGAACCAGTCCTCCTGCCGCTCGTGGCCGAAGGCGCGCACGTGCAGTCGACG
>NZ_JBEPKM010000068.1:0-1284 GCF_040544715.1 Methylobacterium sp. 1030 | reverse complement strand
TGACCTGCCCCCACGAGGTGGTCCGAGTTCAAAATTAGTGCAGGGTCGGCCTCTGCTCTACGGGTAGCTTGGCCGCCGGAGCCGGTCGGGCGAGCGCAGTCGGGCAAGCGGTCGTGGCTGGCACGAACACCTCCGGCGCTGGTGGCTTGTAGCCAAGCGCACCGTGCGGGCGGATCGTGTTGTAGTGCCGACGCCAGCTTTCGATGATGATCTGTGCCTCCTTCAGGGTGTAGAAAATCTCGCCGTTCAGGAGTTCATCCCGCAATCGCGCGTTGAAGCTTTCGACAAAGCCGTTCTCCCACGGTGAGCCTGGCGCGATGTAGGCGGCCTTCGCGCCAATGGCCGCAATCCAGGACTGCACCGACTTGGCGATGAACTCGGGCCCGTTATCGGAGCGAACGTGCTCGGGCACGCCGCGCAGGATAAACAGGTCCGAGAGCACGTCGATCACGTCAGCTCCCTTCAGCTTGCGCGCAACGCGGATCGCCAGACATTCGCGGGTGAACTCGTCGACGACGTTGAGCATCCGGAACTTGCGCCCGTCATGGGTGCGCGCCTCGACGAAGTCGTAGGCCCACACGTGATCGCGCCGCTCCGGTTTGAGCCGGATGCAGGAACCATCCCCGTCCCACAGTCGGCCCTTCTTCTGCTGGCGGCCGGGCACCTTGAGCCCTTCGCGCCGCCAGATCCGCTCGACCCGCTTGTCGTTGACCAACCAGCCGGCCGCCTTCAGCAGCGCGCCGATCTTCCGGTAGCCATAGCGCCCGTATCGGCGCGCCAGTTCCACGAGATCGGCGGTCAGCGCCGCCTCATCATCTCTGCCCCGCGGCACCTTGCGCTGCGTCGAACGATGCTGACCGAGCGCACGGCACGCGCGGCGCTCGGAGACGTCCAGGACGTCCATCACATGCGCGATGCAGGCGCGTCGGCGCGCGGGGCTGGTCAGTTTCCCCGGGCAGCCTCCTGCAGAATCAGCTTGTCGAGCGTGAGATCTGCGATCGCCTTCCGGAGCCGCTGGTTTTCGGTCTCCAGGTCCTTCATGCGCCGGACCTGGTCGCTCTTCAGGCCGCCGTACTCCTTGCGCCAGCGGTAGTACGTCACCTCCGTCACGCCAATCGTGCGGATCGCGTCCCCGACGCTCTGGCCCTGCGAGACCAGCACATCCACCTGCCGCAGCTTGGCGACGACATCCTCCGGCTTGTGCCCCTTCGTTCCCATCTGTCCGTCCTCGTCCTGGCCCGAAAGCCATACCTCAGGGCGGACCACTTCACTGGGGGCGGATCA
>NZ_JBEPKM010000067.1:0-1344 GCF_040544715.1 Methylobacterium sp. 1030 | reverse complement strand
CTAGGAGCTTGTCCGAGTAACGGGGTTTGAAGCCTGGTAGAGGGGGCGAGACGGAAGCCAATGAGGGTAGACCAGCGGCTTCAGCGGCCTGCCTGTGCCAACTTCAGCAGGTTGTGGGCGGTGCAGATCATCGCCCACTCGCCCCGGACCTGATCGAGCCCTCTCATCAGGAACTGTCGGAAGCCTCGGGCGTGCTTGATCTGTCCGAACACCGGCTCGACGACCTGCTTCCTAAGACGGTACCGACTGCGGCGCCCAGCCCGCTTCAGGCGGGCGGCCATCGCGCTCATCAATGGCATCTTGGTCAGCCTCCGGCGGCCGGCTGCGTCCGCCTCGCCATGACGTGCCCGGCCCGGAGCGAGGTAGCCCGTGATGCCGCGCTCCTTCAGCGCGGCGAGGTTCGCCTCGTTGGCAAAGCCGGCATCGCCCGAGACCTCCCGCGGCTTGCGCCCAAGATGGGCGCGGAGCCCGTCTACAAGCGGCACGAGCGCGCGGTGATCGGCCGAGTTGGTCACGAGCCGATACGCGACGATCACCTGATGCGCCGCGTCGACTGCGACCTGGCCGTTGTAGCCCTGTACGAAGCCATCACGCGTGGGCAGGATCCGGCTGTCTGGGTCGGTGAAGTTGCGCTGCGCTCGGTCGGGCGGACTGCCGTCTTCGCCGCGCAGTGGCCGGCCCTGCCAACGCATGCCCGACGAGGCGCCCGGCCCGCTCTCGTCCTCGGGATCGGGCGGATCAGCCGCCTCCGCCTCCAGCGCGGCCTTGGCGGCGCGGATTGCTTCCAGCCGCCGCTGCTTGTCGGCCATCCAGTCCGGGGTCTCGTCGCCCCGACGGCTGGCACCGTGAGCCTGATCCTCCGCCGCGTCAGCCTCGCCCGCGCGATCCAACCAGGCTTGGACCTCAGCGGTCAGGGCCGGCTCGGCCGTCCTCATCCGGCCGTAGCTCATGGCTTTGTGGCGCGAGGCGGCAGCCTTCAGCTTGGTCCCGTCCACCGCCACGTGGGCGAACTCGACGAGACCCGCCGCCCGACATAGGCGCAGCACCTGCACGAACAGGTCGGACAGGGCCACGAGGTGGCGCTTGCGGAAGTCGGCGATGGTGCGGAAATCCGGTCGGTTCAGGCCGGTCACGGCCATGACGTCGACCCTCTCCTCACAGGCGCGGGCGAGCTGGCGCGAGGAGTACAGGCCGCGGCTGTAGCCGTAGAGCAGGAGCGCCACCATCATGCCGGGATGGTAGGGCGGGTAGCCGCGCTCCTCTGTGTAGGTGTCGAGGATGGCCGAGAGGTCCAGCGCCTCTCGCACCGTATCGCGGACGAAGTGCGCCATGTGCCCAGGCGGC
>NZ_JBEPKM010000066.1:0-1375 GCF_040544715.1 Methylobacterium sp. 1030 | reverse complement strand
GGGTGATGGGGTGGACGCCCCCCTCGGCGGCATCGCTGTGCCAGAGTGGTGGTGTTGAGCACCAATCGAGGGAGACGTCCGTGGCCCAGGTTACCACGATCGGCTTGGACATCGCGAAGAACGTGTTTCATGCCCATGGTGCGGATGCGCGTGGGCAGGGCGTCTTCAGCAAGCGGTTGAGCCGGGCAAAGCTTCTGGGCTTCTTCGCAGCCCAGCCGCCCTGCCTAGTGGCTCTCGAGGCCTGCGGCGGTGCGCATCACTGGGCCCGCGAACTGATGGCACTGGGCCATGAGGTTCGGCTGATCCCGCCAGCCTACGTCAAGCCGTTCGTGAAGCGCCACAAGAACGATGCCGTCGATGCCGAGGCGATCTGCGAGGCGGCGCAGCGTCCGACGATGCGCTTTGTCGCCGTCAAGAGCGAGGAGCAGCAGGCCTCGGCTCTCCTCTTCCGGACCCGCGACCTTCTGGTCCGGCAGCGCACCCAGCTCATCAACGCCGTTCGCGGGCACCTGACCGAGTATGGCTGGGTCGCACCAAAGGGCCCGTCCCACATGGCGATGCTGGGCGATCTTCTGGAGGACGAGATGGGCTCCTTGCTTCCGCCTGCCGCTGTCGCGATGTTCCGGGTGATGCTGGACCTCCTGGCGGACCTGGATGATCGCATCGCCGAACTCGACCGGGAGATTGCCCGCCGAGCTCGAGAAGACGAAACGGCTCGTCGACTGATGACCATCCCCGGCATCGGCCCCATTACCGCAACGGCACTGATTGCTCTGGCTCCTGTGGCCGCGACCTTCGCCAAGGGACGGGACTTCGCCGCATGGCTCGGCCTTGCCCCCCTGCAAAGGTCGACGGGTGGCAAGCAGAAACTTGGCGCAATCTCGAAGATGGGCGAACGCACGTTGCGACGCCTGCTCATCATCGGCAGCAGCGCGGTGGTGCATCAGGCGTCGCGACGCGGAGCGCCTGAAGGATCGTGGTTGAAACAGATGCTGGCGCGAAAGCCCCGCATGCTGGTGACGGTGGCGCTGGCCAACAAAATGGCGCGTATCGTCTGGGCCCTTCTAGCAAAGGGCGGAAGCTACCGAGCTCCGGCGGTGGCCACGGCGTAGAGCCGGGGTCGGCGTCAGAGGCTGTCGGGGACGCGAGGTCGGTCGAAGGAGGGTATGGCACAACAGTCGGCGAGACGGGGCCGGAAGAACCAGTGCTTTCCACCGTGCCAGCGAGCACGCCTTGGGTGACTTGGTTCCGGTCCGCGAACTCCCATACGGGCCCGCAGCCCACGGCTGCAGCAGAGGCCGGACAGATGGCAGCAACCGACATCGTGCCTACCCATCAAAAGCCACTTGCGTTCCAGGGGGCGTCCACAGATGGA
>NZ_JBEPKM010000065.1:0-1452 GCF_040544715.1 Methylobacterium sp. 1030 | reverse complement strand
TGATCGACGTCCCACGCGCGAAACACCTTGGCCATGAGCCGAGTGAATCATCCTCCCGATCCGCCGTCGAGGGAATTACTCGGACAGGCTCCTAGATGTTTGGTCCCAGCATTTGGTGGAGCGGGTTTGACCTGAAGCGTCCGGGCTCGGCGGACCATGCTTTGCAGATGGCTTCATAGGGCGTGAGCCCACGCAGGGTCTTGAGGCGGCGGCCAAAGTTGTAGGCGCTGACGAAGTCAGCGAGGTGAGCGCGGAGTTGTTCATGGCTGTCGTAGTGGTAGCGCTTGACCGTCGCGTCCTTGATCGTCCGGTTCATTCGCTCGACCTGACCGTTCGTCCAGGGATGACGCGGCTTTGTCAGCCAATGGTCGATGTCGTTGCGAGCGCAGGCGGACTCGAAGCTGTGGGCTCGGAATGTCTCACCGGCTGCGATCGCCTCCTTGATGATGGAAGCAGCTGAGGCGACGTTGCCGGGCGTAGTGAAATGGGTGCCATTGTCGGTGATCACGGTGTGCACCTTGTAGGGCACCGCCTCGATGAGATGGCGAAGGAAGTCGCCCGCGACTCGCCGCGTGGCCTTCTCATGCAACTCGACGAAGGCGAACTTGGTCGTGCGATCGATGGCAACGAACAGGTAGAGCCGGCCCTCCGCCGTGTGGACCTCGGCCAGATCAATGTGGAAGTAGCCGAGCGGGTAGACCTTGAAGCGTGACCGCTTGGGCTTGTCGCCGTCGACTTCCGGCAATCGGCTGATATCGGGGCGCTGCAGGCACCGATGCAGCGACGAGCGGGTCAGATGCGGGATGGTGGCCTGGAGCGCGTAGAGGCAGTCGTCGAGCGGCAGGAGCGTGTGACGCCGAAGAGCGACCACGACCGCCTCGTCTTCCGGTGACAGCACCGTCGACCGCGGATCCTTCGGCCCCGTGCGCCGGTCGGCGACCGAGGTCCGCTGCCGCCACTTAGCGACCGCCTTCTGGTTGATCCCGTAGCGCTTCGAAAGAGCCCTCAGGCTCGCTTGACTATGCTGTATTGCGCGACGGATCGCCTTGTATCTCTGAGTTGCCCGCCGGTGCGAAGCCAGCGAGGCTACAGGGTGAGGGTCAGCCCGTGTTTGCCTTGGGCCTGTAAGCCCGCGACGGAGCAGGGTGCGACCCTCACCCCCACAGTCCCGAACCCGGACAGCCGCTCGGGCCCGAGCCCGCATTTGCAAGGTAGGGTCATGGACAAACAACCCACCATCTTCGTCGGCATCGACGTGTCCAAGGACCGCCTCGACGTTTACTTCAGACCCTCGGACGAGGCCTTCCATGTCCCTCGGGATGTGAAGGGGTTCGAGGCCCTCACGCGCCGCTTCAGTAACCGCCCGGTTGCCCTCGTCGTCCTGGAAGCCACTGGCGGCTTCGAGGCGAGCGTCGCTGCCGCGCTCGCCGCGGCCGGACTGCCGCTCTGCAT
>NZ_JBEPKM010000063.1:0-1683 GCF_040544715.1 Methylobacterium sp. 1030 | reverse complement strand
GGCAGCGCGTCCTTCACGCCGCGTGAGGCGGGCCGGAAACCGCCCGACAAACCAGACCGAGCGCCTCCCACCGTCAGCACCGAACCTGCGGAAGAACCAAAGCTCAATGCCGTTTGACACGGTTGAAAGCCCCTCGGAGGGCTTGTAGCTGCTTGCAGGCACTCTGGAGCCGGATCGCTCGCGAACGGCCCTGACGTCCAAGAAGCCCGGTTTGCCGCCCACGATCATCGGCGGCGAGCGATGCACCGGCCCAGTCCTGTTCTGGAAAGGGCGGATCACAGCCAACTGCCTGCCGCAAATGATGCGCCGCGTCGAATTGAGCGACGCGGTTCCAAGCGACGGGGAATCGTTCGAGGCACCGCTGCACCTCGGTTGATCGAAGGCACCAAGCTGAATCTGCGCGGCCATCGGCGATAGCTGCGCCTTGCCTTGATCCAGGGGCAGCACCGTTTCGTCGGCAGCCTACGGGCCATCCCGGCTCGACCGCGGCCAGTTCCCGATGCGGCGGCTATCTCTCGTCTTCGGCCGTCCCACCGATCCCCGCTGCGCGGTCCCCACACGGGACCCTCAAAACAAAACTGAGAATCTAGAGTCTGTTCTTTCTGTTAGAGGCTGAAAGATGGGAGCGCGAGGCGGTCCACAGGCGATCCCCGGCGCTGCGCCGTTAACGGGACTTTAAAGGATTTACTCCATCTTGCGAGAAGAGGATGGTCCGACAGCACCTTAGCAACTCCGAGTCGTGTACGGGCCAGAGATTCGCGTACTATTCGTCCAGAGGGCCGGATTCGACATGTCCCGATCGACTGCCTGTGAATGGCGGAGTCGATGACGCTGGCCGAGATCGGCCCGGACCGGCCTGGCGGGGCATCCTATCCACATTCATCAACTCCCCCGACGCCCATCTGTGGATGACTCACGACGCCTGCCAGTGATCGCCGCGACAGAGCTGTTGGCCGGCTCTAGGGTGCGAACCGAACCAAGCTGTTGCAGGGTCTGTCGTTTTGTGATTCCAGGCGGCCGTTTTGCGGCCTGGAGGCGGTGATGGCGGACCTGTTCTGGCTCTCGGATGAGCAATGGGCGGTGATCGGACCGTTCATGCCCCAGGATCAGCCCGGACCCGAGCGCAAGGACGACCGGCAAATCATCTCTGGCATCCTGCACGTGCTGACGTCGGGCTGCCGCTGGCGCGATTGACGCACTACGCCAAGCCGAAGCTGCTGATCATCGACGAGCTCGGCTATCTGCCGTTCGAGCCGGATGCCGCGCATCTGTTCTTCCAGCTCGTCAGCCGCCGTTACGAGCGGGGCGCGATGCTGGTGACCTCGAATCGGGCGGTGGGCGAGTAGGGGGAGCGTGTTCGGCGACGCGGTGGTGGCCACCGCGATCCTCGATCGGCTGCTGCACCACAGCCACGTCGTCACCATCCGCGGCGACAGCTACCGGCTTCGTGAGAAGCGTCGCAGCGGCCTCCTGCAAAAGGCGGCTGCGGTCCCCCAACCCACACCCGTCTAGGCGTGGGAAATGAGCATGGGGGTCAGATCCTCATGACGCGAAGGGGTCAGTTCCGGTTCTTCCGCAGGTTCGGTGCTGAGCGCCTTGTGAAGCGTTGATCCCTGGGGTGGCGGAGGGAGCGCGCGATGCGGATCTCGAACCCGTTATTGCCCTCGGTTTCAGAAGGTGTGC
>NZ_JBEPKM010000062.1:0-2085 GCF_040544715.1 Methylobacterium sp. 1030 | reverse complement strand
GTAGCTGTCGCCGCGGATGGTGACGACGTGGCTGTGGTGCAGCAGCCGATCGAGGATCGCGGTGGCCACCACCGCGTCGCCGAACACGCTCCCCCACTCGCCCACTGCCCGGTTCGAGGTCACCAGCATCGCGCCCCGCTCGTAGCGGCGGCTGACGAGCTGGAAGAACAGATGCGCGGCATCCGGCTCGAACGGCAGATAGCCGAGCTCGTCGATAATCAGCAGCTTCGGCTTGGCGTAGTGTGTCAGTCGCTCCTCCAACCGGCCCTCAGCATGCGCCTTGGCCAACTGCGCCACGAGCGTCGTGGCCGGGGTGAACAGCACGCCATAGCCGGCCACGATCGCCGCGCGCCCGATCGCCACCGCCAGGTGCGTCTTGCCCACACCGGGCGGGCCGAGGAGCAGAACCGCTTCGCCATTGGCGATGAAGCGGCCGGTGGCGAGTTCACGGATCTGCGCCTTGTCCAGCGAGGGTTGTGCGCCGAAGTCGAAGCCGGTTAGGTCCCGCACGAAGGGGAAGCGAGCCAGACCGAAGGCCATGTCGATGCGGCGCTGGTCACGCCGAGCGACCTCGCGCTCGCAGAACAGGGTCAGCGCCTCACGGATCGTCAGCTCGCCCCGGCCGGCCTCGTCGATCAGGCTATCGAGCTGATCGCGCATGGCCGTCAGCTTCAGGCGGTCGAGCAGCAGGTTGAGGTGGTCATGGTCTTCGCCCATCAGAAGCCTCCCCCGGCGACCGCCTCGTACTCGGCCAACGGCCGCAACAGCGCCGGCGGCATGATGGGCGACGGGTCGAGCCGGTGAGCCGGTCGCTCTCGGCTACCCACAAGCCCGGCCAGATGGGCATCGTCGACGACACGGCCGTGGCGCCCCTTCAACGCGGCGTGCACGGCGACCTCACGTCCGCCGTGGTGGACGCGCACCACCGCTCCGCTCACGGTGACGCGAACCCGCTCGCCGATCAGCCGCCACGGCACCGAGTAGGCGTTGCCGTCGACGCTGACCGCGCAGTCTGCCCCGACCCGGCGCACGAGATCGCGTGCGGCGGAGAACGGCGGCACGCCCGCCAGGGGCTGCAGCGCCCGGGCCTCGTCCCGGGCGAACCGCGCGCCCGGCGCCTCACCGGTCGTGCCGTGCGCGCGCCGGTCGGCCACATCCCGCGTCCAGGCATCGAGATGCGCCTCCAGGGCGGCAAAGCTCGCGAAGCGGTGGCCGGCTACAGCGTTCCTCTTGACGTAGCCAACGCCGCGCTCGTCCTTGCCCTTCGTGCGCGCCCGGTACGGGGCGCAGGCCCGCACCCGGAAGCCCCAATGCCGGGAGAAGGCGTGCAAGCGCGGATGCAGGATGACCTCGCGGCTGACCGGGTCATGGTGCAGGACCAGGGCGCGGGCATTGTCGAGCAGCACCTCGCGCGGCACACCGCCGAAGGCCTGAAAGGCGCTCTCCAATCCGGCGAACCAGTCCTCCTGCCGCTCGTGGCCGAAGGCGCGCACGTGCAGTCGACGCGAGTAGCCGAGCGTCGCAACGAACAGCGACACCCGGGTGGGCACACCGCCGATCTCGATCCGCCGCTCGCCGAAGTCGATCTGCATCTGCTCGCCTGGCCGCGTCTCGAACCGCACGCTCGCCCGCGCGGCGATCACCAGGTCCCGCCGCAACGGCGCCACGGCCCGTTCCACGGTGCGCAGGCTGACGTGGATGTCCTTCTCGTTGGCGAGGTCCTGGCGCACGACGTCGGCGTTGCCGGCATGCTGCCGGAACCGTTCGGCCAACCAGTCCGTCAAGCCGTCGAGCCGCTTCGATCGTGAGGGCGTTTTGGAGGGACGCCAATCACCCTGACGGAGCCAGTGCTTGACCGTGTTCTTCGAACAGCCGAGTTCGGTCGCGATCCGCTTGGCGCCCCAGCCCAGCGCCTTCAGCCGCACCATCGCCGATACGTCGTCCGGCGTCTTCATCTCGGCCCTCCGCGGATCGTCCGTCCGCTGAAGAGCCTGATCCTCGTTCCTGATCATCTCGACCTCCTCGCTCATCGAGGGGGTCAGGTCCTCATGGCGTCAGGGGGTCAGTTTGCCGTGTCGCCTGACA
>NZ_JBEPKM010000061.1:0-2155 GCF_040544715.1 Methylobacterium sp. 1030 | reverse complement strand
CCAGCACCCTGGCAGACCTGCACCTCGTCGCTTTCGTCTGCCTCATGCTCAGACAGGCCGCTCAACTCGCCACAGGTTCATAACAGCCTCTAGGCCGCCGCCGGCGTCTCTCCAACGCGGCCACCTCTTGATCTACCGTCGGTGCAGTCAGAGCCGGCAACTTGCCGACGAAGTGCGGCTGAGGTATCCCCTTTGTGTCGTCAACTCGGGACACGGGGAGGGCTGCGTGACGTATTTTCAGCATCACCGCCAACGTGGCCCGGTCTACGCCCTGCGGATGCGTTCGCAGGGCTGATCTAGGCAAGCGACGCAAAGCGTCCGTCTTCCCGATCGGCCCCTCTCGGAGCCTATGCCCGTGCCTGGACCCTCGCGTCCTGCCGGTGCCTCGGAAGACGCCCCCCATGTCCCTGATCACCCTCGACAAGCTCGGCCTCACGCTGGGCGTACCTCTCTTTTCAAACCTCGATCTCACCGTTCACAAAGGCGACCGGCTCGGCCTCGTTGCCCCGAACGGCCAGGGCAAGTCGAGCCTTCTCGCCTGCCTCGCTGGAGGCCTGGAGCAGACGGAGGGGGCTTGCCGCTTAGCTCGCAATCTACGTGTCGCGCTGATGCAGCAGAACCCCGATGGCGACCTCCTTTCGATGCCCGTGTCCGACGTCGTTCTGTCCGCCCTTCCGGCCGACAGCCGTGACTGGGAGGCGTGGCGCGCCGAGATCGTCCTCGACGCACTGGCGGTCCCGGTCGAAAGCCGTGATCGGCCGCTGCACGCCCTCAGCGGCGGCTGGCAGCGCCTCGTCCTCCTCGCTCGCGCCGCCGTCACCGAACCCGACGTCCTTCTCCTGGACGAGCCGACGAACCATCTCGATCTCGCTCGCATCGGTCAGCTTCAACGCTGGATCGCAGCATTGCCCAAGGACGTCGCTGTCGTCGTCGCCAGCCATGACCGAGCCTTTCTCGACGCTGTGACGAGCCGCACGCTGTTCCTGCGGCGCGAAACGTCGATGAGCTACGCGCTCCCCTACTCATCAGCTCGTGTTGCGCTGCCGGAGGCCGATGCCGCCGACGCGCGACGGCACGAGACCGACCTTCGCCAAGCGGCCCAGCTCCGACGCCAAGCGGCGAAGCTCCACAATATCGGCGTCAACTCAGGATCCGATCTCCTGACGATCAAGACGCGCCAGCTTCGGGACAGGGCCGAGCGTATTGAGGCGGCGGCTCGGACCCCGGCTGCGACTGTTTCAGCAGGTCGGATCCGCCTTCAGGGAGCGGGCACGGACGCCAAGGTGTTGCTGGCCTTCGATGATCTGACGATCACAACGCCAGATGGGCAGGCGCTCTTCCGGACGGGCCGCAAGTGGCTGCAACGTGGTGAGCGCGTCGTTGTTCTGGGGCGCAACGGTGTCGGCAAATCGCGGCTTCTCGATCTGATCGTCCGGGCAATGCACGGAGCGCAGGTGGACGGCCTGCGTTGCAACCCCTCGATCGTGCCGGGCATCTGCGACCAGACCTTGAGCCATCTGGGTCCGAGCGAGACCGTGTCCGGGGCGATCTCCCGGCGCTTCAGCCTCAGCGATGCGCGGATCCGCGCCCTGCTTGCCGGCGCCGGCTTTCCCGTAGAGCGGCAGGATAGGAGCATCCGCATCCTGTCGGGCGGCCAGCTTGCGCGTCTCGCCATGCTGATCCTCCGGCTGGAGGAGCCCAACTTCTACATCCTTGACGAACCGACGAACCACCTCGACATCGACGGTCAGGAGGCGCTGGAAGCTGAGCTGTTGAAGGGCGAGGCAGCTTGCCTTCTGGTCTCACACGACCGTCGCTTCGCCGAGAGGGTGGGCAATCGCTTCTGGCAGATCGAACGCGGCCGTTTGACGGAAGTCGAGACGCCACATGCCTTCTTCGAGGCCGCCTTGAGTGAGGATGCCGTCGATTGAGCTCAAGCCGCTTCCCTTGATTTCAGAGACGCCTGGGGTAGACCAAGATCGTCGGACGGCATGCGACCCCGAGCAGACACTCCGATAACGACCCAACCCAGTCGCCCCAGCAAGCTCACGAGCTGCCAGAAAGCAGATGGGGTGGATGGCTCCCGCTCCGACTGACGGCATCTCGGTGCCAAGATGTGGTCGCTGTCGAAGCAGCAGCCACGCTCATGCAGGAG
>NZ_JBEPKM010000060.1:0-2264 GCF_040544715.1 Methylobacterium sp. 1030 | reverse complement strand
GCCCTCGACGACACCGCCAGCCTCACCCGACTGGTCGCCAGCGGCGAGGCCCTGCCGCCCGACCTCGCCCGCGCCGTCGCCGCCCGCACCGGCGCACGGGTGCACAACCTCTACGGACCCGCCGAGGCCGCCATCGACGTCACCGCCTGCGACGTCGCAGCCTGGGACAGCACTTGCGCAGATGGGCCCGTCCCCGGCCCGCGCGTGCCGATCGGCGCGCCCATCGCCAACCTGCGCCTGCACGTCCTCGACGACGCCCTCCACCCGGTGCCGGTCGGCGTCGTCGGCGAGCTCTACATCGGCGGGCTCGGCCTCGCCCGGGGCTACCGCGGCCAGCCCGGCCTGACCGCCGCGCGCTTCGTGCCCGACCCGGAGGCCGGGCGCGGCGGCGCGCCGGCCGGGGCGCGGCTGTACCGCACCGGCGACCGGGCGGCGTGGCGGGCGGACGGGCAGCTCGACTATCGCGGGCGGGCGGACGATCAGGTCAAGATCCGCGGCCAGCGCGTGGAGCCGGGCGAGGCGGCCGCCGCGCTGCGGGCGCTGCCGGGTGTCGCCGAGGCGGCGGTGGTCGCCCGTCCCGGTCCGGACGGGGGGCTGCGGCTGGTGGGCTACGCGGTGCCGGCGGCCGGCGGCGCGCTCGACGAGCCCGCGCTGCAGCGGGCCCTGGCCGACACGCTGCCCGACGCGCTGCGCCCCGCCCGCATCCTCGCCCTGCCCGCCCTGCCGGTCTCCGCCAACGGGAAGCTCGACCCAGGACGGCTCCCCGAACCCGACTGGGCGGGCGCGGACGCCGCGGGCGGCAGCACCGGCTTCGATCCGCCGCGCGGTCAGACCGAGACGCGCCTCGCCGCCCTCTGGGCCGGCGTGCTCGGCCTCGACGCCCGACGCCTGTCGCGCCGGGACAGCTTCTTCGAGCGCGGCGGCGACTCGATCCTCGCCCTCCAGCTCGTCGCCCGCGCCCGGGAGAGCGGCCTCGCGCTGACGCCGCGGGACGTCTTCACCCACCCGCGCCTCGCCGCCCTGGCGGCGCATCTCGACGCGGCCCCGGACAGCGCGGCCGCGCCGGCCCCCCAGGTCGACCCGGCGCGCGAGGCCGGTCCGGTTCCCCTCACCCCGATCCAGCGCCGGTTCCTCGACGGCCCCGTCCCGAACCGGCAGCACTGGAATCAGGCGATCGTGCTCGCGCCCCGGGCACCCCTCGACCCGGGCCGCCTCGCTGAGGCCCTCGCGGCCGTCGAGGCCGCCCATCCCGCGCTGCGCCTGCGCTTCGCGCGGGACGCGCACGGGGCCTGGACCCAGACCTGCCGGGCACCGGGGCAGGAGCCCCCGCTGTGGCGGCGCGCGGCGGACGGTGCGCCGGCCTTCGCGGCCCTCGCCGCGCAAGCCCAGACGAGCCTCGACCTCGCCGAAGGGCCGGTCTGGCGGGCCGTACACGTCACCCTGCCGGCGGACGGGACCGAGCGCCTCCTCCTCGTCGCCCACCACCTCGTGGTCGACGCCATGTCGTGGCGCATCCTGATCCAGGACCTCGCGGCGGCCCTCGCCGGGCGGCCGCTCGCGCCCCCGCCGACGAGCTTCCCGGGCTGGGCCCGCAGCCTCGACGTCCTGGCCCGGCACCCCGGACATGCCGGGCGCCGCGAATCCTGGCTGGCCGGCTGGCAGGCCGGGGGGCCGTGCCTCGATGCCGCGTTGCGGCCGGTCCGGCCCGACGCCCCCAACGTCGAATCCGCCCAGACTGAGATCGCCGACAGCCTCGACGCCGACGCCACCGACGCCTTCCTGCGCCGGGCCGGTCGGCCCTACAGCGCCCGTCCCGACGAGATCCTGCTCACCGCCCTGTCGATCGCGCTGGTGCGGCGCGGCGACGGGACGGCGGTGGGCGTGACCCTCGAGCGCCACGGTCGCGATGCCGACGCCCTGGCCGACGCGCTCGCCGAACCCCTCTCAGAACCCTTCCCCGAACCCCTCTCCGACGCGCAGGACGGCCCGACCCTGCCCCGCCACGACCTGAGCCGGACGGTGGGCTGGTTCACCACGCTGGTGCCGCTGCGGCTCGACCCCCTCGGCGGCGAACCGGACCTGCCGCCGGACGACGACGCCCGCATGCTCGCCCTCGGCCGCGCCCTCTGCCGGGTCAAGGAAGCCCGCCGCGCCCTGCCCCAGCCCGACCTCAGCCACGACCTCCTGCGCCACGGCCCCGTCGCGGACCTGCGCCACCGCATCGCCGCGGCACCCGAGCCCGGCATCCTCCTCAACTACCTCGG
>NZ_JBEPKM010000059.1:0-2297 GCF_040544715.1 Methylobacterium sp. 1030 | reverse complement strand
TCGCCTACTGCTTTGGACTTCCCGCGGCGAACAAAGGGTGAAAGCGGGACGTTAGACGCTCTTCCGCGGACCAAAACCGGATTTGCGACACGCCCTTTTTTTGCGCGTGATGCCCTGGCGCTTGCGCCTCGACCATCGGCTCTACCACTTCCGGCTCGCCTACTCCGGCTTCGAGCACGCCCATGTCGTGCTCGGCGGCGAGAGCTTCGTAGCGCTCGCCGAAGGACTGCAGAATGCCCTCTGGTCGCTCGGCGGCGTGCCGCGCGAGCACCGCACCGACAGCCTCTCGGCCGCCTTCCGCAACCTCGATGAGGCCGCCCAGGAGGATCTCACCCGCCGCTACGAGGCCCTGTGTGCCCACTACGGCATGACGCCCACCCGTAACAACACCGGCCTTGCCCACGAGAACGGCTCGATTGAGGGCGCGCATGGCCACCTCAAGCGGGCCATCGCCGACGCGCTCCTGCTGCGCACCAGCACCGACTTCCCCGACCTGACCGTTTACCGCACCTTCGTCGACGAGCTCGTCGGACGCCGCAACGCTCGCCAGGCCAAGCGCATCGACAGCGAGCGTGCCGTCCTGGCACGACTGCCCGAGCGGCGCTCGTGCGACTACGAGCATGTCAGCGTGCGCGTCTCCTCGGCCGGCGGGTTCCTCCTGCGCAAGGTGTTCTACACCGTGCCCTCGCGCCTGATCGGCCACACCCTGCGCGTGCGCCTCTACGATGACCGCCTCGACGTCTTCGTCGGCGGTTCTCACCTCTTCACACTGCCGCGGGGCCGGGCTCATCCGGACGGACGGCACGATCAGGTCGTCGACTACCACCACGTCATCCACGCCCTCCGGCGCAAGCCGATGGCGCTGCTCAACCTCGTCTACCGCGACCGGCTCTTCCCGCGCGCCCCCTACCGGCACGCCTTCGAGACCCTGCGCGCCGCGCTTCCGGAACGGCAGGCCTGCCGCATCGCCGTCGACCTCCTCCCGCTAGCTCATGACCGCGGCTGCGAGGCCGAGCTCGCCGAATGTCTGGCCGTCGAACTCGCCGCCAAGCGCCTGCCCGATCTCGCCACCCTGCGCGCCCGCTTCGCACCCGATCCGGCTACCATCCCTCACGTCACCGTCGCCCTGGGCTCGCTAGCGAGCTACGAGAGCCTTCTCGACGGCGTCACGACGGGAGGGGCGGCATGAAGGCCCTGGCCCGCACCACGACCGCAGTCGACACCGCCCGGCTCGGGATCATGCTCGGCGAACTCCGGCTGCCGACCATCAAGACCGTCTGGCCCCGCTTTGCCGAACAGGCCGACAAGGAGGGCTGGCCCGCCGCCCGCTTCCTCGCGGCCCTTGCCGAACACGAGTTGGCCGAGCGCGACAGACGGCGCATCGAGCGTCATCTCGCCGAGGCGCGCCTGCCGCCGGGCAAGACGCTCGACGGCTTCGACTTCGCCGCCGTGCCGATGCTCTCGAAGGCCCAGGTCATGGCGGTCGCCGCTGGCGACGCCTGGCTCGCGCAGGGGGCCAATCTGCTCCTGTTCGGCCCACCCGGCGGCGGGAAGAGCCATCTCGCTGCCGCGATCGGGCTCGCCCTGGTCGAGGCCGGGTTCAAGGTGCTGTTCACCCGCACCACCGACCTCGTCCAGAAGCTGTAGGTCGCCCGGCGCGAGCTCGGCCTGGAGGCGGCCATCGGCCGGCTCGACCGCTTCGACCTGCTGATTCTCGACGACCTCGCCTACGTCACCAAGGACCAAGCCGAGACGAGCGTGCTGTTCGAGCTGATCAGCGCCCGCTACGAGCGCCGCTCCCTGATGATCACCGCCAACCAGCCCTTCGGCGAGTGGGGTCGAATCTTCCCCGATCCGGCCATGACGCTCGCTGCCGTCGACCGGCTGGTGCACCATGCCACCATCTTCGAGATGAACGTCGAGAGCTACCGGCGTCGCACCGCGCTGGATCGGAAACGCGGTCCCGGTCGACCGCCAACCCGCGCGACAATCAAAACGGCCGATGTGTGACGCGCCGCGACACCACCCGGACCCAACGCCACCTTGCGCCGGTCGATCGACCCGCTCATCATCAACTCGCCGCGACACCGGTCTCTCATCCTGATTGTCGCTGGGATCTCATCCAGATCGTCGCGCTACAGTCGTACGCTGTTGCGGGCGGCGCCGAGCGTGCGCGCGATCGTCTTGATCGCCACGCCCTCACCGTGCAGGCGTAGCGCCGCCTCGCAGCGCTGTCGTCGCCGGCCGCTCTCGTGCCCAGTATCCTGCTCCGGAGGCGGGTCAGCAAGGGCGAGCGC
>NZ_JBEPKM010000058.1:0-2959 GCF_040544715.1 Methylobacterium sp. 1030 | reverse complement strand
CCACGGCTGCAGCAGAGGCCGGACAGATGGCAGCAACCGACATCGTGCCTACCCATCAAAAGCCACTTGCGTTCCAGGGGGCGTCCACAGATGGATAGCAGCTCGTCCGGTTTCGATTTATTGGGCCGTAAAGCGGACGAAACAGCAATTCTGCAGCTCCCAAAAGATCTGTCTTACTTGCAAAATGCATAACCGTGACGATCGAAGACAATTCGTCTACAGATGTCTTAACCCAAAGCTTTCCAAAATTGGCAGAAGTTCGTCTCGTGCGCGAAGCCGGTGGTCATGGACGCGGGCTTGACCCTCCACCGGCTCTCCGCGCTGTATGGCGTCGATGATGGATCGGTGTTCAGCTACCGACGACCCAAGTTCACGGCGGAGCTTGAGTGTGAGCATGCGTGCGCGATGTGACTGGTCATTGATCGTCTGGATGATCCGGGTCATCCGCCCGTTACCCGCGCGCTCCACGAGTGTCCGGTGGAAGGTGGCGTCGGCCTTGCCCCAGGCGGGCAGATCACCGTCCTTCCAAGCCCGCGCCATGGTCTCCGTGCATCGGGCAAGTTCGGCTGCGGTCAGCTCACGCTCGGCGTCGGGAAGCGACGCGAGCAACTCGGCCGCACGCCCTTCGACGGCGATGATGACGTCGTAGATCTCGCGCATGTCCTCAGGCGCGAGCGCACAAATCAGGACCCCTTTGCGCGACAGTACACGGACCAAGCCATCTTCTTGAAGACGGATCACCGCCTCGTGGACTGGCGTTCGGCTCATTCCGAGGCGAAGAGCGATCTCTTGCTCTGAGGCTTGGTAGCCTGGAGCGAAACTCGAATCCAGGATGGCCTTTTTGAGAGCCGCGTAGGCGGCATCGACCATTGAAGGCTGTCGTTCAGACCCCTCAGTTTGCTCGTGCTTTCTGGCTGACGGGCCGCGGGCCATCGCTTCCTCCTGAACGACGACATTCGTACCATCTTCCATGCAAGCTGCAATATGAGATTGACAGACAGGGCGGACTGATCCTATTTGATGCCATCTTGCATGCAAGTTGACATTCAGAGATCAACGCATGCTGGTCTGCCGGAGGAAACGATGGATATGTCGCTTGAGAAAGCGACCATGCGCCGCGTGATGTGGCGACTGGTCCCCTTTATCTGTCTTCTCTACTTCATTGCCTTCATCGACCGCGTGAACATCGGCTTCGCGGCACTCACGATGAACAAGGATCTTGGTTTTAGCTCCGCCGTATTCGGTTTTGGAGCTGGCATATTCTTCTTCGGATATTTTCTGTTCGAGGTGCCCTCGAATATCGTCCTCGACAAGGTCGGCGCTCGGATCTGGATCGCCCGCGTGATGATCACCTGGGGGATAATCTCCGGGGCCTTCGCCTTCGTCCAGGGCGAGTACAGCTTCTACGCCCTGCGCTTCCTGCTCGGCGCGGCGGAGGCGGGATTCTTCCCCGGCATCATCCTCTACCTGACCTACTGGTTCCCCACCCGTTATCGGGCCGGCGTCGTCTCCCTGTTCATGGCCGCGGCACCGATCTCGGTGGTCATCGGCTCGCCGCTCTCCAGCGCGCTCTTGGAGATGGAGGGCATCCTCGGCCTGCACGGCTGGCAGTGGATGTTCATCATCGAGGCGATCCCGGCCGTCATCCTCGGCATCGTCGTACTGTTCTATATGACGGACCGGCCCGAGAAGGCGAAGTGGCTGCCCGACGACCAGCGCGCGTGGCTGGTCGCCGAGATGAACGGTGAGCATGACCGCAAGAAGGTCGGCGCCAAGCACGGCATCCTGGCCGGAATGGCTGATATCCGGGTTCTGGCCCTGGCACTGATCTACTTCGGCACCTCGGCGGGTTTGTACACCCTCGGCATCTGGGCGCCGCAGATCATCAAGAGCTTTGGCTTGTCCACCCTGGCGGTCGGCTTCCTCAACGGCGTGCCGCCGACCATCGCGATCATCGCGATGATCCTGTGGGCCCGGCACTCGGACAAGACCGGCGAGCGCAAGTGGCACGTCGTCATCGCCTGTCTCGTCGCGGCGGCGGGCCTGATGCTGGCCGGCGGCGCAGCCTCGGCGTTGGCCGTCGTCGCCGCGCTCACCCTCGTCAACGTCGGGATCAGTTCGGCCAAGCCGCCCCTGTGGGCCATGCCGACCATGTTCCTTTCGGGCCAGGCGGCGGCGGTGGGCATCGCCACGATCAACTCGATCGGCAATCTCGGCGGCTTCGCCGGGCCCTGGGCGATCGGCTGGCTCAAGGATCAGACCGGCGGCTTCACCGCCGGGCTCGCGTTCGTGGCCGGCCTGCTCGTCCTCTCGGCGGTCCTCACCCTCGTCGTCGCCCGCTCAGGGCGCCGATCCGAGGCCGCCGACGCCGACGCGGTCGCGCACTGAAGTTTCCCAATCCTCAACGTCCTCTTCAATCCGGAGACCTGTCATGTCGAAGACCTACAAAATCGCCGCCATCCCCGCCGACGGCATCGGCGTCGAGGTGATCGCCGCCGGCGTCGAGGCGCTCAATGCGCTGGCCGAGAAGACCGGCACGTTCAAGTTCCAGTTCGATCACTTCGACTGGGGCTCGGACTACTACAAGACGCACGGCGTGATGATGCCGGCCGACGGCCGCGAGCAGATCAAGGACCACGACGCGATCTTCTTCGGCGCAGTGGGTGCCCCCGACGTCCCGGATCACATCACCCTTTGGGGTCTGCGGCTCAACATCTGCCAGCCCTTCGACCAGTACGCCAACGTCCGCCCGACCCGCATCCTCCCGGGCATCACTAGCCCGCTGCGGCACGTCTCCGGTCCGGAGCTGAACTGGGTGATCGTGCGTGAGAACTCCGAGGGCGAGTACGCGGGCGTCGGCGGCCGGGTCCACCAGGGCCATCCCAACGAGGTCGCCACCGACGTGTCGATGATGACCCGCACGGGCGTCGACCGGATCATCCGCTACGCGTTCAAGTTG
>NZ_JBEPKM010000056.1:0-3506 GCF_040544715.1 Methylobacterium sp. 1030 | reverse complement strand
GCCGTGATGGAAGCCGACCAGACCGCCCATCTCGTCCAGGCGCTCAGCCAGACCTCTGCCCGGATCGGCGACATGGTCGGGATGATCTCCGGCATCGCCGCCCAGACCAACCTGCTGGCGCTCAACGCCACGATCGAGGCGGCCCGCGCCGGCGCGGCCGGGCGAGGCTTCGCGGTGGTGGCCTCCGAGGTGAAGGCGCTGGCCGAGCAGACCGCCAAGGCGACCGAGGAGATCAGCCAGCAGATCGGCCAGATCCAGGGTGTGACCGCGCAGGCGGTGACGGCGATCGGCGGGATCACCGGGCGGATCCGGGAGATCGACAACGTGGCGACGTCGATCGCGGCCGCTGTTGAGGAGCAGGGCGCGGCGACCCAGGAGATCGTGCGCAACGTGGCGCAGGCTTCGGCAGGCACCAACGAGGTGACGGGCAACATCGCGGGCGTGGCGCAGGCGTCGGAGGAGACCGGGGCGGCGGCTAGCCAGGTCCTGTCGGCGGCCTCCGAGCTGTCGCGGCAATCCGAGCATCTCGGTGCCGAAGTCGCCCGCTTCCTTGCAACCGTCCGGGCAGCGTGAGGACGCCATGGCTGAGATGCATGTTCTCCCGGTCCGCTCTCACAGCCTCGATGAGGTTACACGCTTGAGCGACGAGCTGGCCGCCGCACACGAGCGGGGGCAGCATCTCGGCCCGCGGGCGTTGCATATCCAGGCTGGCGGCGAACGGTTGCTGGAGCTGAGCCGTCAGTTGAAGTTCGTCTTTGACGACCTGGATCAATCGCTGGCCAAACTCGGCATGCAGGAGCAGGTGGATATTCTGCGGCACATGCTCAGCATGATTCACGACCTTGCCATTACGGCGCAACAGTTCCAGCCTCGCGCTTGACCTCGATCGAACAGATCCGCCAACCTGAAGGGAAACAAACGCTGTTCGGATGTCCGTTCCTGATTAGTTCGAGCCAGAAGCAGAACGCCTCGTAACTACCGAGGCTGTTCTGCCCGGTGCCGATGGATGATCTCGTTGCGGTCACGGAAGGCGGTGCCTCCGTCCAGGACAAGTGTCACTGTGCTCAGACGCTACCTGCGAGGCTCACCTCGCCGAGCTAGTTAGCTTCGCGTCGATCCAGGCCCAGAGGGCCCGGACCTCCCCGGCGGCCTGGCTGCCGGGGGCGAATTCCGTGACACCAAGACCGGTCGCCAGGGTGTCCTGATGGTCGACCCGGTGGATGATCCCGGGCTCCGCCAGCACGCCCAGGGCGCGCAGCTGCGCCGCGTAGGCGCTGGTGCGCGAAGGCGGCGGCGGACACTGGTTCAGCACCAGGGCCAGCCGCTCTCGCAGGCCGAGGCTGACGATCGCCTGGAGCGTCGGCCGGGCAGCCATGATGTCTAGACGGGAGGGCGGACCGGCATCAGCACGAGATCAGCATCCTTCAGGGCCGGGGCGAGGCCGGACGCGCTGCCGGCGGTATCGAGGACGGCAAGCGTCGTGCCCTGCTCGGCGAGGATGCCGAGGATCTCCGAGAGCTGGCCCATCTCCCAGAGCTGGACCCGGTCGACCGCGACAGCGTCGCTCTTCCGGTCGCTGCTGCCGTCGTTCTTGCGCAGCCCCCCCCAGCCGGCCAGCGAACCCTGCGCGTCGAGATCGAGCGCCGTCACCTGCTCGCCCGCCTCCGCGGCAGCGACGGCCAGAGAGACCGCCAGGGTGGTCTTGCCCGTCCCGCCCTTCTGCACCGCTAGGACGAGGACCCGCAGCGGCCCATCAGCGCGGTGTGATGCAGAGCGTTGCACGGGTAGTTCTCTGGTTTAGTCGGCTCGATCCTGTTCTTCAGCTTGGCGCATGGCCATGACATCGGGCCTGCCCAGGCCGATCGCCTTGGCGAGGGCGGAGCGCTGCTCGGCGTAGCTCGTAGCGACCATCGGGTAGTCGGCCGGCAGGCCGTAGCGGTCGCGGTAGCTGCGCGGGTCGAGGCCGTGACTAGTCAGGTGGCGCTTGAGCGTCTTGTATGTCTTGCCGTCGATGAAGCTGACGATCCCATCGTGCCGGACCGACTTGCGGATCTGCGCCGGGCTTGGCTTTGCGATGTCATCAGAAGTGGCGACTGCACTCGATGTGGCACCAAGAGTTAGGCCTCGAACCGCAACGTGCACGCTCCAGATGAGGTTCGGAAGTTCGGGGGCGGGTATGGAATTGTTCGACACGTAGGCGGCTACGATGTCGCTGGCCAGCTCAACATCGTTATGGACGTCTCGAAAGTTTTCATTTTTCATAGGTTTTCTACTTAAAGTAGGTTGACCGGCATGCCGAGCGAGAGGATTATATTTTTTGACCGAAATTTCAACATGGTCGAGACAACCAACTTTCTTCTCGATCTGTTTGCCATGTGCTCGACGTTATCTTTAGGATTAAGATATTCTTGTACGATTTATATTCACAAATATTGAATCCTATACGGCAGCCGCCGCCAAGCATTAATGACGTCTTCCCGACATATTCGACCGAGGGTGTAACGTCTACAAACCGGTCTGGCCTTTTCCGGTTCTGGCAGGGTCGGTAAGTGCGCCGATGCCTGGCCTGACTGCGGAACGGCATCGCTCAGGCTGCCTTGATCCCGGTTTGGATCTCTCTGGCGATGCGAGAACGAAGCTTGGCGTAGCCGGGCGACACCATCGGATAGTCGCTCGGCAGGCCATACCGGCTCCGGTATTCGCCAAGTCCTCCGCCCCTCGGTTGCTTGAGAGACCCCGTTAGCGGACGGTCTCCGCCTCAGGGGTGAGAACGATGACGACGAATACAAGAGCGGTTGCCGGTGCGGTCTGGACCGCGCCGGGTTTCCCGAAGACCGTTTGGTTTGGGTCAGGCGGCTAAGGCTTGCACCCCGGCTTCGGCATAATAGCGGACTTCCGCCTCGGCGGGAGGCACGTAGCCGATTAGCTCGTGCAGCCGATGGTGATCGAACCAGTCCGCCCATTCGAGCGTGGCGTACTCGACGGCCTCGATCAGAGCTATGTAGGAGACTGGGTGACGACGGTGAGTTGACGGCGGACAGTCTCGGTAAGACCGGTTTTCACCTCCCATCTCACGTCGGTCCTGGTCGTGATGGCGCGCGACGGTCACGGCCTTGCCTGGGCTCCCCTGAGCATCGTCGCAGACGACTTAGAGCGCGGCCGGCTAGTGCGCGCTGCAGGCACGGACAGTGACATTCCCATTGAGATCCGCCTCTACCAGCCACGCGCTCGCCAAAGTTCGGCGGCCGAGCGCCTCTGGGCACTGGTAAGCAGCCAGGGATAGCATTCGCAGGCCTTGCCCTCCCGAAGCGTAGGCAAAGCCTGCTACACCTACCAGAGTGCAACCCACGATGCAGGTTGGCACTTCGGAACGTGCCAGATCGGCGACGAGAGCGGAGCGAACGGCACTGTTTTCCATCTGTGGACGCCCCCTGGAACGCAAGTGGCTTTTGATGGGTAGGCACGATGTCGGTTGCTGCCATCTGTCCGGCCTCTGCTGCAGCCGT
>NZ_JBEPKM010000055.1:0-4065 GCF_040544715.1 Methylobacterium sp. 1030 | reverse complement strand
CATGAGCGTGGCTGCTGCTTCGACAGCGACCACATCTTGGCACCGAGATGCCGTCAGTCGGAGCGGGAGCCATCCACCCCATCTGCTTTTCCGGCTGGTCGTCTCCGAAGCGGCCGTTCTGCTTTCGGCCAGGTCCCGACTCGCTGGCATGGTCTTCTAAATGACCGGGGTGGGTGGTTTGCGGTCAGGCAGCTTTCGGGCAAACTCGCGAGGAAGCAGACGTTGAACGCCACATGGACCAGCATACCAACGCCACTGAGGTGCGTGCATTCCACGCGAGGCTGATGGCTGTGGCCAGCGGTTCCGACGACCACCGGCTCGAACGCGTGTTTGAAAACGTCCCGCGAGAAGCTTTCCTTGGTGTCGGCCCATGGAAAATCAGGGTGAACGAGCGCTACGTCGAGACACCGAGCGCGGATCCTGTTTTTATCTACCAGAACGTCCTCGTTGCCCTTGATGCTGCCAAGGGCATCAACAACGGCGAACCGTTCCTGCACGCCCGCTGGATTGGCGCTGTTGCCCCTAAGAGCGGCGAGACCATCGTTCACATAGGGGCAGGTTCTGGGTACTATACCGCGCTCCTGTCGATGCTGGCCTTGCCGAACGGCCGCGTGCATGCCTTCGAGATCGAACCGGCGCTGGCGCGTCGAGCATCTGACAATCTGGCACCATTCGAGGGCGCGAGCGTCGTGCAGGGCGATGCGACGGAACTGCCTCTGCCGGATTGCGACTTGATCTACGTCAACGCGGGCGTGGTCTCACCGCCCAGCTCTTGGTTGAAGGCATTGCGGCCCGGTGGGCGGATCGTCTTTCCCTGGCGGCCGACGCAGCAACTAGGGCTCGCGCTGATCATGACGCGAGCGGGCGCGGGCTTCACGGTTCGCGCCTTGGGACCGGCGTGGTTCATACCCTGCGTCGGCGCATCGGACCCGGCAAGTTGCGTCAAGACCCCAACCATGCCCCAGGCACGCTCCATCAGCGCGGCGTGGCTGATTGAGGATCGAGCGCCAGACGACACGGCTGTAGCCGTATGTCGGGATATCTGGTTCTCGGATAAATCGGGATAGTGCAGAGCATCGTGCAAGGGGCGACATCATATTGTCCGCTGTGACCGCATCAATCATTGCTCATTCTCGAAACCGACACGCCAGCCCCGCTTCCTAAAATCTCTTGCAAAGAAAAAAACGACTTTGTGCAATAGGATGATCTTCGATCTTTCCGAATATCTCAAATCCCAATTTCTCGTAAAAACCGCAAGCCTGAAACTCGAAGCGTATCAAGCCAAATTCCAACACATTTGTTAGATCTAGCTAGCTGCTCCGCTTCATATAAAATCATTGTCCCATAATCGCGACCTCGATATTTTTCGTCTATTGCAAGAAACTCTATGTGCAGCCAATCATATGTGCATTTCCCCCAAAGTCCTCCCACATGGATCCCGCCGTCGTCGACCAACAATATGGCCACGGGACGGCGAAGAGGATTTGCTACTTGAGAAGCGTTATAAGCGCGTAGCGGCTCTATGACAGCGTTGCGATCCGCCTCGCTCGGATTTTCGGGAATGATAACTCGAACCGTCATGGCGTGAACTTATTCTAACCTTGCCTATTTTCAACGGTTGCTTTTGGGAAGCGACAACGACGCTGCGAACGGCTCAGTTGGGTAGCTACTGGATTGGCGGCATGGGGTAGTTTCGTGACGGTCTGCTTCTGAGCGACAAGATGTTAAAGAGGACACCGCACCTCGCCCGCTAAGGTCCTCTCATCAGACGAAGTCTCATTCCGCGAACGGGGCTACTGCCCACGCCATGCCGGGCTTCAGATTGTTCTGCGTTTCTGCAATCCACTCAGCTAAAGGCAACAGTCGAAGGCCGTAGGGCTCGGCCATACCCTGCGCCTCCGAAACATACGGTGCATGATCGCCGGGGCGATGGACGACTTGAACAACATGCGTGATGCCACGAGGGCGAGGGTGGTTCTTCGCCCAAGTACCTCCGCCCTGCTGCAAGCCGATAGTCGCAAAGGGCGGCAGTTCCGCGACGGTGATATGGTCACCCGTCACTATAATACCGGAGCGCCGTTCCAAGTTTTCGATCAAGCGGTCTGACCAAGTGTGGATCGCCGCCACGTCTGCATCGCTGAAGAGCAGGCGTCCGGCTTTTCGGTTCGCAGCAGCCATACCTTCGGACAGGAGCAGAGCGGTCCAGCCCGAGCAGTCGATGACGGGAGGATGATCGTTCAGCCCGCTCGCCTTGGTTCCCCGCTTGTAGCCCACCTGCCCGGTGTACTGCTCCACGAGCGCCCACATCGCTGCGCCTGTTGCGTCGATCCACGAGGCGTCGTTCATGCGCGAGGGACCTTCTCAGGGCTTCGAAGGTAGTCCAGCGAACGTCACTCAACCAGCCTGATCCATAGGCGTCAGACGAGGGAACAGCGTCCGCTTCCCGGAAGAATTGAGCGTCGTGCAGGCGACCGAGTTGGGTCGGGTGCAGAATGACTGGACAGGGTGGTTTGCTGCCGGTCCGCTTTGAGGCGATCCGGGCCTGAAGGCCACCACTTTAATCCGTGACGCTCCCATGTGTTTGCGACCGGTGTCCATAGAACACCGGTCCTCACACGGTCACGCTCTGCAGCGGACAAGGCATGGGTCAGATCCACCCAATCTTGTCACGAGTTCGCGTGGGTCGAGAGAACCGTCGCATCGATTAAGGGCGACCGACGTTGTCCCAGTTCCAGATCATCCAATGCGGCGGAAAGCCGTGAGGCCGCTTGGAGTGGCTGGATGCGGGAACTAAAGGAAACAAGATGCCCAAGCCCATGTTTGACGAGAGCAACATCACTTGGCGGACGCTCGACTGGCTCCCGCACATCGCCTTCTTCGTCTACAAGGTGGACGAGGAGAACCGCATCGTCGACGTCGTGTTCAAGTTCGCGGCCAACCAGAAAGTGATGCTGCACCGGCACAAGAGCCCCTACGTGACGCTTGTGATGCAGGGTGAGCTCCGGTTTTACCGGGAGGACGGCACTCACAAGGAGACGCGTCCGACGGGCAGCTACGTCTCGGGCGTGGCGAACGGCGAACCGCACATGGAAGGCGGCGGCGACGAGGATGCCATCGTGTTCTTCAGCAACCGCAACATCCAGGATGCGCTCTACGAATTCCTCGACGATGCTGGTAACCCCGTCCAGGTCCTCGGCATCGCCGACTTCAAGGCGCAGCTCGAAGAGCAGGTCGCTTCGGGAACCTACGAAAAGATCACTGCAAGGGCGGCGTGACCACTGCGCTTGCGGGGATGACGGAAGCATCCCCGCACCCATGACGGGCCGCCGACTATCGCGACTGCGGATACGGCCCGATCCGAGGCGTCAGAGGCGTGGTGAGGTTGGTCAGCCAAGCCAGGAAGGCGTTGACCAGCGCGGTCTCGGTCGCCTTGTCGTAGCCCGAGGTGATCATCAGGCCGGTGGCGACGAGGACTAGGCCGAGCGCAGCTTTCAGCCCCTTGCCCAGTCCCATCATCCAGTCGCGCCATCGCATCAGCACCTCGCGCGACAGGGTGCCTAGTGCACTGACTTAGAGAGATGGTTCAGGGGATCGGCTGACGGTGGCGAGGATATCGGTGGCGGGTTTGGTCCAGACGAAAGGTCTGGCGCGCCGGTTATGCTCGACGATGTGGCGTTTGATCGCCGCCTGCAGGTCACCGCACGGTGCCGATACGTCCCTAGCCGGTCCGAAGAATGCGGGCGACCAGGTGTTCTATGCCTATCATGGCTGGGTGTTTGGTGGCCGCTTCGCCGTGACGGAGTTGATCATCCGACATCTCGTCTGGCGGGGTGTGTCGATCCTGCGCCTGAACGGTGTCGGGGGGGGGGACACGCTGGCCGTGAAACTTGTGGTGCCCGCGGGATGCAGGGCTGATCCGGAAGAGGCACTGACCACGCTCCGCCGGGCGATACAGGCAGGCCGGTAGGATGTCCTGTGTGGATGGCTCCCGCATTGCAAGTGGCGAATTGAGCTTCTGACGCGTTGGTCGGGTGCAGTCTTGTGTCCGGCCTGTTGATGCAGTCG
>NZ_JBEPKM010000054.1:0-4191 GCF_040544715.1 Methylobacterium sp. 1030 | reverse complement strand
TGCCAGCACCCTGGCAGACCTGCACCTCGTCGCTTTCGTCTGCCTCATGCTCAGACAGGCCGCTCAACTCGCCACAGGTTCATAACAGCCTCTAGCGGCGCCCTATTTCGCGACATCGTGCAGAACTATGGGCGGCAGATGGCGAAGGCGGATTGGGGCCTTGGGAACAGATCGCCCGCTCGCGTGTCTTCCTATTACCTCAAGCATCGATTCATCTCAGCCCGCCCGGCCTAATGCCGCGGCGGGCTTCTTGTCTTGGCTTCATAGGAGCATGGTTTTGATACGTTTCACGGTCTCATATGCAAACGGAACAGGTGCGGTAATCACAAGCCATGACACGACCCAGTCGGCTTACGAAGAGGCTCGTGAGTATATCCGCAAAGGCTACCATGATGTGGTGCTGACGGATCTCGGAACAGGTGCGAGAAGTAGTTCGACAGATATCAAAAAAAATCTTGAGCGGATCGACGAGTTTTACCGCGATGCGTGTTAGGTCCAATGCTCGGGCGCCCTCCCGCTGATGGCCAACTGCAGGCAGCCGCGAGGGATCTTCGAAGGGTCACAACGGGTTGGATATCTTAAACAGGCTTCGCCTGAAGGAGGGCGTCATGGATCTGCGCCAATCGCCGACACTGAAGGTAATTTCTGAAGGGGCTCACGCCCGCGTTGTCGGGCGCCCCAAAGATGCTTGCCCATATCCAGCCCGTTCGCCCGAGCGGAAGGCTTGGCTCGAAGGTTACGATGGTACGCCAAGCGAGGATGGGCCTGAATCTCCGATTGCGGACGCCTGTTCGACGCGCAACGTCGGGCGATACTCACCGCTGAACCGCCTCAATGTTGTATTCAGAGGCCGAGGTCGGCTGACAGGCGTGCCGCTCCCGGTTCTTGTCGGTCTGCCTCTTGCGGCCATAGCAGTAGCCGGCCTGCGCCAATCGCCCGCTCAGTCGGGCGCGGAGGCGGCACTGTTTACGGACAACGACGGGTCGGCGCCCCCGTAGACTTGCGAGGCCTTGAGCTCCGCGGTCAACAACTCGAGAACACTCGGAAGCTGCTGCTGTGCGTGAGCCTCACCAACACAAGCCTATTCATTTGCCTGCTGCGCCTCGCAGGTGGTGGACCCCGGATAGACGTAGAGAGCAAACCCCGTTGCTTCAATGTTCGCCAACCGGTCTCTTTCGGCCGAACCAATCAGCCCACTTGCGAATGCACTGACCTGAGCGGCAGACCAGTTCGGTAGCAAAGCCGCGATCAACCCTCGACACGCCTGGTCAAATTTCTGGCGCGCCTTGATGTCCCGAAGGTCCACGGACATCCAACGGGTGATGATGATCGTGGCGGCAGGTTGCGAGTCGTACGCGTGAGCCGTGAGTGAAAGCCCTGGTCCCAGCTTCCAGGTACATGTGCCGGGCGAAAGCTGCGGTTCGCCGCAGGTTGCCGTGCCCCAATCGATTTGCTCACCAAGCCGGGCGGACGCCGCATTGATGCGAGATGCGGCGTCCGTGGCTGGAAAGCCGAAGTGCTGTCCAAGCGCTGAGCTCGGCGCGATGGCGGGCAGGATGGCGAGAACGGCAGCGAAATGACGAGTCATCGCCTCCTCCGGGGTTGCTAATCACCCTAAGGCGCGAGCCGGTCGGGCCGCGCTCGATTACTCCTACCTATTTAGTACTGAAGCCGCGGATGTGCCGCTCATTTCAGATAGCCATTCTCTTTCGTGCGCTCGTGTGATGCAGATGCGTGGCGGTGGACGAACGCGTCGCATAGCGCTGTCGGCTGTCGGCTGTGTCAGAGCATTCATGTCAGCCGGTCTCGCCCAGCTGCCCCCCACTCGCCGGCACCTCCCGGCGCGACCAAATCGAGCGCCTGTCCGAGCACGCCGTAACCCCCGGTCCCCTCGCCGTTCTCGTCGATGAAGATGATGCCGGTGGCTTCAAGGTCGCTCACCGCAGAAGCCTGACCGTCATGCTTGCACTGGTCATGAACGCGGCCGCCGCGAAAGCCGCGACGCTGAACCACCAAAGCACGCGGTCGTACACGGAGGGTCTATGGTAGCCGATGAGCGGATCCTCGATCCACCCAATCGGCTGGGTGGGGTCGCTAAGCAGCAGCCGGTTGAGGCTTTCGGGTAATGGGCGCACTTGCCGGTTGGGGACGTCCCTATCCTTGGCCATGCTCTACCTATCTGCGAGCACCTCGCCTGCCGCGCCTGCTCCACGAGCCGAGGTTGGGGTCAGACAGGATTGGCGAGGACATAGTCGATTATAGCGGCGAATGTGTAGGGCTCGCTCGACAGGTATCCGCTTCCTGCGCCGGGCATCGCATCAAAGGCACGTTGCCCTACCTGCCCAGCCGCACGCATCGCTTCACTGGGTTCCCGCAGCTCTTTCAAGACGGCACGGACGATGGCTTCGACATCCTCATGATTTGCAAGTAGAGATCGATGCTCGCAGGCATCAAACGCCGCCGCACATAGGCGTTTGATATCTGAGTTCATGGCGAACGTGGTAGGCATGCTTCAACTTCCGTTGCGATTGTTCGAATGAACAAGCCGAGTGAGTACCTCCTCAAAGCGCGCGTCTCTTTTAACTCCATCCACGACGGACGCCGTCGCGATCAAATCGCGCTGCATGTCGGGCTCCAATAAAGGCCATGCCAAGATCACGGCCGCCCCTAATTGAGCCAAGGCGACGATGTCCTGTTCGCCGTGCGTCTCGATAAGCGCACGATCTTGATCAGCCATGAAAGCCTCCTGCTTGGCGTCCGGCATACGCCACCGGGAGGGAACGCGCGACGGCTAGGAAAGGAGCGCCCTAGAGGGCCGGAGCGCGAATGGTGCCGGCCTCACTTCAGGGAGCCTTTCAATTTCAGGCGCTCGTTCGGCGTTGATGCATACCGAGCGACGAGCACGTCGCATAACATTGTCGGTCGTAGCCGGTATTAGGGCTCCCAAGTCACCTTGCCCCGCTCCCGCCGACCTCCCGCCTGCCGTTACCTCCTGACGCAACCAGATTTCTGCGGGTTGTGCTGTGAGGCTCCGCCTGCCGATGGCCAGCTGGAGTTCCGCCGCTAAAAGGCGTGCTTTGATCACTGGGAGCGGGATCGTTCCGCGCGCTTCCTAGCTCGGCGCCCCGAGAGGGCGCGATACTTTTTTGCGGGATGTATTTGGGGCCAAATAACTTATCTACGCAAAAGTCTGCGATAATAAGCAATTGAACCGCATCAAATGATAGATGGATCCACGATAAAAATCTGCTAAATGCAGCTCTTGAAACAGACGAGAGCCTTGATGCGCGACTCAGCCTCGGCGGGCTTGGAAGTTCCGGTAACACCTCCGGATGTCATCCCGACACCTGAGACGCCCATCCTCCGCGAACACATCCGCCGGACCCTGCGCAAGCTCCCGCGCCCGGCGGCCGGTGTTCAGTACAGCTGAAGGGAGCGAAGCACGACGCCATCGGCGGTGTGGATTTCTACGCACCATCGCTCGTCAGGATCGGGCAAATCGCCCTGCGAATGCATATCGGCGATGAGTTGCGCCGCCTCAGCTACGTCGAATTCGATCGAGCGTGCCAGTACGCCCTCCTCATCTTCGATAAGTGCGTCTGGCCCTTTAAGGCGAAAATAAAAGCGCTCTGCCATGTCGCTCCTGCGCGCGTCGTCGGCGCAGCTCCGACAAAGCAAGGTTAACGTCAACTGACCGCACTTATGGTCAAGCGGATCTGCCAGGGCGATTAGTTCAATTGGTCACCTAGAGCCGGTCCCGTGCCGCTTGAGACGGGTTGGCGGGTAGCGCGTTGGTGGGTGAAGGAGCACGCCGATGCCTTCACCTTTGTCCGTCGACTTACGCGAGCGTGTCGTGGCTGCCGTGGCGGCAGGAGCCTCGTGCCACCGAGCCGCGGCTCGCTTTGGGGTCAGCGTCTCCAGCGCCAGCCGCTGGTCGCAGCGCGCCCACCAAGAGGGCCATGTCGCGCCCAAGCCGATGGGCGGCGATCACACCTCGAAGCGCATCGAGGCGCATGCCGGGCTGATCCTGAGGATCTCCAAGCAGGAGCCGCGTCTTTTCCTGCGCGAGGTGCGCGACCGGCTGGCTGAGCAGGGCTGTCAGGCGACACGGCAAACTGACCCCCTGACGCCATGAGGACCTGACCCCCTCGATGAGCGAGGAGGTCGAGATGATCAGGAACGAGGATCAGG
>NZ_JBEPKM010000053.1:0-5005 GCF_040544715.1 Methylobacterium sp. 1030 | reverse complement strand
GCTCGCCCGACCGGCTCCGGCGGCCAAGCTACCCGTAGAGCAGAGGCCGACCCTGCACTAATTTTGAACTCGGACCACCTCGTGGGGGCAGGTCAACCCGAACTCTCCGCCCGCTGACGAGGTTTCAGCAGACGGTGACCTACAAGGCCTGACGCGCTTCTTCGCGGGCTTCCGGACCAAGGATCGGTCGTGACCTACACCGTCCAGCAGCTCGCTCCCGGCAGCTACGACGTCCTGCTGGATGGTGCCCCCGTCGCGTCCCTAGTTCGTGAGGTCGGGCGCAGCGACGCGGTGCAAGGATGGCTGATCGAACTCCTCGATGAGACGGTACCAGCCAAGCGACCGGCGCCCTTCACGGGGCAGCAGCACGCCTTCGCCTCGCGCGCAGCAGCGCTGGAGTGGCTCGGCATTGTAGGGGCCGACGCGCCTACCGAGCCGACCGGATGAACGTCATCAAGGGCCGGATGTTCGCCGTCGCCGTGGCCTTTGTGCTCGTGAGTGTTGAACGCGCGCTTGAGGCTGCAGGCCTGGAGTACGCGATTGAGGACTGTTCCGTCGCGGCTTTCACAGCAGCCATCGTGGTGGTGGCTGCAGATTTACGGGCATGACTGCCGACCTTTTCATATCCGAGAACGGCGGTGGGGCCGGGATCCGGTTCCGGGAACGGAAGGCGCCGGCTGAGTGAACAAGTCTGCCAAAGCTCGAGCGGCTGAGCGCAAGCTGGCAGCAAAGCGGTTCAACTAGCGGGTGAAGCGTTCGCCACCACCGCCAACGCGGTGGGTCTGGGCATCCTAGCCGCGGCGACGATCATCCCGAACTTCGGCCAAGCGCCCGGCAGCCCATCCCCCGCCCTGCACTCATGGTGGGCTGGTCCTGCGGCCTTCCTCGTCCTATTCTTCGTGGCTCCCGCAGCCTACCACTTCCTGCGCAGCGAGGATTGATCGTGACCGACCCGAACCTCTGGATCAGCTACGGACTGCCCGCCTTCGGGGTCGCTTTCGGCCTTGTCGGACTCGCGGTCGCGTGGATCTCAGCACGCCGGTTTGATGCTCGGTTCGCTGATGTTGAGGTCACGGCGCCAGTCGAGCGGGCCCCGCGCGTCACGCCCTACCGGAAGCCCAGTAAGCACCCTCGTCGCGGCTCGCCTAGCCGGCCAGCCTCTATACGGACGTAGGCGGAGCCGACGCTGCTCTACTCCACCGTGCGCCACTTCACGGGCGGTAGGTTCTCGCCTGGTATGGTCGCATCCCTCTGGTAGAAGGTCCGCCGGTCGCCGGTCACCACCTCGGCAACGTCGTCGATCGCGTCGATTACCTTCGAGGTCGCGTTGTAGAGCGGGCCCTGCGTCTTGGCCCTCGTGAGGACCAAGACGCATTGCTGCCGCCAGCGCCGCGCCTCCTCCAGGAAGGCGACCTCCTCGGCCCGCACGAAGACGCCCCGTCTCGACATAGCCCATCCTGTGATCCGCGGGCGGGATCTAGAACGGGAGCAGAACATAGCGAGACGGGCGGCCGAGAACACCGGCATCAACCGGCCATGTGTCATGGGCAGACGCGAACAGAGCAACACCCGTTGACGGGCCGTTAACTATGCGCGGTCATGCTGCCGACAGCGATCGGTCGAGGGGCCGAGCGACGGCAGAGCAGCTCTATGGCCTACCCCCCTGGCCTCGGTGCGGCCTCGCCGTCGCAGTCGCGCTTGCCTAGCGTGGGCCGCTATCCTCCGATCTGACGCCGTGTACGAGGGACGCCAGGTAAATGGCGGACGCGATCATGGCGCAGGCCATGACGCCGAGGGCTTGAGCTGTTGGCAAGGTCATACCGGCAACCATGCCGTCCGGTTGTGGCGAGCGTGTTGCCGGATATGGGTAGGGCGATCACGAGCTTGCGATATGGCGTGGTCAGCCCCTGATCAGATCGGGCGATGAGGCTGAGATGCAGGGCGGGCATGCGACCGAGCGCCGAATCTCTCTCACGATGTGATGTGTTCAAGCTCTGCCGCGATCCGGCGGCCAGGAGCGTGCCGTGTACAATCCCTTCTTCTCATCGCTGATGCTGGCCATTGAGGCGCAGCGCGTCATCGAACTGCGGTTGGTTCGTCTAGCCTGGGGCGGTAGCGAAGGACTGGCTGAGGCTCAGTCCATGGTGATTGAGAAGGTTCACGCCGCCGGCGAGGCGATGACGACACTGATGTTCGGCGGCTCGCCCGAAACGGTCATCGCCCGCTACCGTGAGCACGTGGCTGCGAACACGAAGCGTCTCTCCGCTCCGTGAAGGCCGTGCGGCTTCGTCATAGAATGCCTAGCTAGAACGCTTCGCGCTCCAACTCCCGCTGCACTCCACCAAGCCGCCCGACGTGCGCCAAGTGCCGCTGCCGCTACCCTTCGCGGTCAGACTGCCGGCGATCGGCACCTTGTTCGAGCCTTGGGTGATGGTGGCCTGCACGGCGCCGGCCGCCGAGACGCCGCCATCGATGTCGACCTCCTCCCCGGGGATCGACGCGTCGCTGTCCTTGATCTGCACGTTGTAGCTTGTGCTGGCCGAGCAGGGGCCCTCAGTCGTGGTGGCGACGATCGTCCAGGAGCCGTCGAACTGGTTCGGTACCTGCACCTTCTTCGTCGCGGCATCCGCTGGGTGGAAAGCGCCTGCCGTCAGGCAAGCCGCGAGGATCAGGGTCGGGGTACGTGCCACAGACTGCTCCGGAGATCGCGCAGCCGGGGACGGCTACGCCATCGCAGAACGGAGGTGTCAGCTGGATAGTTTCAAACGCTGCCCCGATCCCACTGCGGCCAAAAGACAATACGCTCCAGGGGCCTTTCGCCGAGGGCGGCCTCGGCGAGGGCCGCGACCGTCAGCAACCTTCTATTAACCATAACGGTCGAGGTAGCTTCTGCGATCGGCTGGGGGGCTGAGCGCCGGAAGAGCAGTGCCTAAATCCAGGGTGCGGCCTCGTTGGCGCAGTCGCACCAAGCCCGCACCTGGAACACCAGGGCGGGCTTCTATCGTCAAATCGGGCGACGGAATTGCCTCGCTTCAGGCGAGCGGCTCATCGACCGGCATGCCCCACCGTCTTCACCGCGGCATAGGGCGGATCGCCCGCTGGGAAACACGCTCCCCAGCTTCGGCCGGTCGGTCAGATGTCGACCGGCCAAAGCGTCCGCCGTTCCAGACCAGATAGCCGAGGCCGGCGGCCACGCCGGCGAGCGTCGCGATAAGGGCGAACTCGCTCGACATGCCTCCCGC
Organism: Methylobacterium sp. 1030; assembly: GCF_040544715.1. Classification (NCBI taxonomy): domain Bacteria; kingdom Pseudomonadati; phylum Pseudomonadota; class Alphaproteobacteria; order Hyphomicrobiales; family Methylobacteriaceae; genus Methylobacterium; species Methylobacterium sp. 1030. Next base: position 1,763 of record NZ_JBEPKM010000053.1, on the reverse strand, counting down.
CACGGTGCCTCGCCGCCGCGACTGAAGCGCGTTCGTTTTGGCCCGCACGAACGCCCGTGTGGCAGCGGCAACCTCCTCGGGCGCGAAAAGCATCTGGGCTGCGGGGATCAACTCATGCACGTGGCGATGCAGGTGCTGATCCACGAGGAACGTGACATCCTCAAAGGTGTCGAGCCAGCCAGCCGAGTCCGCCCTACGGCGACGGGCGAGCTGCTGCAGCTGTCGCCTGAACTCAGCGTGGCCGCGGTTCAGGTCTTTGATCAGCGTGCGCGTCTGGCTCTCCCGGCTCAACGGGCCATACAAGCTGGCACCAAGGCCGATGGCATGCAGATCAAGCTCGTCCATGAGATCAGCCAGCATCTGCTCGCGGCTGCCGACCGCTCTGGGATCGTTGAGAGCGTATGGTATCTCACGGATCAGGCCACCAATGTTCTCATGGTCGCGCTTGATGAGTTGCCAAACGTCCATGCACGTCTTCCTTGCCAGTGAAACTACCAGCTCCGAACACCGTGCGCCCGCTGAGCGTTCCTGATCGAGTTCGTGTCGACTCAAGCCGCCACTCAGATGACCGCCTGAGGATGCGGCGATGGCGTGCCAGAGTACCGCTTCGGGTCCTGTGCGCAGCCGGTATGTACCCTGCGATGGGTGAACCTCCGGCGGCGGTGTTCGGCGTATGAACCCGAAAGGACCACCGCACCGTGGCAGGACGGGCATCGCTTCGGCGCCATCACGTAAGCGCTCTTTGCCTCAGCGACGCTGATCTGACGCCAGATACCCTTGATTTTCGCTTCACAGGTCTGATCATCAAGCGTCGCCATGCCCGCGGGGTGCCATGGCGAGATGGCTCGCGCCAGCCTGCGGCCGAGCGGACTGGCGCGACAGAATGGCAGCCCTCAGTTCATCCGCCGACGCCGTTCCCGAACCTCCTGCTGGGCGAGCCTGCGTCCGAGCGCCATCAGCAGCGTGTCCGCCTGTGCCTTCAACTCAGCGTCCTGCAACTCCACGATCGCCTGCTGGGCGGCGATAGCGTGCTCGGCCGCCCGGTCCAGCGGCCGTTCCATCGAAAGGGTTTCGGCTTCGCTGAACGCGTCCTCAGACATCCGCATCTGGGTTATGTCCACCAGGATGCCAGCACCGCCTACCGACCGGCCGAGATGATCGATGCTGAAGTGGCCTCGATCTAGGACCCAGCGCGTCTGGCCATCGGCCGATATCACTCGGTATTCGGCGAGATATGTGCCGCCGTCAGCGCGGCAGCTCCGGATCTGGGCGAAAACGCGCCCGCGGTCATCTGGGTGTATGCTGTCGATGAAGAGCGAGAGCGGCACACCCTGCTTAGCTTCGTCAGGATCGACACCGAACAGCAGCGCCACGAACCCATCGACACGGGCTCGATCGGTCGTCGCACTCCACTCCCACCTACCAATCACGTCGAGCGCATCTAGGGCGTGCTGAAACGCCTTGGGGCAGGTCTGGTGAGCGAGAAGCTTGAGCTTTGACACTGCGGAGCCCGCGGACAGTCTTAAACCTGATCTGTGTAATAGGTGTCAGATCACAACCACACGCCGCATCGAATACGATATCCTCAACTGTTGCGCGATGGGCACTACTTCTGCGGGCGGAAGGTATTATGAATGCATGCAGGGGGCGAGTGAGCCGCACGCGGAGTGACCTGCCCCCACGAGGTGGTCCGAGTTCAAAATTAGTGCAGGGTCGGCCTCTGCTCTACGGGTAGCTTGGCCGCCGGAGCCGGTCGGGCGAGC
>NZ_JBEPKM010000052.1:0-5025 GCF_040544715.1 Methylobacterium sp. 1030 | reverse complement strand
TCCTCCGGCTTGTGCCCCTTCGTTCCCATCTGTCCGTCCTCGTCCTGGCCCGAAAGCCATACCTCAGGGCGGACCACTTCACTGGGGGCGGATCATCTTGGCGATGTGGTTGGCGAGCTTGGCCAGCGTCTTGGTCGGGCCGATGCCGACGCAGGTCGGGATCCCGGTCCAGGCCCGCACGGTGGCGCGCAGGTCCCGCGCGAGCTCGACCCGCAAGCCCGGCGCCACGTCCGACAGGTTCAGGAAGCTCTCGTCGATGGAGTAGATCTCCACCTCCGGGCTGAACTGCCGGTAGACCGCGTTGGTGCGACCGCTCATGTCGCCGTAGAGGGTGTAGTTCGACGAGAACACCCGCACGCCCTGCGCCTGGCACATCTCGCGGATCTTGAAGTACGGGTCGCCCATCTTGATGCCGAGCGCCTTGGCCTCGCTGGTCCGGGCGATGGCGCAGCCGTCGTTGTTCGAAAGCACGATTACCGGCACGGCGGCGAGCTTCGGGTCGAACACGCGCTCGCAGGAGCAATAGAAGCTGTTGCCGTCGATCAGCGCCACGGCGCGGCCGCCGCCAATCCGGTCGCGCCGGCGGGCTTCCGGCGTGCTCACAAGACCTGCCCGCGGGCGACGTGCCAGCGGATTGAGAAGCGCACCACGCCCCAGATCACACCCTCGCCGAGTTCGTCGACCGCGAAGGCGGGCAGGTCCGGATTGCAGAAGGCGAGCCGGGCGACGTTGCCGTCGATCACGAGGCGCTTGCAGCTCATCTGGCCGTCGACCGCCGCGACGACGATGCTGCCGTGGCCCGCCTTGAGGCTGCGGTCGACGCAGGCGAGGTCGCGGTCGTAGATGCCGGCGCCCTCCATGGACGAGCCACTGATCCGCCACAGGAAGGTGGCGGGCGGGTTCGGCACGAGCCAGCGGGGCAGCTCGAGCGCGCCCTCGAGGAAGTCGTCGGCCGGCGACGGGAAGCCGGCGCACAGGGCCTGCCCGATCAGCGGGACGCGGACGGCTTCAGGGCTGCGGACCAGCAGCTCGTCGATACGGTGTACTGACATGAGGTTCAGGCTGCGGAGACGCGACCGCGTGCGTAACCGTGGGAGACCAGGCGGCCCTGGTCATCAACCTGCCGTTCCGCGGCGTCGAGGTCGGCAAGGGCGTCAGCAATCGCCTGTACAAGGGCCGCCCAGCCGTCGCGATGTGCGGTCTGGTAGTAGTGGAGCGCGATCGCCTCGGCTTCCGTGAGACGAAACTCCACAGGCGGCTCGTGCGGGAGAGCGTGCATCGCGTTCCGATTCCCTTTTAGAACAGACGAAGAACAAAGCGCAGGGGCGATCGCGGTTCAATTGCCGGGTTGGAGGTGGTTCGGATAGCGGGGGATCTCTGTGGAAGGCATCCGGAAATGCCAATGCGTTCCGGGCCTTGGCGTTACCGAGGCCGCTTGGAGGAGAAGACGACGATGGCGATGAAGACGGCGTTCGTGGTGCAGCCCTTCGAGGTGCACCGGAAGCGGCTGCGGCCGGCCCGGCAGGAGCCTGCGCAGACCGAGAGCGGGGCGGTGAAGAAGGCCGAGAACATGGCCAGGCGGATGCCGGGCGCGGCGGCGCTGAAGGTGGTGGCCGACGACGAGACCGGCGAACTGGAGGGCGTCACGATCCTCGGCCAGTGGGGCGAGATCCCCGACGACTTCGCAGAGAGCCTGCAGGACGGGTAGAACGAGCGATCGGCTAGGATCCCGAGCTCTGGAGAGAGGGAACCGTCAGCCTGCATCCAGCTTGGCTCGGCATGCCTGGAAAAACGCCCGCCAAGAAGAAGCCGGTCAAGGCGAAGGTCGCCGAGAAGTCGCCACGCAAGGTCGGCCTACCAACGCAGCTTGCGGCGATCCAGACGCGGTATCGCGACGCGCTGCTCGATGCAGCCGAGCTGCCCTACGCAGATCAGGGCGATCGCATCCGGTCCGCATTAGCGACGCTGCTCGCGGAGAAAGCTGCGCTGGGCGTGAAGGACGGCGAGGAACTCGCCGAAGTAGAATAGCCCTACCGCGCCGCTACCCGAGCCGCAAACGCCCAGACCGGCGGCCCCCAGGTCTGCCCGGGCTTCGTCCGGTAGCCGGAGAACCGGTCGAACACGATCCGGTCCGGCTCGACGCCGATCACCGGACTGTCGTTGACCATCAGCGCGCCGGCATACTCCACGCGCAGGAATCCGTGCTCCGGATGGACGCCGAACAGCTGCTCCGCGGTCCAGCCGAGCCGGTGCGCCTTGGCGCCGCGCTCATCGAGGAAGGTCAGCGCGTTCGCCCGCATCGCCGCCCAGCGCGTCGGGGTGAGATACCGGCACGGCGATGCGTGCTCGGACAGGCGCTCGATCTGGTCGCGCCAGGAGGCGACGGCGGGCGGGAGGTCTGACATCCTGGCGGCGATATGGGGGTGAGCTTAATAGAGGGTCACTCGGCGCTGCTGGTCGATCGTCTCACGATCGTGGGGCTACCCTGGGTTGCTGAATCAATCCCGATGCGCCAGATTTAGCGCATGTCCATCGAGACGATGCACACGCTGCGCAAAGCGCCTGAGCCCTCGCCGCTCTATCCGGAGCTGAGCGTGGTTTCGACCCTGCGCGATCTCCTGACGGACGACGGCTTAGCGGTGCCCGCCGGATCGCGCGGGACCATCGTGGAGATCTACGCTGCGGGCGCGGCCTAAGAGGTCGAGTTTGCGCGTCCAGTTGTCGGAAACGCGACCATTACTGCGGACGCCCTGACTGCCGCTTGAGGATGCCTCTGCCCCCCCGGGCCGAGGCCCGCGCCATGTATCCCAGATCATAAAATTGGCCTTTACCTCCTCAATGTCCTTCATGAGGAAGGCGGACAAAAGGCAGAATTTTATCTGTCCCGCGGCTTCACTGTTGAGGAGCCCCCGAGCGCTGATATTTGCGTTGCTGGAGCATCCGACGCCGGATAACTTCGCTCGTGTAGTGAAAAACGGCTACGTCACGAAGTACGTCTTCGAAGGTCCGATGCCAATGCCTGATGGTGGCAGCCCGCAGATCAGGTCGGTTTGGAAGCTAATCGAGGAAGGGCGCATGATGTCGCTTGTCACAACCTACGCGATCTAGCCTTCGACAGCGCCATCCCGGCCGCTGCCCTGCCGGGTTGTGTTCGCCCCGCCCCGATCTGCTCACGGGGCGGCCGTCAGGAGACCTGTCAGAAGCGGCGCATGTAATCTCCGAGTTCGAGGCTCATCCCCGCTTGGAAGCCAATGTGCCATGCCCGGACTTCAGCAGGTAGCATGCCGGCTCTTAGGTGCTCCTGGGCCACGATGATACCGACCTCCTCAACCCGGCGCACGAGGCCCTGAACGCTCCCGGTCTGTGGGCTCAGCGTCTTGATCATCTCGGTCGCCGCAAGCCGCCCAGCCTTTTCACCCCGAACGGCGGGAGAATGCGGGTCGCTCTGCGGCGGCATGGGTTTCGATTACCTTACCTTTAGGAGCCAATTTCCAGCGCGGATTGCATGCCTAGATGGCCAGCGTCAGTTGCCGGATCGTGTGAGCATCCTCTACGCATCCGTCCCAGGTTGAGACCGGGCGGCGGCCTGCTCGGCGGCACGGAGCGGGTAGGGTGGACAACGAGGACTACGACTTCGAGAGTTCGCCCCTATCAGGTCCCTTCACGCGCGACGGGCATGAGGTTGAGGTCGAGATTTACCGCCTTGCCGGCACGCAGGATCGGTGGCGTATGGAGGTGATCCACTTCTCCGGCTGTACGCGGTGGCAGGACACGTTCGCCACGGACGTGGATGCACACGCGGCCTTCCTCGCAACGGTCGAGGCTGCTGGGATCGGTCCCTTCGTCGGCGATCGGCCCAAGGCGATGAACTGACCGTCGTGCGGTCGTGAAAAAGCCCGCGCCGGCGGACCGGGCGGGCTTCTCAGGCTCGGCACCGACAAGGGAGGAATCCCGCCAAACCTGACACTGAGAGTGGGTGAAGAGCAGGGAAAGACAAGCCCCCCAACGGTAGTGACGCTGGGAGCGAGGACTCGACGCCCGCCCAGGCAAATCGAACCACCCACCTTTGAAAGCGTTCACGCCCCGCAACAACGGAGAGCACGACATGAAGGTGATCTCGGCGACCGTCCTTGGCCTGGCGCTACTCAGCGGAGCCGCTCCGGCCTTCGCACAGCCCTACGGCGGACGCGACTACGGCTACGATCGCGGCGACTATGGCCCTCGAGACCGAGGCTACGGAGATCGGGGCTACGGCGATCGCGACCGCCGCGACTACGATCGGGACTATGACCGAGGCTCGCGGGGCGGGCGTGGCGACTATGCTTTCAACGAGGAGGAGTATCTGCGCTGCAATCCAGACGTGCGCCGAGCGGTCATAGGTCGGGCGATCAAGTCTGGTCTGGAACACTACCGCAAGGTCGGCATGGCCGAAGGCCGGAAGTTGACCTGCAATTAGAGCGCGTCTGAAGAGCGGAGCAGGATATGAGAAAGCCCCGCGCGGCAATGCCGGCGGGGCTGAAGGTGTGGGGTCTCGTTGACGGAATAGCAGCGCGTCCGGGGCAGCGACATCACCCGTTCGGGGGAGGCTATCGAGCATGAAAAGACCCGCCTCGGCCAAGCCGGGCGGTTCGAGCTCGTCCGAGCTTCAAGGGCGCTGCGACAGCGACTCCTGCAGCTGCGTCCAACGAGGCTTCATCGTGCCGCCGCGGACCGCGACGCCCACAGCCTTCCGCTGCCCGAGAAGCACCACCAAACGCTTGCCGCGGGTCACGCCCGTGTAGAGGAGGTTGCGCGCCAGCATCGTCCAGTGCTGCATGGCCAGCGGGATCACCAGCGCGGGGTATTCCGACCCTTGCGATTTGTGGATGGTCGTGGCGTAGGCCGGCACTAGCGTGTCGAGCTCGCCATAGGGGTAGATCACCTCCCGATGGCGCGACCGCGTCGTCGCGGAAGCCGCGGGCATTGAAGATCCGCCGGACGACGCCGGTGCGCTTCGCCTCATCCATCCACGCCGTTACGCAGGCG
>NZ_JBEPKM010000051.1:0-5059 GCF_040544715.1 Methylobacterium sp. 1030 | reverse complement strand
CCTCATCGGAAACGTCGGACGGATACGGCTGGCGGGCAGGGCTCATCCCCACCCATCTGAGCATCAGACCCACCCAGGTCCATAACAGCCTCTAGCCCTGGTCGCGACATGCGTGCTGGCAGCTATCCCGCCGGGTTGCCCTCTGCTGAGGTGTCAGCACGCTGATACTTTCAGGCCAACTCGAGCAGGCAAGGGGCTGTCGTCAAATTCGCGCCGGCCTGAGCTTGACAAAAAATCTAAATGAGGGCGGCGGTCGCAATATGATCACCTAGACGCCATCTGTATAATTCAGTTGAAAATGGGAATTTCTCTATGTTCCGTGTGCCGTTCAATATCCGCGGACAACTAGTAACGTCGAATTCTAGAGAAGAAATATCTCAAGCGAATGCGCAGATTATTCGCGAAGAGACAGAGGCGAGTCGAGTAGATTTCGAAGAGCGAACCATGCTTCTCAGATCATTACGGTTGGCGCGAGATGTGGATCTCAAAGGGAAGACTTCAATTGGCAAAGTAAGGCCTCGCGCAGCACCTGGCGCGTCAAAAGGAGGAGCATCATGCTGAGTCCGATTGATGCCTTGCAAAAACTGCGCGACCAGATGGTTATAAACCGCCGAAAAATCGTGGATCAGGAGGAGAGCATTCAAAATGTGCAAGCCGAGATCGAAGCCATAGACCGGGCCATTAAGGACGAGGAGATTATTAGTAAGAGTACTGGCTCCAAAGTCACTTGATCATTGCGGAAGGGCGACCGAAGGCGCAAGCTGCGCCGCCTTTGCCATTTGCCGCCCATGGCTCTGCTCGACCTCACGCAAGAGGTTGCCCGAAGCTGCGAATGAGCTATCCCCTCGCGATGCGCCATGCTCTCGCCGTCCTCATTTCATTCTCCAGTCCGGTCCTGGCGGCGGAGCCGATCGTTGGGCGTGCATCTGTCACGGACGGCGACACGGTGGTGATCCGCAGCACCCGGGTCCGCCTGCACGGCATCGACGCGCCGGAGAGTGCTCAGCTTTGCCAGGACGCTGCTGGCAAGACCTATCGGTGCGGGCAAGCGGCGGCTCTAGCTCTGGCGGGCCGGGTCGGCGAAGCGAATATTTCCTGTGAGCCGCGCGACACTGATCGATACGGCCGCACCGTTGCTGTGTGCCGCAAAGGCGACGAGGATCTGAGCGCCTGGATGGTGAGCCAGGGCTATGCGATGGCCTACCAGCGCTATTCCCGCGATTACCTCGGTGCAGAGACCACCGCGAGGGCGCTGAAGCGCGGTCTCTGGGCTGGCACCTTCGATCCACCCTCGGATTGGCGGCGTGCCAAGCGCGCTGGAGGCGTCGAGACTAGGCCTGAGATGGAGAAGCCGCCCGCCGCTGCTCCGGCGCCTGTACAGACCGCTTGTGCGATCAAGGGCAACATTTCGCGGAAAGGCGATAAGATTTACCACCTGCCCGGGTCCCGAGACTACGACCGAACCGTGATCGACACGAGCGCTGGCGAGCGCGTATTCTGCAACGAGGATGAGGCGAAGGCGGCGGGTTGGCGAGCCGCGCGCGGCTAACCGGGGGCCTTCATCTGTCGCCTCGCCGCTCGACCCAGCCTCGATCTGCTCACGGGGCGGGGGAGCGCCTTACCAGCGTGTGAGCCGAGCCGGCACTAATTATGTTAAGTTGGCTTGCGATCGGCACGCTGTCGGGTATCTGCACCCGGGACCAACACGGTCGCAATCGAGAGACCTCCGATGTCGCGGACTGAGATGAAGGCGCGCTGACTCCCACCCCGGCGGCTGATTTCTCCGGTAACGACTTCAAGCATGTACCGAGCGTGCGTGATCGCCGCGTTCACATCGTCTGCCTCCCGCCCCTCTCCGTCCCAATCGGACAGATTGCCGGCGTGGATGTCGAAGAAATACCGGCTCATCGGGGGCCCTCCGCAAAGGCGAGGCCCGGCGGGCGCGACTGTGCAGCGAATCCAACGCGTCTAAGACCATTTGGTGGCTGCGAATGCGCGTGTCATGGTGGGGTATGTCAGTGCCAATCCACCCGTTTGCCGTCGACGTGAGACGGTCCCGTTCGGGGAACGGACGATTTATCTGGACTATTCGGCGATCGGGTGCGCTGATCAGCCAATCCATCCTCGACTACGGGACTTTCGAAGAAGCTCGGCTCGATATGATAGCGGCACTGACGAAGAGCGTTGCTGCGTGGGAGGGGTCGGAATGGCCACGACAACACTCAAGCATCCGGACAAGCTCGGGCCCAAGAAGCTGACGCCGCATGAGCAGCTTCGACGCTTCCACGATGTCGTGGGATCAGAGGCTCATGGTGACGTGCCGAAAGTGAAGCACACCGAGCCCGGAGCAGAGAAGCTCGCCCCTGAGGAACAGCGCCGCCGGTTCATCGAAGCCGCGCGTGAGGCTGGTGCCAGCGAGGATGAAGCCGACTTCGATGCCGCGTTAAAGCGGATCGCGAAGCCGGCCGCCAAAAGCAATCCCTAGCTGAGGGCGTCTTCTTCCAGCTTAGGGATGGGACTATCGCCGATCCACAGCCCGGCGAACGTCAGCGTTGCGGTGTAGACGGTCCGACTTTCACCGTCACGAACAAGCACGGTGAAAGCCTGCTTATCCCCGTCCTTCGGGATCTCATCGCGGGCAATCGCTGGGAGGACAAGCATCGCCTCGTGCCGAATGCCCTGCATGCCGGCGCACTCTGACCCGACGGCGTCACGTGCAAATTTCGATCCTGAGTGGATGTCGAAAAAGAAGCGTGGCATGTAGCCCTCCGCCATCAAAGGGCGGGAGCACACGTTACTCTCGGCCGCTGGCGCCCAGATCAACCTGCCAGTGATACAAGAATAATATTCGATCGGGCGCGGAACTAAAATCACATATGTTTGACGACCGCTCTCAAGCTCATCGGACCGAACGATATTATCGCCAAAAGAAAGTCCGCTCCGGCGGACCAAGCGGGCTGAGTGAAAGAACGCTCGATGCGTTACATCGAGCATCGGCCGACAGCCGACCACCGGATGGCGCAAAGTAAAGGCCGCCGCGGGTGGCGTCTCGATTTGAATTTGAGCGCCCGAACTAAGGCTTCCCGATCGACCTATCCCCCGGAGGCGATTCGTGCGAGGGTGATCCCATCGCCGAATGGACATGCCCAGGCCCCGGTGACTAAGCGCCGTGCGCGCTGGCCTGTAGCGGACAGGCGAGCCCATGAAGCGCATTCCCCCTTTCGGCGTGCTGGACACCCATCCCGCCTCAGACGGTCGGAACGTGGTGGCGTTCCGTGCCGCAGTGGCAAGAGAACCGCCGCCGGAGATGACCGAGTCGGATAAACTCAACGCTCTGTTCGTTCGCCTGACGACACGCCAGCGCAATCTCATTCTTGCGGCGGCCGAGACTGACAGGCCAACGCCGCAAGGCGTAATCCGGCAGATAGCCGAGCTGGAAAGCGCCATAGCCGCCGTCACAGAGTTGTATGCCGAATGGGAAGGATCGGAGCGGTAGGGGCACGCCCTCTCCTAGCCCAGACGCTTCCTGTGGGGGTGCGCTTCCTGGCGCGGGCAGGCAGAGGGCAGATGCGGGTTACTTCGAAGACGCCGCCCGCGCACAACGGTTCAAGCAGAATATTCTGGTTTGAGGCCGATTCCCGCTAAACAGTTCCAACATCAGGATTTTCCCGGCGCTTGCTGGCCGCCTTCCGCGCGATCTCGGCGCGCTGCTCCGGCGTCATAGCCGCAGCTACTGTCGATCCACGTGCCGCGTGCACCACCGGTATCACGCGGTGAGAGTCCGCAGAAGACACTGGGAAGCGGGTCGGCGCCATTAGGCATTCCGACTCAGGGTTGCGGGCATAGAAATGCCCCGCGCGGCGGGTGCCGGCGGGGCTGAGTGGTCCATGGGAGGAAGGCTGGACTGTCGCAAGCAGCGGGCCAGCGGGCACGAAAAAACCGCCGCGGCCGGAGCCGGGCGGATCTCGATCTGCGCAGCTGAGCGCGCCTCAGACGGTCACAGCCTCCACGGCCATGTCGGTCCGGAGGGCATCCGGCATCTCAGCGAAGGTATGATAGCCGGCCGACTGCGCCGCCGCTTCCAGCGCCCGGTCAGCCGATTCGGCCTCGCCAGTCCAGACGATCGCGCGACTGCGCGCCTGCCGTACCTGGAAGATCGTCATTCTGTTCTCCTGCTTCGCCGACGTACTCTGATGGACTAAGCAGAATCTACTGAGATCGGTTCCGGTCAGCCGCGCCGCGGCCGCGGCCGGCCGGCTCCGAGAATCTGGCTATCGCGCTGGAGCCGAGGTGCCTCCGCCTGCGCCGACGCCTGGGCGAGCCGTTCCGGTCCCCGGTACAGTCGCAGCACCAGCTGCCGGCGAACGAGTGCTTGTGCCAGTCGTCTCCTCGGTCGCCTTCTGCCCTTCGCTCTTCACCGAGCCCGGGTTGTTCATGTTGCCGGTCGCGCTGCCGCCGCTCGCGGGCTGCTGGGCATAGGCGGCGCCGGTCAGCGCGATGGTGAGAGCAGCCGCGAGGCCGAATGTCTTGGTCATCATGGGCGTTTCCTCAGTTCGGCCCGTCTTCGGGCTCGTATGGCAAACGCGGCTGAGATCGGTCTGTTCTGCGCAAGGGTGGTGATGGCTGGAACGAGATCGACGCCAGCGCTGACGATGCGCCAAGCCAACCGCGTCCGATACGACGTCTACCGCCGCGGTGGGCCGCCGCCTCACAAGATGTCCGACGAGGAGCGTACCGCCCGCCGAGCTGAGTACGCCGCTCGCGACCGGGCTCATGCGGCCGTGATACGGGCCAAGCGCGCTGGTGAGCGCGCCTTAGCCAAAGCAGCCAATGTCGCCCAGCTGGCCGCAGAGGTCGACCGGATCCGCTCGGAGATCCGGGTAGGCGTGAAGGCCCCGGTCGGGCGGATCGCAGCCGTGGATGCGGCCGGCATGCTGTTCTGGGGCCACACGGCGGCGTCGGCTGAGTGACCTGCCCCCACGAGGTGGTCCGAGTTCAAAATTAGTGCAGGGTCGGCCTCTGCTCTACGGGTAGCTTGGCCGCCGGAGCCGGTCGGGCG
>NZ_JBEPKM010000050.1:0-6658 GCF_040544715.1 Methylobacterium sp. 1030 | reverse complement strand
GAGGCGGAGGCACGCTATTATGCCCAGGCCGAGGTCCAAGCCTTGGCCGCCTGAGCCAAACCAAACGGCCTCCGGAAAACCCGGGGCGATTCACGGATGGGGGCGACGCACTTCCTGACCAAGACCTTGCCGCGCGTCTCGACCGAGATGGCTCTCCAGGTCCTGGCCTACAATCTGACGCGGGTTCTCAACCTCATGGGAAGCCGGACGCTCTTGGCAGCGATCGACGCCTGAGCACGGGCCTTTGATCGTTCACTGAAGGGCTGAAAAGCCGTCCAGCAGCGCCTTCAACTCAAACGGATTGTCGCTCGACTACAAAAGGTCGCTCCAAGGGATGGACGCCCATTCTCGCAAGATTGGGGGGCACCCGAGCGCAAAGCCCATTCCCGGCGTTTTGACACGGCCTGGACCCATTGCTGTCGTCCGAACCACAAGCGGCGGCTCTGCGAAGCAGCCGTGCGCCAGTCCTTCGACAGGGGTGTCAGGTTACCGTCAATTCGCGATCAAATCGCGGATGCGCGATGCCAGCGCATCGACGGCGAACGGCTTGGTCAGGACGGCCATCCCCGGTTCCATCTGGCCGTCCGTCAGCAGCGTGCTCTCGGCGTAGCCGGTGATGAACAGAACCTTGAGGCCGGGCCGCGAGACCCGAGCGGCGTCGGCCATCTGACGGCCGTTCAAGCCATTGGGCAGGCCCACATCGGTGACGAGCAAGTCAATACGGGCGTCGGACTGGAGCACCTTAAGACCGCCCGCCCCATCCGCAGCCTCCACGGCGGTGTAGCCGAGGTCGCTCAGCACGTCCGTCACCAGCATGCGCACGCTGGGCTCGTCGTCCACCACAAGGACGGTCTCGCCGGCCTGTGCCAATGCCGGGGATCCTTCCTCCGGCAGGGCCTCGTCACGCTCAGCCTCGCCCCTGTGGCGCGGGAGGTAAACCGTGACCGTTGTGCCCTGCCCCACGTTCGAGTGGATGCGGACCTGCCCGCCGGACTGCTTGACGAAGCCGTAGATCATCGAAAGGCCGAGGCCGGTCCCCTGGCCGAGCGGCTTGGTCGTGAAGAATGGGTCGAACGCCTTCGCCACCACTTCCGGGGGCATGCCGGTGCCGGTGTCCGAGACGCTCAGCGACAGGTACTCACCGGCCGGCATATCCTGTCGCTCGGCGACTCGGGGAGTGATCCGACGGTTGCCGGTCTCGATGACGATGCGCCCCCCGTCCGGCATCGCGTCGCGGCCGTTGATGCAGAGGTTCAGCAGCGCGTTCTCGAGCTGGGACGGGTCGACCAGAGTCGGCCATAGGTCCGTGGGTCCGGCCGTCTCAAGCTGAACGCTCGGCCCGACCGTCCGCCGGATCAGGTCGAGCATGCCATCGACCAGGGCGTTCACGTCGGTGCCTTTCGGCGCGAGCGTCTGCCGACGCGAGAAGGCCAGCAGGCGGTGGGTCAGCGCCGCCGCCCGCTTCGTCGCCCCCTGCGCGGCGGCCATATACTTGTCGACGTCCTTGAGGCGCCCCTGCTCGATACGGGTGCCCATCAACTCCAAGCTGCCGGAGATGCCGGCCAGCAGGTTGTTGAAGTCGTGGGCAAGCCCTCCCGTGAGTTGTCCGACCGCCTCCATCTTCTGCGATTGGCGGAGCTGCTCCTCAGCGTTCATCAGCTCGGCCGTGCGCTCGCCGACGCGCTGCTCGAGAGTTTCGGTGAGGGCGCGCAACTGGGTGATGGCCCGGTCCCGCTCCTGTTCGACAACACGACGCTCCTCGACGTCGAGGAGCACGCCGGGAAAGCTCAGGGGCGTGCCGTCCGGCGCGTGGTCGACCCGGCCATTGGCTTCGATCCAGTAGTAGCGCCCGTTCAACCGGCGCACCCGGTACTGGTGCGCATAGGCGCCGCCCCGGCCGACGGCCTCGTTGATCGCTTCCGCCAAACCCGCTTGGTCGTCAGGATGTACGGTGGCTACGATCTGCGCCAGCGGGATGCCCTCGCGGCCGAGCGCTGGATCGAGCCCGAAGCTTCGGGCGAAGGCTTCGTCGACCGTGAACCGGTCGGACGGTAGGTCCCAGTGCCACGTGCCGATGATCGCGCCAGCGGCCAGGGCGAGTTGCACGCGCTCGATGTTAGCCCGTGCGAGCGCCTCGCTGGCGCGCAGGCGCTCTTCGGCCTCGCGTCGGGCGGTCACGTTGTTGAAGATGATGGCAATCTGCCGGTCCGCAGGGTCACCGACGGGAACAGCGCGCACGTCGAACCAGCGCGAGAACGCCTCAGCATAGCTCTCGAAGTTCGCGGGTTCCCGGGCCTTGGCGACCCGCCCGTAAGTCTCGAACCAGAAGGGCTCCAGGTCAGGGGCGAACTCGGTTACCCACTTGCCGCGAAGGTTGACGCCCGACTCGCGCTCGAAGGCAGGGTTGGCCTCTACGAAGCGGTAGTCGACCGGCCGGTCCTCGGCGTCGAACTTGACCTCGACGATGGCGAAGGCCGCATCGACCGTCTCCAGGATCGTCCGGAAACGCTCCTCCCTCTGACGGATGGCGGCCTCGGACCCGCGCAGACGCAGGATCTCGGCCTCGAGCTCCCCACGGGAGAGGGTCTTCAGTTCGTCCCCCGACACGAAGGATGCTTCTCTTCCGTTTACCGCGGCCGCGGCGCCTCTCGTGGCTAATCCAAGTGCGTTTACCCCGAGGAAGGTTCCTGACCAGCCTTGCACACCGCCGGGGCTGCAATCCGTGAAGCGCCACCCCAAACTATTTGTCGACCAGCGCCCTAGGGACCGCGTCGCCGACCTCATCGAGGAGGGCATTGACGTGGCGGTCCGCGTGGGCGAACTGCCCGGCTCCCGCTTGCTCTCCCGGCGTCTCGCGCCGCATCGGCTCTGCGCTTTCGCGTCCCAAATCTACCTAGAGCAGCGCGGGACACCGCAGCATCCGGACGACCACATCCACCACGACCGCTTGAATTTCCGCTTCCAGAGTGCGGGCCAGGCTTTGCGCTGGCCGTTCCGGATCGGCGGCCGCGCGGTTGATCTCACGCCGAACGCCGGCGGCGTCGCAGACTTCAGCGATGCGGTCGCGGCCATCCTCGTGGTCGGCGGCATCGGCATCTCGCTGTCGTATGTCGTCGCGTTCCACGTCGAGCGAGGTGCGCTGGTGCCTGTCCTGCGGAAGTTTTCTGTCGAGCGTTCCGTCGTCACCGCGTTGCGGCCGGAGAGCCGACACGGCAACCAGAATATGAACGCCTTCCCGGCTTTCCTCGGAGGTATGTTTCATTCCCCAACACCTCGGGACAAGCTGCTCAAAAGTCCAGCGGGGAAGTAAATGGTCGCCGTGGGTAGGTCTGCTTCTATACATCGACCATTCGGAAGCGGATGGTCGGGAAACCACCCCGAGCTGGTGTACCGCACCCGACCCGACTCGGAAGCGCGGACAGCCTTCTGAGCTGCCCGAAAGCGGTCATGGGTCGGACGCTGCACGGTATCGGCTTTGGCCCCGGTCGACCGGCCCGAACCGCTTGTACGAGGACCGGTGTCCTGTGGGCCGCTCAGCCCTCGCGCAATCGTCTCATGCGCAATCGAAGCTCCTGTGGTAAAGGGCATGTCACTCGACACCGCCTGTCGCCGATGCCCCTCCACAACCCTCAGAAAATCTCCCCATTCCCGAACGCACACTTCCTACCGCTACACAGGCTGACAGTGAGTTCGGGCACGCGGATCGGCAGCGACCTCGTTCATGATTGAACCAGTAAAGTCGCCCGTGGCTGTCGCTGGCCTCGACGCCGAGGACGCCCGCTTGGCGGCCCTTCACCGCTACCAGATCCTCGACACGCCGCGTGAACCGGGGTTCGACGAGATCGCCGCACTCGCTTCGGCGGTCTGCGGCACGCCCATCGCGGTCGTGAACCTGATCGGCGAGGGCCGCCAGTTCTTCAAGGCGGAAGTCGGCCTCGGCGTGCGCGAGACGCCGCTCGACAGCTCGTTCTGCGCCTGCGCGATCCTGGAAGAGGAGTTCCTCCTCGTCCCGGACGCCACCCGCGACACGCGCTTCGCGTGCAATCCGCTGGTCGCCGGCGAGCCCCATCTGAAGTTCTACGCCGGGGCGCTCCTGAAGACCGCCGAGGGCCATGCCATCGGCACCGTTTGCGTGCTCGACTACGAGCCGCGCGATCTCACCGCCGTCCAGCAGCAGACCCTGCGCGTCCTCGCGCATCAGGTGATGACGCAGCTCGAACTGCGGCGCGCCCTCAGGGAGAGGCGTGAGGAGGCCGCGTTCATGCGCAGCGTGCTCGCCTCGTCCGCCGACTGCATCAAGGTCCTCGACCTGGATACGCGCCTCACGTTCATGAGCGAGGGTGGCAAGCGCGTGATGGAGGTCGGCGACTTCAACGCCATCCGCGGCTGCCCTTGGCCGGACTTCTGGCAGGGCCAGGGCAACGCGGACGCCAAGGCTGCCGTCGTGGCGGCCAAGGCAGGAGGCGTCGGCCGCTTCCAGGGCGGGGCTAGCACCATGGCCGGTAACCCGCGCTGGTGGGATGTCCAGGTCACGCCGATCCTCGACGCGCAAGGCGTCCCCGAGAAGCTGCTCTCGGTCTCACGGGACATCACGGTCCAGAAGGATGCCGAGCGCGCCGCCACGGCGAGCGAGGACCGCTGGCGGAGTCTGTTCACCAGCATGCACGAGGGGTTCTTCTCCGCCGAGATCCTGCGGGACGACGAGGGTCACGCGGTCGATGTGCGCTTCCTGGAGGTCAATCCCGCCTTCGAGATCCAGTCGAGCCTACCGGCGAACCAAACCGTGGGCAGGACCATCCGCGAAGTGATCCCGACCATCCCGCAATGGCTGATCGACATCTACGCGGGCGTGGTCGACACCGGCGAGCCCGCGACGTTCGAGGTCGCCGTGCCCGCCCTGAACCGCACCTTCGAGGCACACGGCCATAAGGAGGCGGATCAGCGCCTCGCCGTGATTTTCATCGACATCACCGAGCGCAAGCAAGCCGAGGAACGCCGCAACGCCCTGATCGAACTCGGCGACCGGCTGCGCCACGTCACCGCCAAGGCGGATGTCGCGCCGGTCGCGGCGGACATCCTGGCGCGGACGCTAGGGCTCAGCCACGTGGGGTACGGCGATGTCGACCATGTGCGCGACACCGTCACCATCGCCGACGACCACGTCGCGGAGGGCGTCGATCGCCTGAACGGCGTGTACCCTTTCCGGAGCTACGGGTCTTACGTCGACGACCTCAAGGCGGGCCGGGCCGTGTTCATCGCCGACGCGACGGACGATCCGCGCACGGCCGGCGGCAGCGACGCCCTGGCAGCCGTCGGCGTCCGGTCCATCGCCAATATCCCGCTGATGGAGCACGGGCAGTTCGTCACCCTTTTCTTCGCCTTGAAGGCCGAACCGCACGCTTGGACGGCTGAGGAGCAGGCTTTCCTGCGCAACGTCGCCGACCGCACCCGGGCCGCCATCGGTCGCCTGGAGGCGGAGGAGCAGCAGAGAGTGCTCAACGAGGAACTGAGCCACCGCATGAAGAACATGCTGGCCATGGTCCTCTCCATCGCGACCCAGACCCTGAAGACGGTGCCCGACCGAGAACCAGTCGAGGCGTTCGAGCAGCGCATCCACGCGCTCTCGGCGGCGCACGACGTCCTGCTGCAGCAGGAATGGACGGCGGCCCCCCTGGACGCGGTCGCCAGCGCGGTTCTGCGCACCTTCGCCCAAACCACACGGCTCAAGGTTTCTGGGCCGCAGGTCTCGCTTGGGCCGCGCGCGACCCTATCTGTCTCTCTTCTGCTGCACGAACTCGCGACTAACGCGACGAAGTACGGGGCTCTCTCCAACGACGAGGGCCACGTCGGGGTCAGTTGGCGCGTCGATGGCGATAGCGATGAAGGTGACCTAGTGCTCGACTGGGAGGAGAGCGGTGGGCCGCCCGTTAAGGAACCCGCCAGACGCGGCTTCGGCTCGCGACTGATCCGTCTCGGATTGGTCGGAACGGGCGACGTCGACCTACGCTACCAGCCCACCGGTTTCCGGGCCGAGATGCGCGCGCCGCTCGCGCAGATCCATCAGTCCTAGGAAGCCGTCATGGGACAAGCGATGCCAGCGGCCTCCGCCGTGATCCTCGTGGTCGAGGACGAGCCCCTTCAGCGCATGATGGCGGTCGATCTCGTCGAGATGGCGGGGTTCGACGTGGTCGAGGCTCGCAGCGCCGACGAGGCGGTGCGCATCCTGGAGAACCGCCTCGACATCCGGGTGGTGTTCACGGACATCGACATGCCCGGCGGCGTCGACGGGATGAAGCTCGCGGCCATGATCCGTGACCGCTGGCCGCCCATCGAACTAATCATCATCTCGGGTAAGCACCGTCCCACGCCCGAGGATCTCCCGGTGCGCGGCGTGTTCTTCTCCAAGCCGTACAAGCGGGACGAGGTGACCCGGGCGCTGCGGCAGTTCGCGGCCTGATTGATCCGAACGGCAGACCTTCCAGTTCGCAGGGAAAGGACGGCCAAGCGCGCGATGGCGATGGCCGCTTCTCTGTTCTGATCCTCCGGAACCAGACTGCCCGCTTTCCATCTGTGGACGCCCCCTGGAACGCAAGTGGCTTTTGATGGGTAGGCACGATGTCGGTTGCTGCCATCTGTCCGGCCTCTGCTGCAGCCGTGG
>NZ_JBEPKM010000049.1:0-6706 GCF_040544715.1 Methylobacterium sp. 1030 | reverse complement strand
CCGCGTAGCGTCTTGAGGCGGCGGCCGAAGTTGTAGGCGGCCACGAAGTCCGCAAGGTGCTGCCGGAGCTGGTCGTGGCTGTCGTAGTGGAAGCGTTTGACGGTGGCGTCCTTGATCGTGCGGTTCATCCGCTCAACTTGACCGTTCATCCAGGAATGGCGCGGCTTCGTGAGACGGTGCTCGATGTCGAGGTCGGCGCAGGCTTCCGTGCTGAATCTGGCCCATAGCGCGTCCTTCCACTCGCGTGAGAAAACTGCACCATCAAACCCTGGGATCAAACATCTAGGACAGATGGGTGTCAATGTGAGGTGACTGCGGCTGGACTGTTCGATGTGGCGTGGCGCGATATGTCTGGCCGAGCACTCAAGTTCAGACCGCTCATGTTTTTAGTCAGAAATATTGCCAGCCATGCAACGCTATCCAGATGCGGATCCGCACGTCCCGTTAAAGAGGCATCGAGCATCTCACAAGCAATAGTTATTTAGATTTTTCGCTACTCACAGTTGAGTGGGCTTGGAAGCACATCTTCGATGGAGCCGGCAAACTACGTGTTGCGAAAATGGCGCGGCTGCAAAAAGTGATATGCTTCGGGATTAAATGGCATTGCTGTTCGTGACCTTTGCAGCATGATCCGACAGCAGCGGACGTCATCAATGTGAACGCCTGCCGGAGCCAGCCATCAAGGCGCGGGCCCAACGAACAAAACGAACAGGCGCGATCCGAGAAACGGACGTCGCCACGAGAAGGGTCTCGAAGTTTTGGGGATATCGATGAGGTTTCTGAAAAACTCGCTGCTTGGGTCTGCTGCTGCGTTCGCGGCCGCAGGCGCAGCCCATGCCGCCGACCTGCCGGTCAAGAACGCGGTTCCAATCGAGTACGTTCGCGTTTGCGGTGCCTATGGCGCCGGCTTCTTCTACATCTCTGGCACCGACACCTGCCTGCGTCTGTCCGGCCGCGCCCGGTTCGAGGGCGGCTACATGACCAGCTACTCGCGGCAGAACGGCTCGAACGTCGGTGATACGTCGGGCTACCAGGGCCGGATGCGCATCAACCTCGATGCCCGCACCCAGACCGCCTACGGCACGCTCCGCGCCTTCGTCCGCCTCGATGCCGGCTCCCGCACCGGCTACTCCGGCGTCGGCCAGTCGGGCACCCAGCAGCGCATCGGCCAGGCCTTCCCGGCTCTCGGCATCGACCAGTTCGGTCGCGCCTCGCAGTTCGTCAACGTCGACAAGGCCTTCATCCAGTTCGCCGGCATGACCGCCGGTCGCGCCTCGTCGTTCTTCGACTTCTACGCCCACGACTTCGAAATCATCGGCAACACGCTCGGCTCGGACGTTGCCTCGACCAACCTGCTCGCCTACACGGCCACGCTCGGCAACGGCCTGTCCGCCACGATCTCGGCCGAAGACCCGGTCTTCCGCCGCAGCCCGATCTTCTCGCAGACCAACAACCCGGCCGGCGTGACGAACAACTCCAATCTCGCAAACTTCGCGCAGACGAACGCTCCGGCCGAGGTGTTCATCGGCTACACCAACGGCGTGCCGACCCGGTACAGCTTCGTCGACGTGATCCAGCGCTCGCGCATGCCCGACGTCGTCGGCGCCCTGCGCCTCGACCAGGCCTGGGGTTCGGCGCAGCTGTCGGCGGCCGTCCACGAGCTGAACGTCGGCAACGTGGCCAACGGCGCCGGCACCGGCACCGGCTCGAACATCAGCATCCCCCACACCAGCAACTCGTACGGCTGGGCGGTGCAGGGCGGCCTGAAGATCAACACGCCGTTCATCGCGCCGGGCGACGCCCTCTACCTGCAGGGCGCCTACGGCTCCGGCTCGCAGATGTACACCGGCTACTGCGCGTTCAGCGGCTGCTACTCGCAGAACCCGACGACCATCCAGGGCCAGAAGTTCGCGCAGTATATGGTCGACGCGACGCTCAACCCGTTCACGGGGCAGATGGAGCAGTCGACCAGCTTCACCGCGACGGCCTCGTACCTCCACTACTGGTCGCCGGAGTGGCGCTCGGCCTTCTTCGGGTCGTACGGTGAGATGAGCTACAGCAGCGGCGCTCGTCTGGCTCAGGGCGCGGCCTTCGCGCTGTCCAACCCGGCCGGTGCCAACTCCTTCGGCGTGAACGCCGTCGGCGTGCCGGGCACCCGGTTCTACCAGCTCAGCGAGGCGCTGCGCGACACCTACGAGTTCGTGGCGGGCGCCAGCATCATCTGGTCGCCGGTGAAGGACCTCGATATCGGCGTCGAGGGCTTCTACACCCAGATCGGCGTCAAGAACGGCCGCGTGATCGACCGCGACAAGAGCCCGACGGCCTACGCGAACGTCGCCGGCATCAACAACGGCACCTTCGTGCCGCGGACCACGACAGCGGACTCGGCTTCTCAGGTTCGCTTCCGCGTCCAGCGCGATTTCTAATCACCCCGATCGAGACCGGTTGTTCTCCAAAGCTTCCTGGTCTCGATGTCCCCGTGCAAAGGGACCCTACTAAGCCCGGCCTCGCGGCCGGGCTTTTTTGTCCTTCGATAGATCAACATCTACCTCCGCGAAGCTCGAGCGGAACGGGCTTCGGGCAGCGGGATTGCGGGACCAGATCAAAGGTCCACTTTCGGGAATGATGCCAGCCGCAACTGGCAGGTGGGTTGGGTCGCAAGCAGACTATCAAGTTGAGATGCCAATGACAGTCGACTCGCTTAGAGCAACCTTAAGCATCAAAACAGGTTTATATGTCTGAATATATTTTCCTAACCGAATCGACGTTGCGAAAGTCGATCGGTGTGCTAACTGCGCATGGTCGTCATATTGTCCGGAACTTGTGGAAACAACTTCTGAGCGATTAAAATGGTCGGGACATCAACCTTCGTAGATATTGCGGTGATCGGAGCTGGACTGGCCGGATGCTGCGTTGCCGGTGCTCTCGCCCGCACCGGAACGTGCTTGACACTGATCGACGTGCAGGACGGCCGCAACAGAGCACAACGGGATTTTCGCGCCGAGAAGTTCGGCGCCGACCAGATGGCCTTGTTCGAGGCGCTGGGCTTCGGCCCGGCCCTGCGGGCCTGCACCACTGCCACCAAGGAGGTCGTGGTGGTCCGGTACGGCCGACTGGCCTACCGGGAGGCGGCCCGCGAATGGGGGGCGCCTTACCCCGCGCTGGTCCGGGCGGTACGGGAGGCCCTGCCGCCGGGGCTGCTGCGGCCGGGCCGGGTCGCGGACCTCACCCTCGGGCCGGACCGCCAGGAGGTCACCCTCGGCGACGGGAGCCGGCTCACGGCGCGACTCGTCGTCCTCGCCACCGGGCTCGGGCAGGCGCTGCACGCCCGGGCCGGCCTGCGCCGGTGCGTCCTCAGCCCGCGCCACTCGCTGGCGGTGGGATTCGACATGGCGGCACCGCGCGACCGCTTCCCATTCCCGGCGCTGACCTACTTCTCCGAGCGGTTCGGCGGCCGTGACGCCTACCTGACCCTATTCCCTCTCGGGTCGGTCATGCGGGCCAACCTGTTCTGCTACCGCGATCCCGGCGAGGCCTGGGTCGCGGATCTGCGCCGGGATCCAGTTACCACCCTGCAGGCGATGATGCCCCGTCTGGCCGACGCCTGCCCTGATCTCGCGATCGCTGGGCCGGTCGAGGTCCGACCGATTGATCTCACCCGCACAGAGGGGGTAGAGCGCGACGGGCTGGTGGTAATCGGCGACGCCTTCCAGACCGCCTGCCCAATCCCCGGGACCGGGGTCAGCAAGCTCCTCACCGATGCCGATCGGCTTGCCCGCGTTCACGTGCCGGCTTGGCTCGCCACGCCCGGTATGGGCCGCGACAAGATCGCGGCCTTCTACGCCGACCCGGTCAAGCGGGCCTGCGATACCCACAGCTTGCGCGCCAGCATCTATGCGCGCGGCCTCGCGGTGGAGACCGGCGCCCTGTGGCGGGCCCGGCGCCTGCGCAACCGCGTCGCACGCACAGCCATTCACGTCGCTAAATCGAGGCTTGTCCCGTAAACAGATGCGGTGGTCTGGGCAAGACGCGCATAATAGCCGCTCAGAGTGGATTTCCACCGGGCTGCTTTAGGTCAGCATTGCATGGAAGCTGATGTCATGTTGGCTGCTACACTCAACCCAATGCAGTGCTTCGCAGCTAAGCTGTTTCGAGAACTGCCAAGCGGGTTTCCGCCACTCTGTAGCTTAACGCTTCGGACCTCCCCGTCTCTCGTGGGTCACACACCGTTCACATTGCATCTGAACGTTATTCACGGATCCGTGTTCGACGCCAAGCTGCCGCGTATCAACAATCTGTAGCCATACCTTAGCGATCTGACTCGGCCCGATTTAACCGAAATCGCGGCCAGTTCACCACCGTAGGTTTCGTGACTCATCAGATTTGCAGACCTTGGTTGCGTGCGATAGTCGAATTTGCTTATCAGTACCGCTCTGTGGCCACTTACTTGAATTTCATGCAAACAGTATTTTCTACTCAGGGGTTGCATCCCCGGGACAGCTTCAAGCGCTGGCAAGCGATGCTCTCCGAAAGAAGCCTGCCGTTCGAGCAGCAGCGCCTCGACGACGGTCTGTTCAGCGGCAAGCTGGAGATTGCCAGCCTGGACGGCCTCGTGATGTCTCGCGTCTCTCAGGATGCCACGCGCGGCGAGGCAACGCCCAGCCTGCTCCGGCGCAGCGGCGATCAACACGGTCGCATCAGCGTGACCTTCCAACTCGCCGGCGAAGCGACGACCCAGCAACTGGATCGGGCATCGATACAGCGGGCAGGTGATTTCACCGTGCACGACCATAAGCCAATCGTCTTCAGCTCAAGCATGGGCAGCCAAGCCATCAGATTGGAATTACCACGCGTCCGCCTGGAAAACGTGCTCGGTTCAGCCCGTCACTACGCCGCCCTGACGGTCGGGGCGGAGCTTGCCTCCGCGCAATTGACCACGCGGTTCATCCAGGAACTGATCCGCGTAGGCAACCAACTCTCCCCAGATGCAACCACCCGCATGGCGGTGGTCGCCGTGGACCTTATCGTGGCCAGCATCGCTGAGCGGATGGCCAAAGAGCTGCCCCGCCCCCTGCACGGCACCGTCGTGGTCCAGCGTGCTAAGGCCTTCGTCGAGGCCAATTTCGGCGATCCGACCCTCGACCCGCCCCAGCTCGCAGCCGCGGTCGGCGTGTCTCTGCGCCGTCTACAGGAGCTGTTCCACGAGCGCGGCCAGCACATTTCTGATTGGATCTGGCAGCGCCGGCTCGAGGCGGCGGCCAAGCGCTTGGCCGATCCAGGCTGCGTCCACCTGCCGATCGGCACCCTAGCGTATGGCTGCGGCTTCGCCAGCCAATCTCACTTTTCTCGACGGTTCAAGGATCGTTTCGGCATGTCTCCCCGCGAATGTCGCCACGCAGCCTTCGGGCGCGCCCCATAGATTTTCATCAGCGCATGAGGCTGATCGCGACTCTTCTTGGTTTCTGAGCTTCCGACTCCAATTGTTGAAGAAAGACGGTGGCCCGGCAGTCGTCTCCGGCAGGTCCCGACCCGGAGCCGAAGTTGTTTGATGACCTACGAACGACCGCTTTTGGGAAGCGGCAGCGGCCTTCCGCACGACCGACTTGGGTCGGGAGCGGGAGGACCCCTCTGGGTAGATTTCAGTCAGCTTAGGTTCTGAAAGTCGTCAAAGAGGATATCGCCGTCCCGCCCACTCGCCGCCCGCACCGACATTGTGGCAGCCAAGCCGAATGTGTTCAGACTTAGAGTCAGGGACAAAACCGGTCGATCTGTGCCCTGCAGATGAGGACACAGGCGAGGGTCGTGAATGCGAGATGCAGGTCGACGCGTCGCTCGTAGCGGATGGTCAGTCGGCGGAAGCGGGCGAGCCAAGCCAAGGTGCGCTCCACGATCCAGCGATGGCGGCCGAGGTGCTGGCTGCTCTCGATGCCCCGTCGCGCGATCCGTGGTGTGATGCTGCGGGCCCGGCACTCGCGCCGGCAGCGACGGTGATCGTAACCCTTGTCGGCGTGCAACTTGTCCGGTCTGCGTCGCGGGCGACCACGCCGGCCGGTGCGCACGCCCGGCACCGCGTCGAGGGTCGCCGCCAGCATACGGCTGTCGTTGCAGTTGGCCCCGGTCAGCGTCAGACCGAGCGGCGTGCCGTTGGCGTCCACGACAAGGTGGCGCTTCGTCCCCGGCTTGCCCCGGTCCGTCGGGTTCGGGCCTGTCGCGGGGCCCCCTTTTTCGCTGGCCGGCTCGCACTGTCGAGGGCCGCGCGCGACCAGTTGAGCGCATCGGCGTCCTGAAGCTGCTCCAGCATCGCGCGGTGCAGGGCGGCCCAAACACCGGCTGCCTGCCACGTGCCAAGCCGCCGCCAACTCGTTTTGCCGCTGCAGCCCACCTCAGAACGCGGCAGGTGCTTCCACTGCATGCCCGTACGCAGAACCAGGATGATGCCAGCCAGCGCCGCCCGATCCGAGGCACGCGGCCGACCGCCTTTCGGCTTCTCAGGCTCAAACGGCAGAAGCGGCTCGATCACCGCCCACAGGTCGTCGGGTACGAGAGCGTCCATGCCCGCCCAACCCGCTACCTGCGGTTTTGTCCCGCGCTCTTAGCCAGCCTGACGGCCAGGGCTACGTTTTGTCCGGCTCGGTCGTGGGAGCTGCGACAACGCCCATCCCGCTGCCCATCTCCGTCCCGGTATGGGGCGGCACGCCGCTCGGGA
>NZ_JBEPKM010000048.1:0-6752 GCF_040544715.1 Methylobacterium sp. 1030 | reverse complement strand
CCGCTCGCGAACCTCAGGGGAAAAGGGTGGGGTATGCTTCGTCATGGCTCCAGTCTCTCAAGAGTTGGAGCCTCCGAAAATCCCGGGGCGATTCATCCGCGCCTTCAGCGTGCCGAAGGGGTGCTCGACGGTCTCGCGCCGGACCCGCATGGCCCGCGGATCGCCATCCAATCGGCGCTGCACGGCATCCAGCACGTCCTCGTGCTCCCACCGGGTCACCCGGCGCTCCTTGCCCGTCGTGCAGGCTCCCTTCATCGCGCAAGTCGAGCAGACATTTGTCCAGTACCGATGCAGGGTCAGACCATTTTCCACCGAGGTGTACCGATGGGACAGCGTCTGACCCGCCGGGCACAGGTAGGTATTGTCCTGACGACGGTAGAGGAAATCATCCTTGCCGAAGCGCCCGACGGCCTTCGCGCCCGAGGTCATCGGCCGGGGCAGCGTCACGGCGATGCCGGCGCGTTCGCAGGCCAGGATCTGTTCACTGGAATAGTAACCCCGGTCAGCCACCGCATCGAGCGTGTCCGCTTCCAGAGCCTCTTTGGCCCGCGTGGCCATGCCGCTGAGCTGCGCCCGGTCCGAGCCGGCATTGGTGACCGCGTGCGCGACGATCAGGTGATGCTCGGTCTCGACCGCCACCTGGACGTTGTAACCCACCACGCCCGATCCACGGCCGCTGGTTGCCATGGACCGCGCGTCGGGATCGGTCAGCGAGACCTGCCGGTCGGGCGCGGCCTTCATCTGCTCCTCCAACTCCGCCAGCCGCTCCATCTCCTGCCCGAGGCGGGCGATCTTCTCCTTCAGCCGCTCCACCTTGGCTGCGAGTTCTGGCGTGGGATCCTGACGATCGGCTGTGTCGAGTTGCGAGAGGTAGCGTGACACGCTCTCCTCGATCTGCTGGCGGCGCCGGTCGAGCTTGCCTTGCGTAAAGTTGCGGTCGCGATTGTTGACCGCCTTGAACTTCGAGCCGTCGATCGCGACGCACGTCCCCGTCAGAAGGCCCATCGTGCGGCACAAAGCGACAAAGCGGGCACAGACTCGCCCGATGGCGGGGCCGTTCTGCCGACGGAACTCGGCAATGGTCTTATGATCGGGCGATAGCTGGCCGGTCAGCCACATGACCTCGACGTTGCGGCCCGCTTCGCGCTCCAGCCGTCGGCTCGACGGGACCCGGTTGAGATAGCCGTAGACGTACAGCTTCAGCAGGGCGGCCGGATGGTAGCCCGGTCGACCCGTTCGTGCCGCATCGACGCCCGCAAAGCCGAGCGCGCCGAGTTCCAGGGCCTCCACGAAGGCATCGACGACGCGGACAGGGTTGTCCTCAGCGATCCAGTCTTCCAGGCAAGGCGGAAATAGCGTCGTCTGATCGCGCTCGGCACCGACAACGAACCGTCCCATGCCGTCCTCCGGTCGTGCAGAGGAAAGCTACCACCATCGGGGTTTTGACACAGCCAGGGTCGGTCGCGGGAGGACCCCTCTGGGTAGATTTCAGTCAGCTCAGGTTCTGAAAGTCGTCAAAGAGGATATCGCCCTCCCGCCCACTCGCCGCCCGCACCGACATTGTGGCAGCCAAGCCGAATGTGTTCAGACTTAGCCGGCCTGACGGCCGGGGCTACGTTTTGTCCGGCTCGGTCGTGGGAGCTGCGACAACGCCCATCCCGCTGCCCATCTCCGTCCCGGTATGGGGCGGCACGCCGCTCGGGAGCACGGGAGCGCCTGAGGGCTCGTCCTGTACCTGTGCGAGGCCAGCTTCCACCTCATGGATGAGGTCTGCAAAGTCGTAGGGCTTGCTGAGCAGTCGCGTGCCCGGCGGCAACTCCTCTCGGAGATCTGATCCGGCTCCCGAGGTGACGATAATGCCGACAGTGGGCCAACGGTGATGAACGAGGTGGGCAAGGGCAACACCATCGCCCACGATGCCGCGTCCAGTGATCAGCATGCTCACAGGCATCGGTCCTTCGAGAACCGCCAGCGCCTCGGCGGCTGTGCGGACCTCTATGGTCTGGAAGCCGACGTCTTCCAGCATGTCGGCCGTGACCATACGGACGACCTCATCAGCCTCCGCGATGAGGATGGCTAAAGGCCTGCTGTTAGCCAAAACCGTGCTCCGTATGATCAGGCCGGGAGCGCTCACCGCTCTCAGGCACTGACGGCCGGGTCCGAAGCCAGTGATGATCCCTTATGCGCTATTTATTCGCCCAGGGCGATGACCGTGGTTTGTGGCGGCTCGTCACCTACGGGCGTACCCTGGCAAGGCCGCCTTCCCCGAACTGACGTCGCCGGGCCGTCGATGAATGGCGGCTTTCGGGAAGCGTCAATGCAGATCTTCACGGCCCGAGTGGGTCGGTCGCGGAATGACCGGAAAGGGTGGATTTCCGGCGGTCCGCTCTGGAACAGCAAGCGCATCGGAGCGGACGTCGCGGTCCCACCCAATTCCGACCCTAAGCCGCAGCAGTGCCGGCCGGATCAAACGTGGTCATCACTGGGCGGAACGCCGTGACCAGATCAGGGTCGAGCCGGCCTGTCATAGACTGCACGATCCCGTAGGCCTGCCTTCCCGGCATCGGTGCCCGGTACGGCCGCCGCTCGATCAGCGCGCCGTAAATGTCGCAGATCGTTACCAGCCGGACGAGGTCCGAGATCTCAGGTGCCCGCAGCCCGTCCGGGTAGCCGGAGCCATCGAGCATCTCGTGATGCGAGCGGACCACCTGCAGCATCTCCCGCGAGAAGCCGCTATCCACCAGCATGTCGTAGCCCAGCGCCGCGTGCGTCCGCATCACCGTCATCTCTTCGTCGGTGAGCCGCCCGGGTTTGTTCAGGATCGCGGTCGAGATCCGGGTTTTGCCGACGTCGTGCAGCAGCGCCGCCTTGGTCAGGCGGTAGCTGTCCAGATCGGCAAACCCGAGCTTCGCCGCGAACGCGGCAGCGAGACCTGTAACGATCAGGCAGTGCCGGTGCGTGGCCTCGTCGAAGCGCTGTACCGCCCCGATCCACTCGCGGAGGCCACAATGCTGCACGGCTCGGGCGATCAGGCCGGTGCCGGTGCTCGCGAGCTCGGGCGTGATTAGCTGGCTCGAGAAGAAGGTCTGGTCAAAGAATTGCCGCGCCTCGTCCGCCATCCGAGCAGCGACGGCGGAGCCACCGACTTCCAGAAGCCGGTCGATCCGAGCCAGCAGGCGCTCAAGCATGGTCAGGGCCGGGAGGATGTCGGTGGGAGCGAGGAGTCGCACCTGGGCCTCAGCGCGAGCGGCGTTACCGTGGGTCAGGAACAGGAACGGGGCGCCGGCCCCGCGCAGCGGCTCTAGCATCCGCTGCAGGCGCGCGATCGCCTCGGAGGTAAGCTGAGCGACGTCGCCGACGATCAGATCCGGCTGCACCGACGGCAGGCTGTCATCATACAGGTCCTGGACGGTACAGCGCCGGGTCGGGCCGAGGGAACGCGCAAGGCGACCGGTCCGGGCCAGGTCGTCGGAGATCAACAACAGCCTGCCCAAGCCGGCCTCCATCTGATGCTGGGGCCGGTCTTACGTCCGGCCCGAAGTCGTGAGCGCAGTCAGAGGGTCGCTGGGTACCGCTGCGCTAGGCCGGCGAGGCCGTGCACGGTGTGAGCGAAGCTCTGCGCCGTGTTGGCGAGGCTCTCGGTCTTGATGACGAAGTCTCGCAGGGCTTCACGCATGTCCGGATCCCGGAGACCGAGCTTGATCAACGTGAGATCCAGATCCTCGATCGCGCGTTCCAAGGCGCAAGTCAGTTCGAGCAGCCTGTCGCCACCTGCTTGGATGTGAGGGGCTCGGGGGCCGAGATCCGCGCCACGTTCGTGCGCGGCGGCTAAGTCCGCGTGCAGTCGGTCGAACTGGTGCGTGCCGTGAGGCCGGACCGGGAGGGCGAGGATCTCGACCATAGCCATCTCAGGCGGCGCGGACGGTGGCGAGGAAGCGGGCGACCTCGGCACCGAGATGCTCGGATTGCCGCGACAGCTCCGAGGCCGCCGACAGGACCTGCGAGGCCGCCGCCCCCGTCTCCTCCGACGCCTGCGCCACGCCGGCGATGTTAACCGTCACTTCGTTCGTCCCCGCCGAGGCCTGCGCCACGTTGCGCACGATCTCCTGTGTCGCCGCCCCCTGCTCCTCGACGGCGGCCGCGATCGAGGTCGCCACGCTGTCGATCTCCCGGATCCGGCCGGTGATCCCGCCGATCGCCGTCACCGCCTGCGCGGTCACCCCCTGGACCTCGCCGATCTGACGGCTGATCTCCTCCGTCGTCTTGGCAGTCTGGTCGGCGAGCGCCTTCACCTCGGTGGCCACGACCGCGAAACCCCGACCCGCGGCACCCGCCCGCGCCGCCTCGATCGTGGCGTTGAGCGCCAGCAGGTTGGTCTGGGCGGCGATCCCCGAGATCATCCCGACCATGTCGCCGATCCGCGCGGCGTTCTGGCTGAGCGCCTGGACGAGGTGGGCGGTCTGGTCGGCTTCGCCGACCGCGGCCTGGGCAAGGTGGGCCGAGCCGGTCACCTGCCGGCCGATCTCCTGCACGGAGGAGCCGAGTTCCTCGGCCGCGGCCGCGACCGTGTTGACGTTGGTCGAGGCCTCCTCGGCGGCCGCGGCCACGCTGGTCGATTGCGCAGCGGTCTCCTCGGCGGTGGCGGTCATCTGCTGGGCGGTGGCCTGGAGCTCGGTGGCCGAGGACGAGACTAGGCCGACGATGCCGCCGACGGCGCGCTCGAAGCCGTCGGCGAGCTCGATCATGGTGCGCTTGCGCTCGGCAGCCGCGGCCGCGTCGGCGCGGCGCCGGACCTCGGCCTCCTCGGCGGCCTTGCGGGCGACCATGGCCTTGATGCCCTCGACCGCCTGACCGACGGCGCCGATCTCGTCGCCGCGGGTGGCCTCGCGGATCTCGGCATCGACCTCGCCGTGGGCCATCCGCTGCAGCACCCCCACCAGGCTGCCCAGCGGGCGGGTGATGCCGAAGATCACGATCAGGGCGGAGAGCAGGGCGGCGCCGACGAGGCCGGCCGCGGAGGCACCGATCAGCACGATCCTGGCGGTGCTCACCGCCTGCTCGGCATCGTCGCGCGCCTGCCGCAGCTCGGCGTTGAGGACATCGACCCGTTCCTGCACGAACTCGCGCATCTTTTTGCGCGAAGCCGCAGCGTCGATCAGGAGAGCCTTGGTCGCGCCGTCGTTGTCGTTCTTCAGGCCGAGAGCGGTTGCCCGATCCTGCGCGGCATAGAACTCCTCCAGGATGGTCTTGAGCGTCTGATTGGCGGCTTTACGCTCTGGTGTGTCGGCCAAGGAGATCAGGGTTTCGGTGGCCTCTTTAGTAGCCTTCAACGTGGCGTCGTAGCGAGCCTTGTAGGCGGCCATCTCCGCCTCACGGGTCTCAAGGATGAGATTGCGTGACTGAATGGCGAGTTCGTTGACATGGGATCGCAGGCTCAGGATCCTTTCGAGCCGAACAGCTTGCAGGTCGACGATCGTGCGGGTTTGCTTGGCAAGTGCGTCGAGGCATGTAATCGCATAGACCATCAATCCCGCGGCAATGAACGCCATTAAGGCGAGCGGCACGATGGCCTTGATGATGATTTTCGAACTGCGCAGCATGGATATGCCCTAGACCGACTAATCCCGATCAGATCATATGATCCGCCGCATATTACTAAAAATCTAACGTTTTCAAATTTTAAGATTGACGACTTCTAGGAATGATTTATTCGGAGTCGATCTTATATTGAGTGCATTTGAATCCGTGCGCGCGTCGGGTCTCGAACATTTTCGAAGAACGTCGGGCATATTCACGCTCCGGACTCGGGTGGGAAATCATCCGGATATGACAGATCGATCTCGCGCGCCGCCGCTTCCCGGCAGTCGGCCGGGATAAAGCTGGTGCGACCCATGACGCCCCAGAAAGCACTCGAAGCCCCCCCGCGCTCGCGACATGCGCGCTACGGCACCCTGCGTTGGACAGCAATCATCGCAATGTCATCCAAGCGACAATCTTCGTGGCCCTCAGCACTCTTTCGTCTGCAATTTCAAGCAATAGTATGTGTGAAAGATCATGACCTCATCTTAAATGATTGTATTTTGAATAATCTCACTATTCATGGATGAAGTTTAACATTCGAATCGCTTCTCCCGCGCGTATAGTCAATTCACGACGCGAACGTATGGGAGTGAACATACCGATGGATACTGACGCAGTCTTTGCAGGAAACAGCCACCTCGATTGCGGCGAGATGAACGCTAACTTAGTGGCGGCGTATGTGTCGCACAATCGCGTCGCAGCCTTGGAGGTGCCTGCACTGATTACGGCGATGGCTGCGGCCTTCACCGGCCTTCAAACTTCCGATCAGTCGGCCGTGTCGGGAAGCAGAAGGGTTACACCGGCCCAGATCCGAGCGTCGATTAGGCACGAGGCGTAAATCAGCTTCGAGGACGGCAAGCCGTACAAGACGATCAAGCGGCATCTGACGGCGTGTGGCCTGACGCTGGAAACGTACCGAGCTAAGTGGTGCCTGCCAAGCGACTACCCGATGGTGGCCCCTGCCTACGGGGCCGAACGGTCCAGGATCGCCAAAAGCTTGGCTATGGGTCGACCTCGGATCGTCCGCTAATCGGAAGCGCTCGACGGCCCCGGGGCGACTGGGTTGGGTCGATAGGGGGCCGTCCTGTGTGGATGGCTCCCGCATTGCAAGTGGCGAATTGAGCTTCTGACGCGTTGGTCGGGTGCAGTCTTGTGTCCGGCCTGTTGATGCA
>NZ_JBEPKM010000047.1:0-7203 GCF_040544715.1 Methylobacterium sp. 1030 | reverse complement strand
ACGGCGAGATCGATGCCGAGATCCCAGAGGCTGCGCGTCGTGACGAGATCGGCGAGGTCGGCCGAGCTGTGGAGGGCATCAAGGCCATGGTCGCGCGGAAGGCTGCCGAGGAGGCGGAGACGAAGCGCATCGCGGACGAGGCAGCGGCACAGGAGCGCAAGCGAACCATGTTGGAACTCGCCGACGGCTTCGAGGCCGCGGTCGGCGGCATCGTCGGCTTGGTCTCCTCTTCCGCCACCGAGCTCCAGGCGACCGCCCAGCAGATGACCGCCACCGCCCAGGAGACCGCTATGCAGTCCACGACAGTCGCGGCGGCGGCGGAAGAGGCGTCGACCAACGTCAACACAGTCGCGGCCGCGGCCGAGGAGCTCGGCTCCTCGGTGCAGGAGATCGGCCGGCAGGTGCAGGGCTCGGCCCATCTCGCCCAGGCGGCAGTCGGCGCGGCCGATGACACTGCTCACCTCGTTCAGGCGCTCAGCCAGAACGCAGCGCGGATCGGCGACATGGTCGGGATGATCTCGGGCATCGCCGGCCAGACCAACCTCTTAGCGCTTAATGCCACGATTGAGGCGGCGCGGGCGGGCGCGGCCGGGCGGGGCTTCGCGGTGGTGGCCTCCGAGGTGAAGGCGCTGGCCGAGCAGACCGCCAAGGCGACCGAAGAGATCGCGCGCCAGATCGGCGAGGTTCAGGGTGTGACCGCGCAGGCGGTGACGGCGATCGGCGGGATCACCGGGCGGATCCGGGAGATCGACAACGTGGCGACGTCGATCGCGGCCGCTGTCGAGGAGCAGGGGGCGGCGACCCAGGAGATCGTGCGCAACGTGGCGCAGGCTTCGGCAGGCACCAACGAGGTGACGGGCAACATCGCGGGCGTGGCGCAGGCGTCGGAGGAGACCGGGGCGGCGGCCTCGCAGGTCCTGTCGGCGGCCTCGGAGCTGTCGCGGCAATCCGAGCATCTCGGTGCCGAAGTCGCCCGCTTCCTCGCAACCGTCCGGGCGGCCTAATTCCAACTCGTTCGCTTAAAAGTCCGCTTCTGCTGCTCAATGTTGCAGAAGCGGACTGTCCGTAATCCACCTACCCGGTCGTAGGCCTCACCCTCACTGACAGCTCGGGAGAAGGCCTTCCAAGAGCGCAAAATAGGTTCCAAAGAGCCGCGGAGGCCCTGGGCCACTCCATATAGTGGATCAGCGTCGAACTGGACTTGCTCCGGTTTAATGGCTATTCGTCGTTTAATGTGGCTTCCCGGTGCGTTCTCCGTTCGTGTGAGAAGGACGGAGCTTGGCTATGGCGCTGCTGCACGAGGTTCCCGGCTGCCGGGTAGTCTCCATCGAAGACGGGCATGAGGCGGGCGTTGTCATGCACGTTCGCGGCTGCCACTGTGCAGGACGATGTCCCGATTGCGGCGCGCTGAGCATAGCCCGTCACGGCTCCTACCAGCGGCACCCCGCCGATCTAACCTCCCTTGGACGAGCCCTTCGGCTCGACCTTATGGTCTGCCCCCAATGAAGTAGTCGGCCCTGAGGTATGGCGTTTGCGCCTGTTGGAGTTGACCCTGTTTGTGGTCCACGGCCTATGCAAGTTCTCCGGCTGTTGAGGGTCCCCCGGATTTTGGTCCGGGCGGAAGGTGAGCTTCCGGATCTCATTCGGCGGCCTGCAGGGCCGCCGCCAGGGCGAATTCCTGGGGCGTCAGCCACCCCAGGGCGGTGTGAGGACGGCTCTCGTTGTAGTGCCGCCGCCACGTCTCGATCTTGCTCCTCGCGTCGGCCAACGACAAGAACTAGTTCGCGTTCAGGCACTCGTCGCGCAGCCGGCCGTTGAACGACTCGACCAGCGCGTTGTCGGTCGGCTTGCCGGGGCGCGAGAAGTCCAACGTGACACCATTCTCCTAGGCCCAGCGGTCGAGGGCCTTCGAGACGAACTCAGGCCCGTTATCGACCTGAGTCGCACACGGTGCTCCGCTCAGCAGCGTCAAGCGGCCGACGACAGCCACGACCCGCT
The DNA here is from genome assembly GCF_040544715.1 of Methylobacterium sp. 1030. NCBI lineage: Bacteria > Pseudomonadati > Pseudomonadota > Alphaproteobacteria > Hyphomicrobiales > Methylobacteriaceae > Methylobacterium > Methylobacterium sp. 1030. Next base: position 5,205 of record NZ_JBEPKM010000047.1, on the reverse strand, counting down.
TGCCTTTGATGCCCTGGTCGACCTCGATCGCCAGAGCCTCGCGCGTGAACGCATCGACGACCGTCAGGGCCCGCAGCCGGCGACCGTCGAACAGCGCGTCGGAGACGAAGTCCATCGACCAGCGTTCGTTCGGCCGGAGCGCAGCAGGCTGACGCTCACGGTGTGCCGCGCTGACGTGCCGGCGCGGCCGCTTGAGCCGCAGGCTGAGGCCCTCGTCCCGGTAGAGACGGTGGACCCTCTTGTGATTCACCCGCCAACCCTCCCGGCGCAGCAGGATGTAGATCCGGAAGTAGCCGTAGCGCACCCGGCTCTTGGCCAGATCGCAGATGCGCATCCGCAGCGGTACCTGATCGGGCTTGGTCGAGCGGTGGCGGACGCCCGACCGACCGACGCCGAGCGCGGCGCAGCCGCGCCGCTCGCTCACCTCGTGCGCCTCCTGAACCTGGTGCACGAGCTCGCGTCGCCGAGCAGGCGTCAGAGCTTTTTTGCGAGCACGTCCTGCAGGATGTGCTTGTCGAGGCTCAGATCGGCAACGAGCTGCTTGAGCTTGCGGTTCTCGTCCTCGAGTTGCTTCAGCCGCCGCAACTCGCCTGTGCCCAAGCCGCCGTAGAGCTTCTTCCAGCGGTAGAATGTCTGCTCGGAGATGCCCATCCGGCGCAGCACCTCCGCGACCGGTGTCCCGGTCTCGGCCTACTTCAGCGCGAAGGCGATCTGCTCTTCGGTAAACCTGCTCTTCTTCACAGCTCTGCTCCTCCCGTCAGGGTCTCACAAAATCGGAAAACTCGCACTCACGCCGGACCAAAGCGATGGGGGGACGTCAGTGCACTTGAGAGGTCGTTAACAGCGGCCGCATCTCAAAGATATATTCCTGCCTTGGCTTCGCGTCTGGACAAGGATTTTTGCGCTCCGGAAAAAACTTTTCGCGCGTGCCCGGGATATAATAAGAGTAGTAGGCTAGATCGAAAACTCGATCACTTGAACCTGTACGACTTGGCATTTCGCCTTATCTGCCGTCAAAGGCACGGTCGTGTCACGCAAAGCAATCGCACGATTTTGTGAGCCCGCATAATGAATCCACAACTGTACGCTATGATAGCATACAATGCTGCATCCGATCCGAACTCAACCTTCATGGTGGAGCAGACCGCAGCCCTTCTGGCCGCCTACGTCTCGCGCAATGAGGTGCCGCCCGCGGATCTGCCGCAAGCGATCAGACAGATCCATGCGGCGTTGTCGGCACTGCAGAACAATGCCGCTCGAGTGCCTGTTCTGGACCTACCGACCAGCTCTGCGATCGCGGCCTCCATCAGGCACGACCGTCTCGTCAGCTTCGTTGACGGCAAGGCGTACAAATCCTTGAAGCGCCATTTGGCCTCCCATGGCATGACACCCGGCGAATACCGGAGGCGGTATGGCCTGCCGAGCGACTACCCGATGGTGTCGCCCGGCTACGCCAAGGTTCGTTCCCGCATCGCCAGAGAGATCCAAGCCGGGTTCAAGGCGGCCTGAGCGATGCCGTTCCGCAGCGTTGTCATGCTGACTGACAGACCGGATCGCGGCCGTGCCCTCGCGGACGCCGCTCGATCCGTCACCCATTGTCGGGTGGCCGGACTCGCAGACGACTGGGACGATCTTGATCACGTCCGTGGCTTGATCGCAGACGTCTCAGTGGAGCGGGTCGAGGCGAGGCGCTGCTTCGGCAAGCTCTCCGACCGGCTCAGCGGGCGCCCGTTGCCGATGGTCTTCGTGATGCAGTCGATGCGTGGCGGGGAACTCAGGCAGGCTGAACGGCTCGGCGCGACCGCGTGCTTCCCGCCCCAGACCCTGGCGAGCACACTCGTGACGGGCCTTTTTCGTCAGATAGCGCCGGGCAAGGCCATGACCGACCTCCTGATCGAGCACAGCTTCAACCGGGCGGGCTTGCTGTTCACGGACATGTTCGACGCCGCTCGGCACGGGCGCGTCAACTTGGAGGCGATTGACGACGAGATCGACCCGGTTCTCAGCGCCGTGAAGGTGGGGGGCGTCATGCCGTGGCTGGAACTCGTCCGAGCGCATGACGACATGACTGTCCGGCACTGCCTTCTGGTGGCCGGGCTCGCGGCCCACTTCGCGCTGCATCTTGGCCTGTCGATCGACGATCGGACGTCGCTCGTCCGCGGGGCACTGGTGCACGACGTCGGAAAGGCGAAGATCCCGCTGGCCATCCTGCAGAAGCCGGCCCCCCTCGATGCAGATGAGTTGACGGTGATGCGGACGCACGCCGCTCTCGGGCATGACATGCTGATGAATGCGGGGATCACGGACGCGATTGCGCTGGCCGTCACGCGCCACCATCACGAGATGTTGGACGGCTCGGGCTACCCGGATGGATTGAGCGGCACATCGATCTCCGATCCGGTCCGCCTCCTGACCGTCTGTGACATCTATGCCGCTTTGATAGAGCACCGGCCTTATCGCCCGGCCATGGCGCAGGCCGAGGCGATCGCGGTCCTGAGGCGCATGGCGCCGGACCGACTCGAGACCGCCTTAGTCGAGGCGTTCGCGGCTTCGCTGATCGATGGTCAGACTGCCGCTCGGTCGGCCGAAGTCGAGTCGGGCCGAAGCTGAACAGCACCCAAATGTCACGAGCTACAATCAGCAGAAGCAGTCAGCTCGGTTCGGATGCCCTTCCGTCAACACTAGCAATGATCAGAGCGACCATGCCGGCTGGACCTACGACCCTCGCGGACCTGCGCAAGGCTTCCGTCATCAACAGTCGAGAGATCGTCGCGGCGATCGACGCCTACATGCGAGACCCAGCAGCCGGTGCTTACCGGTTTCCGAGCGGTCACAGCCTCGACATCACGTCCATCGTGGATGCGACGCCTGCCTTACGCCGTATCGAGCGGGCTGGCCCGCAGGAAAAGACGTTCCGCAATGCGCTAGCCGGCGCCATCATGGCGGCCCATCCGACATGGCCGTGATCCATCAGCTGCTCGACATGCCCATCGAGATTGAGCGCAAGTTCCTTGCGAGTCCCGCCGTGCTGGTGCACTGTCAGTCTGGGACGGTGATTGTGCAGGGCTATCTGTACACTGATGCATGCAACACCATCCGTGTCCGACGAGCAGACATGCGAGCCTTTCTGACGTGGAAGGGGCCCAAATGCGGCCCCACTCGCGAAGAGGTCGAAATCGAGGTGCTCCTCGCCCTGGGGAAGGCCCTGCTGGCTATCATCCCGCCAACAGCTCGGGTCCGGAAGACACGATACCGGGTCGATCATGCCGGAGCGAGCTGGGACGTAGACGTGTTCGCTGGTCGCCATGAGGGTCTAATCTTAGCCGAGATCGAGATGGCGCACGAGGATCAAGCCGTGACGCTTCCGCCGTGGGTGGAGCGAGAGGTAACGGACGACGAGCGCTATCGCAATTCGAGACTGGCTGCCTTGGATTTATCTATTCATCGTACGGTATAATGGATTTTTGCACTATGCTCATAATTATGCGATCGTATTATACGTAAAACTTTCATTTAAATCGTAATTTAAATCTGTTGTTCTGGCGTTTGTTGAGGTCGCCCAGAGCCGTCATGCATCGGCGCACAGAATTGGATGGCACAGTCCCGAAATTCTGAACTTAAAAGATCTTAAAGCGCCGAAGTTCCGTGCCGAACGGCTCGATCTTAATATTTTGAACACCATCTTTGCCCCACTCATCGCTAGCACAATTGCACTTGCAGGCGATAAGGAGGTCGCCAAGCGTACAGGTCAGATGGCTCGACGCCGGAAATGACCAAGGGCATAGCTCCTCTCCATGCCTGTAAGCGAGAGCAAAGATCTCTCATCGTACGCCTTTGGTGAAGGCCGCGGTTGAAGGCATCGCACTCAGCGGTCAGTGTATGGTCCCGGAATGTGGTGTGACGGATCGAGCCTGAAGCGTTTGGGCTCTTTGGTCCAGATCTGAAGGACATGCTCGTAGGGCGTGAGGCTACGCAGGGTCTTCAGCCGTCGGGCATGGTTGTAGGCATCGACGAACAGCTGCAGGTGCGCCCGGAGCTGTTCGTGCGTGTCGTAGTGGTAGCGCTTGACCGTAGCGTCCTTGATGGTGCGGTTCATCCGCTCGACTTGACCGTTGGTCCAGGGATGGTTGGGTTTGGTCAGGCGATGCTCGATGCCGTGCTCATGGCAGACGCGGTCGAACATGTGCCGGCTGTAGAGGGCAGTCGGGCCTGAGCGGTTGCGCGGGGCATGGCAGAACTGCACCCCGTTGTCGGTCAGCACCGTGTGGATCTTGTACGGCACGAACGCGACCATCGCGCGTAGGAAGTCTGAAGCGGTGTAGCGGTTGGCCTCCGTTTCCAGCTTGGCGAAAGCCAACTTCGAGGTTCGGTCGATAGCCACAAACAGGTAGAGCTTGCCTTCCTCCGTCCTGACCTCGGCGATGTCGATGTGGACATAGCCGATGGGGTAATCGGCAAAGCGCTTCTTCTTGGGCTTGTCGCCCTCCATCTCGGGCAGGCGGCTGATGCCGTGCCGCTCAAGGCAACGGTGCAGCGACGAGCGGGTCAGATGCGGGATCGTGGGCTGCAGGCCGTAGAGGCAGTCGTCCAGCGGCAACAGGGTATGCCGGCGGAAGGCGACGATGGTCGCCTCGTCCTCCAGTGTCAGGACCGTCGACCGAGCTTCTTTCGGCCCCATGGCGGCATCGGCCGTCGACTGCCGTCCGCGCCATTTCTGGATCGTCGTCGGGCTGACGCCGTAGCGCTTGGCCGCCGCTCTCACACTCTCTTGACGTAGCTGTATTGCGCGACGGATCGCCTTGTATCTCTGAGTTGCCCGCTGACGCGAAGCCAGCGAGGCTACACGGTGAGGGTGCGCCCGCGTTCGCCTTGGGCTTGTAAGCCCGTGACAGAGCAAGGTGCGGCCCTCACCCCCACAGTCCCGAACCCGGACAGCCACTCGGGCCCGAGCCCGCATTTGCAAGGTAGGGTCATGGACAAACAACGCACCATCTTTGTCGGCATCGACGTGTCCAAGGATCGTCTCGACGTTCACCTCAGACCCTCGGACGAGGCCTTCCATGTTCCTCGGGATGTGAAGGGGTTCGAGGCCCTCACGCGCCGCTTCGGCAACCGCCCGGTTGCCCTCGTCGTCCTGGAAGCCACTGGCGGCTTCGAGGCGAGCGTCGCTGCCGCGCTCGCCGCGGCCGGACTGCCGCTCTGCAT
>NZ_JBEPKM010000046.1:0-8845 GCF_040544715.1 Methylobacterium sp. 1030 | reverse complement strand
TAGGAGCCTGTCCGAGTAATTCCCTCGACGGCGGATCGGGAGGATGATTCACTCGGCTCATGGCCAAGGTGTTTCGCGCGTGGGACGTCGATCAGGGCTGGCTGCTGCCGCCCTCGCTGCACGAGTTCGTGCCGCCTGGGCACATGGCGCACTTCGTCCGCGATACGGTGCGAGAGGCGCTGGACCTCTCGGCCATCCTCGACACCTACACAGAGGAGCGCGGCTGTCCGAAATTCCCAGGATCTGGGAGGTAGAGAAAGTTATGCGTCCCACGAAGATGTTCCTTCTCGGACCCGGGTCGGCAATCCGCACGACGGCAAGCGCCCGAGCTGCCGACCCGGCAATCCGGAAGGGCGGATCGACCGAGTAAGTCCGCCTTCTCTGCTCTGCCGACCGCGCCGGCTCCCTCGCATGCACAGCACCGACACAGTCCAGCATTTCTCGGTCCGCACCCGCGTCGAATATGGCCACCGATCTCCCCTCCCCCGCGGCGAGGGCAATGCTGACCACGCCGGCTATCTGCGCATTGACTGCGACGCGCGTATGCGGGCCGTTTGCGGCACCCCGCGCGCCTTCTTTCACCTCGAAGCTGCAACTTGGTGACACGCGCATGATGCACCGCTTTCACGACCGGCACGCCGAGTCCGACGCGATCCGCCACGACTGGAGCGTGGCGGAGATCCGCGCGATCCACGACCTGCCACTGATGGACCTCGTGTTCCGGGCCGCGCAGGTGCACCGCCGGCACAACGACCCCGCCGACATCCAGCGGGCGTCTCTCCTGTCGATCAAGACCGGCGGCTGCCCGGAGGATTGCTCCTACTGCCCGCAATCGGCCCATCACAAGGGCGCGGGCGTCGCGCGCGAGCGGCTGATGCCGGTGGAGACGGTGCTGGCCGAGGCAGCCGCCGCCAAGGCCGCCGGCGCCCAGCGCTTCTGCATGGGCGCCGCGTGGCGCCAGCCGAAGGACGGCCCGGAATTCGACGCGGTGCTCGCCATGGTGCGCGGCGTGCGCGGCCTCGGCATGGAGGCCTGCGTGACGCTCGGCATGCTCACGCCTTCGCAGGCCGGACGCCTCGCCGAGGCCGGGCTGACCTCCTACAACCACAACCTCGATACCGGGCCGGATTTCTACGAGGACATCATCTCCACCCGCACCTACGACGAGCGCCTGCAGACCCTCGCGAACGTCCGCGAGGCCGGGATCGGCGTGTGCTGCGGCGGTATCGTCGGGATGGGCGAAGGTGTCACCGATCGCGCCGCGATGCTCCAGGTTCTGTCCAACCACGCCCCCCATCCGGAAAGCGTGCCGATCAACGCCCTCGTGGCGGTGCCCGGCACCCCGCTGGAGGACCAGCCGGCGGTCGACCCGTTCGATCTGGTGCGCATGTGCGCCACGGCGCGGATCGTGATGCCGCGCTCCCGCGTGCGGCTCAGCGCCGGCCGCAAGAGCTTCACCCGTGAGGCCCAGGTGCTGTGCTTCCTCGCCGGCGCCAACTCGATCTTCTACGGCGAGCGGCTGCTCACCACCCCCAATAACGAGGCCGACGAGGACGCCGCCCTCCTCCGCGACATCGGCATCAGCATCAGCTTGCTTGCGGTCGAGCAGGACGATGTGGCGACACTCTAAGCTACGGAAGCCAAGATGCGCGAACACTGTGGCTCCGCGCTGTCAACGTACCGCTTCGTAGTGGATGGACGTGTCGCGCCGAAACGTGTGAGGGCAGGGAGTTAAAGTCTTAACAGCTGCCCACTTGGCTGGCCGAGCCCCTTCTTTACACTTCTCGCCTTACGAGCTGAACGACTGCATCGACAAGGGGATTGTGATGGGCAACAGACCACACGAGGGCGGCTGCGACGATGTCCACACCTTCCGTCAAAGGGCGAAAGACGACGTTGGATGGAGCCAGTCGCTCGAAGCGCGATGGTACCAGTGCGATGCCCTGACCGCAGCAGACGAAGGCGATCTGCGACGTGACCGAGCGTACCTCGTGCAGGATGCGCGGCGAGAACCCTTGGGCAGCGCAAGCCGCCACCACATGGTCAAAATAGACAGGGCTCAGCCGCCGCGAGAACATCGCGAAGTCCTCGTGCGCTAGGTCGGCGAGCCGGATCTCTTCGGACGCGGTCAGGCGGTGATTCTGGGGCAACGCCACCGCCAGGCGGTCCTGCGACACGGGTAACGACCGGATCGCGGGCCCGAGTTCCCCTTCGAGCCGTGCGAAGGCGAGGTCGATGTCGCCTGCCTCGAGCAACGGCACCGCCTCGACGCTGTCGATCTCCTTCACCGCTACGGTCAGCTCGGGATAGGCCTCCTTAAGCCTTTGGACCAGCGGCGGGAGGTTTTCAGACATCGCCGAGTTGATGGCGCCGATCGTCAAGGTACCCGTCTGCCCCCCGATGGCTTCACGGACCGCGAGTTCCAAGCGCTCCAGCTGCTCGGCGAACTTCCGGATCGCCGGAAGAATGGCGGCGCCTGCCGGCGTGAGCCGCACCCCGCGACGGTCGCGGTCGAGCAACCTAACGCCGAGCCCCTGCTCCAGGGCCTGGATCTGCTCGGTTAACGGTGGCTGCGACATGCCCAGCCGCTTGGCTGCTCGTCCGAAATGCCTTTCTTCCGCCACGGCCAGGAACAGCCACAGGTGCCGGATCAGGCGGAAGTTGATCATCACTTAGATCTGCCCAGGCTATCACAGCATTACCGTCTTCGTATTTCACAGATCGACATACGTGTGGGAAGGGCCACGAACTCATCGTTCGCGAGGCCCCATGCCCGATCCATCGCAGCTCGGCAGGCTTGCCGCCCAGGACACCAACACCGTATCGGACGCACTCGACTTCCTCGGGCTGTCCGGCGCCACCTTTGGCTTGCGTCCGCTCTGGGCCTGCCCGAAGGTCGTTGGCCGGGCCAGCACCATCCAGCTCGGGCCCAAACGGGGCTCCGCGCCCACTGTCCACCTGATCTCTCCGGTCATCGCCCGGGTCGAGACAGACGACCGGATCCTCGTCATCGCTGGCGGCGTCGAGGGCATTTCCTGCTGGGGCGACATCCTGGCCAACGCGGCCAAAGTGAAGGGCATCCGTGGCTCGGTCATCGACGGCTTGAGCCGGGACATCGAAGGCAGCGAGGGCATCGGTTACCCGGTCTACGGCCGCGGCGTGACCATGATCAGCGCCCGCAACCGGGTAGTGCAAGTCGCCTCCGGCGAGCCCGTGATCATGGCAGGCGTAACCGTGCGCCAAGATGACTACGTCATCGCCGACCGCTGCGGCACCGTCTTCGTGCCGGCCGAGCGCATTGAGGAGGTCCTCGACCTCGCCGAGCGCATCGCGCGCCGCCAGGACGGCATGGTCGAGGCGGTCCGCGCCGGCCGCTCGGTCGAGGACGTCATGCACGACAAGCAGTTCGAGGCGATCAAGGCGGAGAAGGCATGATGGCGGACGACGACAAGACCCTGGTGACGCTGTTCGAGGGGCTCGACGCGCCCGGCGTCTCCGACGCGATGGACAAGCTGGGCCTGCCCGGCCACTGCTTCGGCATTGCCCCGCTCGACGATTACACGAAGACGGTTGTCGGACCGGCCTTCACGGTGAAGTACGTGCCGGCGACGACGCCGCCCGGCAATGTCGGGGACTTCATCGACGACGTCGCCGAGGGCGACTTCATCGTCATCGACAACGACGGCCGCACCGACTGCACGGTCTGGGGCGATATCATGACCCAGTACGCCGGGGCCCGCAGGTTCGCCGGCACGCTCATCGACGGCGTCTGCCGCGACGTGGCCAAAGCGCTCGGCGACGGCTACCCAATGTTCACCCGCGGGCGCTTCATGCGTACCGGCAAGGACCGGGTTCAGGTCGAGGCGGTGAATGTCACCGTCTCCGTAGGCCAGGCTCGCGTCAGCGCCCGAGACATCGTCGTGGCCGACGCCAACGGGGCGCTGGTGGTGCCGCGTGCCAGGGCCCGCGAGGTGGCCGAGCTCGCCCGCGAGATCGAGGGCGTCGAGAACCAGATCCGGCGCGAGATCGAGGGCGGCAAGAGCCTCAAGGCGGCGCGCGAGGTGCTCGGCTACCACAACCTGCAGACGAGGAAGGTGTGATGTCCGATACGGCCTTCCCCACGCTCCCGGCGGACTTCACCGCCCGGGCCCGCGCGCTCGGCAGCTCGACCCTCTACGAGGCGTCCGGCCTGCCCTGTTCCGTCGACCCCCTGGTCCGGCCCGTTTGGCCCGGTGCGAGCATCGCCGCGCCTGCCTACCCGCTGACCTGCTCGCCCGGCGACAACCTCGCGATCCACATCGGCCTGGAGCGAGCCCCCCGGGGCAGCGTCCTCGTCGTGTCCACCGGAGACTTCGTGGCCGGGTACTGGGGCGAGGTGCTCACGGTCGCGGCCGAGGCCGCCGGCATCGTCGGCCTCGTCATCGACGGCGGTGCCCGCGACATCGCCGCGCTCGCCGCGCGCCACTTCCCGGTCTTCGCCCGCGGCATCTCGGTGCGCGGCACGATCAAGGCGAGCGCGCCTTCGGTTGGCAAGCCGCAGCTCATCACCGGCGTGCCGGTGGCCGCCGGTGACCTCGTGATCGCGGACGATGACGGCGTCGTCATCTTGCCCGCGGCGGAAGCCGAGCGGGTGCTGGCGGCCGGCGAGGCCCGCGCGGCCAAGGAGGCCGCGATGATGGAGAAGCTCGCGCAGGGCGCGACCACCCTGGAGCTGATGGGGCTGGCCGAGTGGAGGAGGCGGGCGTGAGCGGGGATATTCAGCGGCTCAACCGCCACCTCGCCGCCGCGCAGCCCTCAGCCACCTACCGCATGATGGACAGCGTCGCGGCCCGTCGTGCCTCGGGCGCGAAAGTGATCTCGCTCTCGGCGGGCGAGCCCGACTTCGACACGCCCGAGCACGTGCGCGAAGCCGGGGTCGAGGCGATCCGGAACGGGCACACCCGCTACACCCAGGTCGCGGGCCTGCGGGCGCTGCGCGAGGCGGTGGCCGCCAAGTTCCGGAACGAGAACGGCCTCGCCGTTGAGTGGCAGGACACCATCGTCTGCAGCGGCGGCAAGCAGGTCATCTTCAACGCACTCGCCGCCACCTTGAACGAGGGCGACGAGGTCATCGTGCCGGCACCCTACTGGGTGAGCTATCCCGAGATCGTGGCGCTCAGCGGCGCCAGGGCGGTCACCGTGCCGTGCGGAGCCGAGACCGGTTTCAAGCTGACCCCCGACGCGCTAGCCGTCGCCATCACGCCGCGGACACGCTGGCTGATCCTCAACTCGCCCTCGAACCCGACAGGGGCGGTCTATACCCGCGGCGAGCTTTTCGCCCTCGCCGAGGTGCTGCTCGCCAACCCGCACGTGCTCGTGCTGTCGGACGACATCTACGAGCACCTGATCTTCGACGGCGCGGCCTTCCACACCTTGGCCCAGGTCGAACCTCGCCTGGCCTCCCGCACGCTGACCATGAACGGCGTGTCGAAGGCCTACGCCATGACCGGCTGGCGCATCGGCTTCGGCGCAGGCCCGCGCTGGCTCCTCGACGCAATGGAGAAGCTCCAGGGTCAGCAGACCTCGGGTGCTAGCTCGATCTCGCAGCACGCGGCCCTGGCCGCCCTGACGGGGCCGCAGGACTTCATCGCTCGCAGCCGTGGCGTCTTCCAAGAGCGGCGCGACTTGATGGTCAGGATGCTGAACGAGGCGCCCGGGCTCAGTTGCGCAGTTCCGGGCGGGGCGTTCTATGCCTTCGCCTCTTGCGAGGGTCTGATCGGAAAGCTCACGAGCGCCGGCACCCGGCTGGACACCGACGAGGACGTCGCCATCGCGCTGCTCGACGAGGGCGGCATCGGCTTGGTGCACGGCAGCGCCTTCGGCCTCGGCCCGTACATCCGGATCGCCTACGCGCTGGACGACATCTCGCTGCTCAAGGCTTGCCGCACAATCCAAGCCTTCTGCGCCTCGCTCAGCGACGGCTGACACGACCGGCCCGCTCGATCGCCACGCCATGACAGGTCGGCGCCGGCAGTCGGGCGACTGAGTCCATCACAAGAAAAATAAAAAACAGGGCAGCCCGATGGGAGGACACAATCATGTCGACAGACGGCGCTCGGCCACGCCCAGCGACAACATCTAAGCCGTCTTCGACGATAACACGATTGCGATCGATATTCGGAGGGTCGGTCGGAAAGCTGATCGAATGGTTCGACTTCTACGTCTATCCGGCATTTGCCATCTATTCCTCAAAAAATTTCTTCCCAGGCTTCGACCAGACTGCCCAGCTGCCCAATACCACCGGGGTGTTCTCACTCGGATTCCTGATGCCGCCGATCGGATCGCTCGTGCTTGGCTCGTATGCGGACCGGCGCGGGCGACGGGAGGCGCTCGCCCTGTCAGTGCTAATGATGGCCGGCGGGTCGCTCATCATCGCTCTGTGCCTCTCCTACGGGACCATCGGCGTCGGGGCGCCTCTCCTCCTCATCGCCAGGAGAATAGTCCAGGGCTTCTCGATGAGCGGCGAGTACGGGACGAGTGCGACCTACCTCAGCGAGATCGCCACCGCCGACCGGCGCGGCTACTATTCGAGCTTCCAGTACGTCACGTTGATCGGGGGTCAGCTGCTGGCGACCCTGCTTTTGTTGGTCATGCAGACTTTCCTGCTGACGCAGGCGGAGCTTGAAGCGTGGGGCTGGCGAATGCCGTTTGCCATCGGCGCGGCGGGCGCGCTGTTCGCCATGTGGCTGCGCCGCAATCTCGCGCAGACCGAGGAGTTCCGGTCCGCATCCGCCAGCCATGCCAACAAGGCCCCGGTCCGCGAGCTGTTCCGGCATCCCCGCGCAGTGCTACTGGTGATGGGGCTGACGCTCGGTGGCACAGTCGCGTTCTACACCTTCTACACTTACATGCAGAAGTTCCTGATCAACACCACCGGCCTCACGCGGGATGAGGCGACCGCCGTCTCGACGGCCAGCCTATCCCTCTTCTGGCTACTGCAGCCAATCATGGGGTCCCTCTCAGACAGGATCGGCCGAAAGCCCCTTCTGATCGCTTTCGGCACCCTCGGGTTTGTGTTCACGGTGCCGATCTTCACGACGGTCAGCACGGCACGCGCCCCGTGGCTCGCCTTCCTCATTTGCACGTCCGCCCCCGCCATCGTTTCGGCTTACAGCTCCGTGAACGCGGTGGTAAAGGCGGAGCTGTTCCCGGCCTCGGTTCGCGCCGTCGACGTCGGGTTCCCTTACGCTCTGACGGTATCGCTGTTCGGCGGCTCGGCCGAGTACATCGCGCTCCGGTTCAAAAATTTCGGTCACGAAGACTGGTTGTACTACTACGTGATGGGCTGCATCGGCTGCTCCCTGCTGACCTATATCTTTATGAGAGACACCCGGACCTCTTCCGAGATTGGAACGGAAGCGAATGGTGTGGCGAGCGGCACACAGGTGAGCGGCAAGCCGAACAATGGCGCAATCGCCTTCCGTGCCAGCCACGCCTTAGGTGATCGGGCGATCGACGGCACAATTTAATAGCCTGGCCGTATTACAGCCATCCAATCTTCGGAATGTAACTATGAACGAAACGGTATCATTACCGTCCCACCGCATCATCGTCATCCCCCCGGCGGCCGCTGTCATGACCGTCGGGGTTCCGCGACAAACCTCGTAATGCGGCCGAGGCTTGCCGCAGGACCTCCCGAGATGCCTGACGCATCGACTCTAACATCCTATCTCGTTGTCATTCTCGGCTTGGCGATAACGCCCGGGCCGAACATGATTTACCTGATCTCGCGATCCATCGCGCAGGGGCGAACCGCCGGCATCGTGTCGCTCGGCGGCAGCGCGCTGGGCTTCATCGTCTACATGGCTTGTGCAGCCTTCGGCATCACCGCCCTGCTGATGGCCGTTCCGCTCGCCTTCGAGGGCCTTCGCGTAGCTGGGGCGGGATACCTGATGTTCCTCGCTTGGCAGGCCGTGCGGCCGGGCGGGTGCTCACCGTTCCAAACGGATGGGCTTCCGAGCAGTAGCCAGGGCAAGGTCTTCGCCATGGGCTTGTTGACGACGCTTCTGAACCCGAAGGCCGCGCTGCTCTATCTGGCGCTATTGCCACAGTTCGTCGTGCCTGGGCATGGGAGCGTGCTGAATCAGACCCTCGTCCTGGGGCTGATCCACGTCGCCGTGAACCTAACCTTCGGCGTGGTCATCGCGAGCACGGCAAGCGCCCTTGCCGCGGGATTAGGCAAGCGGCCATCCTGGCTCCTGCTCCAGCGCTGGTTGATGGGAAGCCTGCTTGCCGCCTTCTCCATCAAACTCGTCTCGGAAGTGTGAGGGCACCATGCTGACCCGCTTGGCAACTTACGGCACCCTGGCGCCAGGTCGCGCCAATCACCACCAACTCGCCGGCTTAAACGGGCGCTGGTTCAAGGGCATCGTCCGGGGCGACCTCGTTCAGGCTGGCTGGGGGGCCTCGCTGGGCTTCCCCGGTCTTGTCTTGAACCCTGCTGGCGCTGAAGTCGAAGTGGATGTCTTCGAATCACGCGATCTTCCTGAACACTGGGCAAGGCTGGATGCCTTTGAAGGGGAAGGCTACTATCGCTCCCTCGCCCAGGTGGAGCTGGCAGATGTAACAGTAGATGCCTGGATCTATGTGCTGGCGACGTCGAGTCATAATCAGGCCAGAGCTTAAGCGGCGCGCTGGCCACATGCTTTCGCTGGCGCAGACGTCATTGGCTGCGCACGACGGCGCGGCGTACAGTCGCCCCCCACTACGCTCTAGGAGCTTGTCCGAGTAACGGGGTTTGAAGCCTGGTAGAGGGGGCGAGACGGAAGCCAATGAGGGTAGACCAGCGGCTTCAGCGGCCTGCCTG
>NZ_JBEPKM010000045.1:0-11158 GCF_040544715.1 Methylobacterium sp. 1030 | reverse complement strand
GTGTCCAGGGTCTCGGGCTTCATCGTCATGCGCATGGTCATGGCATCGACCAGCATCTTGTCCCAGGTCACGTCCGGGAAGTCCTGGGCGACCTCCGCGGCGATCTCGTCCCACATCACCATGGCGTGGCGCTGGGCGTTGGACTTGGTGACGACCGTGAGCAGCTTGCGTGGGCGGGACTGGGCCAACTTGAACGCGTAGCGGATGATCCGGTCGACGCCCGTGCGGGTCATCATCGACACGTCGGTGGCGACCTCGTTGGGATGGCCCTGGTGGACCCTGCCGCCGACGCCGGCATACTCGCCCTCGGAGTTCTCACGCACGATCACCCAGTTCAGCTCCGGACCGGAGACGTGCCGCAGCGGGCTGGTGATGCCCGGGAGGATGCGGGTTGGGCGGACGTTGGCGTACTGGTCGAAGGGCTGGCAGATGTTGAGCCGCAGGCCCCACAGGGTGATGTGATCCGGGACGTCGGGGGCACCCACTGCGCCGAAGAAGATCGCGTCGTGGTCCTTGATCTGCTCGCGACCGTCGGCCGGCATCATCACGCCGTGCTTCTTGTAGTAGTCCGAGCCCCAGTCGAAATGGTCGAACCGGAAGGCGAAGGAGCCGGTCTTCTCGGCCAGCGCATTGAGCGCCTCGATGCCGGCGGCGATCACCTCGACGCCGATGCCGTCGGCGGGGATGGCGGCGATCTTGTAGGTCTTCGACATGACAGGTCTCCGTGTTGAAGAGGACGCTGGGAGTTGGGGAACCAGGGAAACGTCAGTGCGCGACGGCGTCAGCGGCTTCGGATCGGCGCCCTGAGCGGGCGACGACCAGGGTGAGGACAGCCGAGAGGACGAGCAGGCCGGCTACGAACGCGAGCCCGGCGGTGAAGCCGCCGGTCTGGTCCTTGAGCCAGCCGATCGCCCAAGGTCCGGCGAAGCCACCGAGATTGCCGATGGAGTTGATCGTGGCGATGCCCACCGCCGCCGCCTGACCCGAAAGGAATATGGTCGGCATGGCCCACAGGGGCGGCTTGGCCGAACTGATCCCGACGTTGACGAGGGTGAGCGCGGCGACGACGGCAAACGCCGAGGCTGCGCCGCCGGCCAGCATTAGGCCGACCGCCGCGACGAGACAGGCGATGACGACGTGCCACTTGCGCTCGCCGGTCTTATCCGAGTGCCGCGCCCACAGGATCATCGCGATGATCGCGATCGTCGGCGGCACGCCGTTGAGGAAGCCGACCGCCAGGGTGGACAGGCCGAAGCTCTTGATGATCTGCGGGGCCCAGATGCCGAGCGTGTAGAGCCCAGCAGAGGTCCCGAAGTAGATCAGCGCTAGGGCTAGGGCCTGTCGTCACCTGAGGTGATCGAGGGCTGCAGCGAGGCAGAGGACGCCGCTGAAGCTGGCGGCAGTCTTCTCGTAGCGCGTTGCAACGGCTCGCCACTCCTTGAGCCTTGCCCAGAGCCGTTCGACGATGTTGCGGTTGGTGTAGATCCAAGTCGGGCAGCGCGCAGGAGCCTCGTTGCGCTTGGACGGGATAGCGGGCTTTGCCCCGGCGTCCCGGACGTGTTGCCGGAAGCGGTGACTGGAGTAGCCACGATCCGCGACGACCCATCGCGGAACGCTCGGCAGTTGCTCGAGCAAGGGCAGCGCGTGCGGCAGTTCATGGGCCTGCCCCGGTGCGATCCGGAAGGCGATCGCGCGGCCTGCGCCGTCGGCGATCACGCAGGCCTTGGACCCATACCCGCCACGCGATCGGCCAAGAGCCTCACGATCATCTCGCTCGGCTGCAGATCCCCCCTTTTGGCGGCACCTGCGGCCTTCTGATGCGCACGCATGTTGGTGCCGTCGAGGAACACCATGCCCAGCTGAACGCCGCGCTCCTGCACGAGAGCAAGCAGACGCTCCCACACCCCAGCGCGCGACCACCGGATGAAGATCTGCGCCGCACGCCACCACGGCCCCATCTCGTGCGGGATTGCACGCCACTTGGCGCCGTTCTGATGTCGCCACAGGATTGCTGAGAGCGTGCGTCGTAGGTCTTGCGGCGGTGTCTTCGCCTTCGGCCGACACGCCTCAACCAGCGGCTCCAGAACAGCCCATTGCGCGTCGCTCAGCATCGTCCCTCCTCACGTCGAGGGCACAAAACGCGTGCTATGCCAGATGGTTCAGGCGACGACAGACCCTAGCACCCGGATGTCGGCCATACCGGCCAGGATACCGTGCTTGGCGGCGACCTTCTTGCGGGCATGCTCACCATTCATCTCGGCGACCAGCCACGCGCGCTGATCGTCGGGCAGCCACTTCGCCTTCTCGGGCCGGTCGGTCATGTAGAAGAGGACGACGACGCCGAGGATGACGGCGGGGATCGCCTCGATGATGAACATCCACTGCCAGCCGTGCAGGCCGAGGATGCCCTCCATCTCCAGGAGCGCGCTGGAGAGCGGCGATCCGATGACAACCGAGATCGGTGCCGCGGCCATGAACAGCGAGACGACGCCGGCCCGATAACGGGTGGGGAACCAGTAGGTCAGGTAGAGGATGATGCCGGGGAAGAATCCCGCCTCCGCCGCGCCGAGCAGGAAGCGCAGGGCGTAGAAGCTATACTCGTCCTGGACGAAGGCGAAGGCCCCGGAGATCATTCCCCACGTGATCATCACGCGGGCGATCCAGATCCGAGCGCCGACCTTGTCGAGGACAATGTTCGAAGGCACCTCGAACAGAAAATATCCGAAGAAGAATATGCCAGCTCCGAAACCGAATACGGCGGAGCTAAAACCGAGATCCTTGTTCATCGTGAGTGCCGCGAACCCGATGTTCACGCGGTCGATGAAGGCAATGAAGTAGAGAAGACAGACAAAGGGGACCAGTCGCCACATCACGCGGCGCATGGTCGCTTTCTCAAGCGACGTATCGATCGTTTCCTCCGGCAGCCGAACATGTGTTGATCTGCGTATGTCAACTTGCATGCAAGACGGCATCAATAGCGCCTGATTCGACCCTTCTGTCAATCTCGTATTGCAGCTTGCATGGAAGATGGTACGAATGACACTGTTCAGGAGAGATAGATGGCCCGCGGCCCGTCAGCCAGAAAGCACGAGTAAACTGAGGGGTCTGAACGACAGCCTTCAATGGTCGATGCCGCCTACGCGGCTCTCAAAAAGGCGATTCTGGAGTCGAGTTTTGCCCCCGGCTACCACGCCTCCGAGCAGGAGATTGCTCTTCGTCTCGGCATGAGCCGCACGCCAGTGCACGAAGCGGTGATACGTCTCCAGGAAGATGGACTGGTCCGGGTTCTGTCCCGACGTGGTGTCTTGATCTGTGCCCTCGCTCTCGAGGACATGCGCGAGATTTACGACGTCATCATCGCCGTCGAAGGGCGTGCGGCCGAGTTGCTCGCGTCGCTTCCCGACGCCGAGCGCGGATCGGTTGCCGCCGAACTCGCCAGCGAAACTGAGGCCATGGCGCGGGCTTGGAAGGACAGTGATCTGCCCGCCTGGGGCCAGGCCGACGCCCGCTTCCACCGGGCGCTCGTGGAGCGAGCGAGAAACGGACGGATGACCCGAATCGTCCAGACCATCAATGACCAGTCACATCGCGCACGCATGCTCACGCTTAAGCTCCGCCGCGAACTTGGGTCGTCGGTAGCCGAACACCGAGCGGTCATTAAAGCCATACAGCGCGGAGAGCCAGCGGAGGCTCAAATCCACATTCATGACCACCGGCTTCGCGCACGGGACGAGCTTCTACCAATTCTAGAAAGCTTTGGGCTCACGCATCTATAGACGTATCGCCTCAGATCGTCACGATTATGCACTTCGCGAGCACGTGAACTTTTTTGAGCACTGCTTGATCGCTGTTTCATCCGCTTCACAGCTCAATAGAAAAAGCCGAGCTAGCTGATTTAAACCCAATTCAGTCGTTCATCCGAGCCCATGAATACGGCCGAATCTGGACGAAAGCTGATAGCCAGCTCCAGAGACTGTCGGCCGGAAAAGCAGATGGGGTGGATGGCTCCCGCTCCGACTGACGGCATCTCGATGCCAAGATGAGGTTGCTGTCAAAGCAGCAGCCACGCTCATGCAGGAGCCATCCCCATGGAGATCACCACCGTCGGCATCGATCTGGCCAAAAGCATCTTTCAGGTTCACGCCGTCGATGCAGCTGGGCACGTCGTCGTTCGTAAGGCCTTGAGGCGGGCGCAGGTCGTGCCGTTCTTCGCCAAGCCGCCGCGCTGCCTGGTCGGCATGGAGGCGTGCGGCACGGCGCATCACTGGGCCCGGAAACTCATAAAGCTCGGCCATGACGTGCGGCTGATGCCGCCGGCTTACGTGAAGCCGTACGTCAAGCGCGGCAAGACCGATGCGAACGATGCCGCCAGCCAGCAGCCAGGTCGCGTCCGTCAATGAGGTGGACTTTCGGGGTGGAATCGGAGCGGCCATCGGTCAGGCGGCCTGCGATGGAAGGGTGATGGTCTCGTCGCTCGGCGTCGGCGCGAGGCCGGCCATGCCCTCGACCTGCATATAGCGATGCTGGAGCTGCCACTCGTCGTCAGCCTCCAACAGCACCGCACCGATCAGCCGCTGGATCGAGTCCGTATTCGGGAAGATACCAACGACATCGGCGCGCCGCTTGATCTCCTTGTTGAGGCGTTCAAGCGGGTTCGTCGAATGTAACTTCGTTCGATGCTGGAGCGGAAAGGTGAGGTAAGCGAGCACATCCTCACTCGTGCTTTCGATGAAGCCCTTCCGATGAAGCCCTTCAGCTTCGGCCAGCGATTGTGGAGTTGCTCGGCCAGATGCTGGAGCGCGGCGCGGGCCGCGACCCGATCCGGCTGCTGGAAGGCGTGGCGCAGGCCGGCCGCAACCATGGTCTGCTGCGCCCGCGGCACGTAGGCCAGCGCGTTCCGGGTCCAGTGAACGCGGCACCTTTGCCACGTCGCCTTCAACACGCGGCGGATGGCGGCCTTCAGGCCCTCGTGGGCGTCGGAGACGACGAGTTGCACGCCCGCGAGGCCGCGCTTGACTAGGCTGCGCAGGAAATCGGTCCAGAACACCTCGGCCTCGGACGGGCCGATATGCAGGCCGACGATCTCCCGCCGGCCCTCCGTGTCCACCGCCACCGCCACTATGGCGGCGACCGAGACGATCCGCCCGCCCTCGCGCACCTTCAGGTAGGTGGCGTCGAGCCAGAGATACGGCCATGCGCCCGACAGCGGGCGCGTCAGGAAGGCGTTCACGCGCTCGTCGATGTCCTTGCACAGCTTCGACACCGACGACTTCGAGATGCCCGACAGGCCCATGGCTTGGACCAGATCGTCCACCCGGCGCGTCGAGACGCCGGCGATCCACGCCTCCTGGATCACCGCCACCAGCGCCTTCTCGACCGTCTTCCGCGGCTCCAGGAAGCCGGGGAAATAGCTGCCGGTGCGCAGCTTCGGGATCTTCAGGTTGAGCGAGCCCAGCCGGGTGTCGAGGCTGCGCTCGCGATGGCCGTTGCGGTAGGTGCTGCGCTCGCCCGACCGCTCGTAGCGCCCGGCCCCGATCAGCCCGTCCACGTCGGCCCGTCCACGTCGGCCTCAATCAGGATCTGCAGGACCGTCTCGGCGATCGAGCGCAGGAAGTTGCCGTCATCGGCCTTCTGCAGCGCCGCGATCAGTGCCACTCTGTCGTCGGTCATCGGGGCTACCTCGGCTCGGGTTGAAGTCCGCAAACTCCACCTTAGCCGCCGGCCCCGATGGCCACCCCAATCCCCACCCAAACGGGCCCGGAAATTACACCTCGTCCAAGGACGCTACCCCGCAGCCATCTGTGAGGCGGTCACGCGCCCGAGCATGCGCTTCGTGCCGGTGAAGTCGACCGAGCAGCAGGCGGCGCTGGCGCTGCACCGGACGCGCGACCTGCTGGTCAAGCAACGCACGCAGCTGGTGAACATGATCCGCGGCCTGCTCGCCGAGTTCGGGATCGAGATGGCGCGGGGCCTGCGGCACGCGCTCGAACTGGCGGCCCGGCTCTCGGCCGGAGACGCGGCCGAGGTGCCGCCGCTCGCCCAGCGCGTGGTGACCGGGCTGGCCGATCAGATCGGTGCCTTGCAGATCCAGCTCACCCGACTGGAGAAGGAGTTGCTGGCCTGGCATCGGGACAGCGACCTGTCGCAGCGGCTTGCGACGATCCCGGGTGTCGGCATCGTCTCGGCAACCGCGTTGGCCGCCTCGGTGAGCAAGCCCGAACGCTTCCGCTCCGGTCGGCAGTTCGCGGCCTCGTTGGGCCTGACACCGCTGCAGAACTGCAGTGGCGGCAAGGAGCGCCTGGGCCGGATCTCACGCATGGGCGACCGCTACCTGCGCCGGCTGCTGGAACAAGCATATGCTACCAAGTAGCTACTAGCTATTTCACAGATCGCCGATAGCTACCGCTAGAATGTCGAGTTAGGACGACATCGGTGCGCTGCGAACTGCACCGCACAGACAGCGCCTCGACGCGCTCCAGAGCCAGAGCAAGGCCGACAGCTCAGGTTCGAGCGAGGTCCCGGAACGAAGCTCGTCCGAGGTGAAATACTCGATCATGCAGCAGTGCTCGAACAGAGCAATCGGTCTAATGGTAGCTACCAAATAACTCTATGTTTCAGATAGCTACCAGTTAGCCAAAGTGCGTGTAGGACGAATGCTGCAGCAAGAGACATCCCACCTATGGCGGCGGTCCAGCTTCCGATACCGCTCTACGTCGTTCGAGATCGTGCGGTGCCGGCTCCAATGCGGACGCTCACCACCGTGCGTATCGAGGCCGATGATCAGGCTTCCATGGCGAGGACGGCAAAGCTCGAAAGCCAATGCTCGCCCATGTAGTCCGTGGTCAGGTGAGGCAGACTGACGTCGAGATGGCTTTCGGCCGCGTCCAGCATGACGGCGCGGCGGGGATCCTCCGGCGGCAGTCCACGGGCCAGGGCCCGGAAGCACCACGCCCGGCTCAGGTTCAGGCCGTCGAGGTGCGCAATCTTGCCGTCGCTGCGATCGGTCGCGCGGGCGGGCGCGAACAGCGTCGCGGGGCGGCGGAGCGCGAGGTGCGGCAGGAACCGGTCGAACCAGAGCAGGAAGCGCTCCCGCTGCAGGAGGCGCCGCATGCACTCAGCCTCGATCAGAGCGGAGGACTGGAAGTCGTCGCCGCCCGGCTCGCCCCAGGCCGGGCAATCGACATCATCGCGGTACCATGTCTCGGCCGTCGCGATCAGGAGCGCGGTCAGGGCCGCGTCGCCTGCACCCTCCGCGTAGTCGGCGGCCATCCGCAGACCGAAGGCCGTGTTGAAGTGGGTGCCCACCCGAACCGGATAGGGCGCGATCGGCAGGAAGTCCCGGAACCGCTGCGCGATGATCCCGGCGAGGGGCGCGAGCGCGCGGGACCACCGGGCGTCCGGCAGATGGGCGAGCGCGTCGGCGAGCTTCAGGAGCCAGGCCCAGCCGTAGGGGCGCTTGAACCCGCGCGCGGTCGGAGCGGCGAGATAGGCGCACTCCCTGGCGATCTTCTCGGGCACGAGTTGCCGATCGAACAGGGCGCGAATGGCCTGCGCCTGCGTACCGTCGGGGAAGCGTCGGAGCACGTGCGCCAGGAGCCAGTACCCATGGACGCACGAGTGCCAGTCGTAGCTGCCGTAGAAGACCGGATGGAGGAAGGACGGCGTGCGGGCGTCCTCGGGTCCCGCCAGCACGTGGTCCGGCTTGTTGGGATACTCGCGGGTGACGTGCCCGAGGGTGACGGCGGCAAAGCGGGCGGCGATCTCGGGGGTCAGGGGGTGAGGCATGACGGATGACCAGGGGGTGGGACGGGAAACGATAAAGCTGCCGGGGCATCGCGTCCTGGAAGCTTCGAGATCGATGCTGCGAGTGCGGCTGCCGGAGTTGCGTCACGCGCGAGACGCAACGCGCGGGCGCCTGGATCTCGACAGGAGTGGCAGGGTGGCCAGCAGCGCCGCGCCCGCACCGAACGCGAAGGGGGCCGCCTCCGACGTGCCGGCGATGACGCCGCCGAGCGGGCCGCCAACGGCGAGGCCGAGGTCCCAGGCGGACGTCACGGCTCCCAGCGCCGCGCCGCGCTCGCGCGGGTGGGCGGCCTGCGTCACGAGGCTCGCGAGGCACGGGTACAGCATGGCGAGGCCGGCACCCGTCAGCGCCGTGCAGGCGAAGGCCGGCGCCGCCGTGCGCGCGAGAGCCAGCCCCGCCAGCCCCGCCGCTTCGACGCAGAAGGCGACCACGAGTACGCGCCGAGCCCCGAAATGATCGACCGCCGGGCTGCCGAGAAAGCGGGTGGTCATGAAGGCGATGCCGAATGCGGCAAGGGCGAAATCCTGCCCCGCGAGATGCAGGGCCGCGAAGCGCGGGACGAGGAACGCGGCCACGACGCCGTACCCGACGCTGGCGAAGACGTTCGCCGCGCCCGGCCGCCACGCCGCGCGCGGCAGGAGGGCGCGGCGGATGCCCGGATCGGCAACCGGCCGTGCCTTCATCGGCGGCGTTCGCGCGATCAGGGCGAACGCCAATGCCGGGAACAGGCTCGCGGCGATCCAGACGGAGCGATAGGTGCCGATCGTGAGGAGGGCGGCCCCGAGCACCGGACCGGCAGCCAGTCCGGTCCACATCGAGAGCCCGAAATGACCGGCGATCTCCCCCCGGCGCATCGGGTCCGCTTGATCCAGGACCCAGCCGATCGAGGCGGTGAACAGGGCGCCTTCGCCGGCGCCGAGGACGAGACGGGCGAGCACGAGAGCCGGCAGCGTGGTGGCGAGCAGGTGCCCGAGGCCGCCGGCTAGGCCGAGGATCGCGCCGGCCATGACGACACCGCGTCCGCCATGCTGGTCGGCGAGCCGGCCGGCCACGGGTCGGGCGATCATGGTGGCGAGCGAGCCGACCGTGACCGCCATGCCGGCCGTGACGGCGCCTGCTCCCAGGCGCTCATGCGCGTAGGCCGGCATGACCTGGATCGTCATGCCGATCGCGGCGTAGCCGAGAAAACAGGCGGCCCAGAGCGGCCAGTAGGGGGCCGGCGCCGGAGCGGGATGGGTGGCGGGAAGCATGAATCAACGAAGCCGCATGTCGGGCAGCGACTTTATGCGCACTTCATGATATGACTCAAATCAGTTGTCATCAGCATAAATATGCGGACATCGCATGAACATACGCGATCTCGAAGCCTTCTTGGCCGTGGTGGAAACCGGCTCGATCGTTGCCGCATCCGGACGCCTTCATCTGACGCAGCCCGGTGTGAGCCGACGCGTCCAGGCGCTGGAGGCCCTGCTCCGCACGACGCTCCTCGACCGGCAGTCGAAACCCCTCAAGCCGACGCCGGCCGGTCGGGAGGCCTACGAACACGGACGACGCATGCTGCGGGCGTTCGAGGATCTCAGGGCTGCCCTCGCGCCGGACGGGGTCGTGCGCGGGGAATTGCGGGTCGGAGTCACCCCTTATGTGTCGGAGATCGCGCTGACCCCGGCACTCGACCGGCTCCGCGGCGCCTTCCCCGAGCTTACCCTGCGGGTCACGACGGGATGGCCGGATCAGCTCGTGGCGCAGCTTCGTCGGGGCGAGATCGACGTGGCGGCCTACTGCCTGCCAGCGGGTCTCGATGCGCCCGACGATCTCGAAGGGGCTGCACTCGATCTCCAGCCCCTGCTGGTCGTGGCACCCCGGGACCTGCAGCTGCCGTCGCCCGCGACCTTGCAGGACCTCGCGCGCTATCCCTGGCTGATCAATCAGGACGGCTGTGGGTTCCGCAGCGTTCTGCGACGCCGCTTCGAACAGGAGCGCCTGCCCTTCCACATCGGGGTCGAAGCGCTGAGTTCGGATCTGCGCCTCTCCCTCGTCGCGCGCGGCGTCGGGATCAGCCTGGCGACCCGCGCGGCCATCGAGGGCAGCCCCGCGCGTGCTCAACTCCGGATCGTGCCTGTGCGAGACTTCGAGCCGCGGGTCCGGGCCTGGATCGCCCATCGGCCGCCGGCAGGACGGCTGGCCGGGCCAATCGGCTGTCTCCGGGAGGCACTGGCGGCTGCCTTCGAGCCGTCCGACATGGATGAGGCGGATGGTGCTCCGAAATCGACATCGGGTGATCTCGGACGATGTAGAGGGGCGCAAGCAACCGAGAACGTCGGTACTCTTTGAGTATGCCAAAATCGCGCCGCGCTTGAGCTGGTTCGATATCTCAGATCCCGCCATCCGAGGGGACCCTACCGCGCATAACCGTCCATAACGAACCGCTTAAGGGTGCGCCCTATCGGCTGGGTTGGGTGGATTTCCGCAGGTCTGCTTTCGGGCAGCAATAGATGCAAGCGGACATCGCCTCCGTGTCGGCTCATGACCCATTGCAAAGAAACACATTCCCTGCCCAAGAGACGCATCTGACCGAGGCAAGCTGATGAACGACGTTGCGGTGAGCGGGACGCAAGGCTATGCCGAAGAAGCCGATAATCTTGTTATCCAATATGAGAGTATAAGCTTCGAGGACGTTCATGGTGGATCGTTGCAGTGCTTCCCGAGCCCCCCCGCGAACTTACTAGACATCGGGGCTGGCACCGGCCGGGATGCTGCTGGTTTCGCTGCATTGGGCTATCGTGTCACGGCCGTCGAGCCGACTGCCGAGCTTCGGAACCACGCGATGAAGCTCCACCCGTCGAGCGACATCGAGTGGATCGATGATGGGCTCCCGGATCTGGAGCACATCTCCCAGCGGAACGAGCGTTATCACGTCGTGATGCTAACGGCGGTCTGGATGCACCTCGATGAGGGGCAGCGACGTCGAGCCATGCCGCGGGTCTGCGCCCTAATCCATCCCGGAGGATCGATGATGTTGTCGTTGCGGCACGGGCCAGTTCCGGTAGGGCGACGCATGTTCGAGGTGACGGCAGAGGAAACAATCTCGTTGGCGTCAGAAAGTGGGATGGTCTGCGTTCAACGCCTGGAGGGGGATAATGCCCTCCTCGGGCGGCCCGGCGTCACCTGGGATCATCTTACCTTCCGCAAGGAACAGCCCTCAGGCTGAACCTACGTCTGCTTCCAACCCGGAGCAGCCGTCCTGAATGTCTGCCTCTGAGCACGCTAACTCTGGTATCCGATGCCGACGCCGCCGCCGCGCTTTCGCCATTAGGTCCGAGACCGCATCGCCGCAGAGTGGAGGATAGCCCTTGA
>NZ_JBEPKM010000044.1:0-11742 GCF_040544715.1 Methylobacterium sp. 1030 | reverse complement strand
GGTCCCCCAACCCACACCCGTCTAGGCGTGGGAAATGAGCATGGGGGTCAGATCCTCATGACGCGAAGGGGTCAGTTCCGGATGTCGCTTGATAAGGGCGTCCAGACTAGCACGAGCGGCCTGTCGCGCTTCTTTGCCCGCCACGGGATCAGCTGGAAAAAGGGGCGACGTATGCAGCTGAGCAGGAGCGTGACGACGTAAGGGCGGCGCGCGCGGCGTGGTTCGAGGCGCAGCCCGAGCTCGATCCGGATCGGCTGGTGTTCCTGGATGAGACGGCAGCGGCCACCAACATGGCGCGGCGCTATGGTTGGGCGCCGCGCGGTGAGCGCTGCCGGCTCGCAGCCCCGTTTGGCCACTACAAAACCACCACCATCACCGCCGCCCTGCGCACGAGCGGGCTGTGCGCCACCGCGCTGTTGGACGGTCCTACGAACGGCAGGCGCTTTTGCAGCTACGTCACCGAGACCTTGGTCCCGGTGCTGCAGCCAGGCGACGTCGTCGTCATGGACAACCTGCCAGCCCACAAGGTCGCCGGCGTGCAGGACGCGATCGAGGCTGCAGGAGCGCGGCTGCTCTACCTTCCGTCCTACAGCCCTGATTTCAACCCGATTGAACAGGCCTTTGCGAAGCTGAAGGCTCTGCTACGCAGCGCGGCTGCGCGCACGATCCCGGATCTCTGGGCGGCGATCCGACAGGCCTTCACACGCTTCACTCCGCAGGAGTGCCGCAACTACCTCGCCGCAGCCGGCTACGAGGACGACTTGGCCGTCGCTACCTGACCGGGAACTGCTCTAGATCGTGTGATCGCTACTTCTCTGACGCTGACCTTCTCGAAGCTCGCGACCCGGGCCGGCAAGACGCTGACCGGGCCGGCGTCGGGCAGATTGTTCTAGTCTGCGCCCGCCGCCCGCCGCCCGCCGCCCTCCGCAACGCCGCGCGGCCTCATCCTGCGCCGCCTGCAGCTTCTTCGTGGCGATCAGCATGTCGAGATAGGCGATGGCATCCTCGTGGGCGTGTATCGCTCGCACGTCTCCGAGGCACGCGCCAATCTGCCAGCGTTCGAGATCGTCGCCGATCGGGGCCACCGCAACGCCGGCCACTCGCAGCGCCTCGACCGCCTCCAGGATCGGGTCGGCCTCGTCGTTCATGCTGCTATGCCGACGCAGCAGCCAGCAGGCATCTGCGGGCGGTCTCCAACAGATCCTCGTCGGATCGCTTCGGCATGTCAGCGGCGATCCGGACGACGATCTCCCGAGTGGCCGCTTCGTCGAGGCCGAGCCCCGCGCGAACCCGTCCAGTCGCCGCATCATGTGCTGGATCGCCGCGCGTTCATGCGCGAGTGCGGACCCGTTGCTCACCGCTTCCTCGGTCGGCTCGCTGCCGGGTTGGCCACCAGAAACGCGGGTTCACGAGGACGATCAGCGCCAAGCCGTACAGACCTAGGCCTGCCCATGCGCCAAGCCTGAAGGCCTCGAAGCCGATGGCCACTCCGACTGCTAGGATCGCTGACATCCATCCGAGAGCCGTCGCGTTCATCCTCGCTCATCCTTTTCATCGGGTGCGCCAGCAGGATCGCGGTCCGGACCATGTTGAGCTTCCAGACCGGCTTGTCGGTGGTGAGCGCCTCGGCCGCACGGGTGTTGGTGCGGAGGGTCTCGAGGAGGTCGAGCGTCCAGCCCTTCGCGAGCGGGTAGGCCTCGGTCGCTAGGTCCGCGAGCACAGCGTCGACCGCGGCGTCGATCTCCTGATCGGTGACCTCAGCGGCCTTGCGCAGCTCGGAAACGGTCGGGGGTTCTTTGGCCACGGCGCGGCCTATTGCAGGCAGCTGAGCGAGTCCATGAGGCTGGTCTGATCCTCCCTCGGTGTCGCGGACACAGGGAGATCATTTCGCGGTCCTCTCGGCTTGCTCGGGCGTGAGATAGCCGAGTGCCGAGTGGATGCGTTGCCGATTGTAGTAGCCCTCGATGTAGGCGAACAGATCGCGCCGCGCTTCATCTCGGGTCGCCCATCGTCGCTGATGGACCAGCTCGACCTTGAGCGTGTGGAAGAAGCTCTCCATCGGGGCATTATCGTAGCAGCAAGCCGTGCGGCTCATCGACGGCTTCGCCCCCATACCGGCGAGCTGTCTCCGGTAAGCCTCGGCCGCGTACTGGCTGCCGCGATCCGAGTGGCAGATGAGCCCGGCGGCCGGCCGCTGCCGCTGGGCGGCCATCATCAATGCCGCTACGCTCAGCTCGGCGCGCATGTGATCGCGCATCGACCAACCGACGATCTTGCGCGTGGCCAGATCGAGGACGGCGGCCAGATACAGCCAGCCCTCGCCGGTCGGCAGGTAGGTGATGTCGGCCAGCCAGACCGTGTTTGGCCGCGCGGCCGAGAAGTCCTGCTTCAGGAGGTTTGGGGCGATCGGAAGATCGTGACGGCTGTCGGTCGTACAGGGCCGGAACCGACGCCCCGCCAGGGCACGGATGCCGTGCCGGCGCATGAGGCGCTCCACCCGTCCGCGGCTGACAGACCGGCCCTCGGCCCGCAGAGCGGCATGCACGCGCGGGGAGCCGTAGCGCCGGTGATGGGCGGCATGGATGCGCCGGACGTCGTCCAGGAGCTGGCGGGTGGAGGCCGAGCTGGCGCTCACAGGCCGTGACCGCCATCCGTAGAAGCCGCTGGGTGAGACTCCGAGCACGCGGCACATGAGACGCACCGGCCAGGTCCGCGCATGCTGCTCGATGAAGGCGAAGGTCACTTGGGCATCTCCGCGAAGATGCCGATGGCTTATGGGATGGCCCGCCCCTCACTGAACCATCGTGGCATTCTCCTGCCACGGACACGTGGAGGGATCTGGAATGGCAAAGAGCTCGATCGCCGTGCTGGGTATCGACCTCGGCAAGAACAGCTGCAGCCTTGTCGGTTTCGATGCGGCTGGAGTTGTCGTCCTGCGCCGCCGCGCGCGGCGTGAGACGGTCGTCGGACTGACGGCCAAGCTACCGGCTTGTGTGGTCGCGATGGAGGCCTGCTGCGGAGCCCATCATCTCGGCCAGTTGCTCGTAGCGCAGGGGCACACCGTCCGTCTGATGTCGCCGGAGTATGTTCGGCCCTACGTCAAAGCGCAGAAGAACGACGATCGTGATGCCGAGGCGATCGCAGAGGCAGCCACACGCCCCACCATGCGCTTCGTGCCCCTGAAGGAACAGGAACAGCTCGATATGCAGAGCCTGCATCGGGTTCGGTCGCGGCTGGTCAGCATGCGCACCATGCTCATGAACCAGCTCCGCGCGATCCTGCTGGAGCGTGGTCTCACCTTCCCGCAGGGCCGGCGCAAGTTCGAGATGGCAATCGGAGCACTGATGCAGGACCCTGAGGCGCAGATCGGACCGCGCATCCGATCCCTCATCGGAGAGGTCCGCGACGAGTGGACGGACCTCGATCGCCGCATAGCGGCGCTCGATCGCGAGTTCGTCGAGCATGCTCGTGCCGACGAGGCGGCGCGCCGTCTGGTGTCGATCCCGGGCATCGGAACGATGACGGCCACGGCTCTGCGTGCTGCCGTCGATGACGGCAGCACCTTCACGCGTGCCCGCGATCTCGCGGCTTGGCTCGGCCTCGTACCACGCCAGCACACGACGGGCGGCAAGCCGAAGCTGCTCGGCATCAGCAAGCGGGGGAACTCCTACCTGCGCGGGCTCTTCATCCACGGGGCGAGAGCGGCGCTGCCCTCGATGGCCAAGGCTGAGGACGCGACCGGCCAATGGCTGCGAGGTCTGCTGGCGCGGGCGCACTACAACGCCGTGGTCGTCGCGCTCGCCGCCAAGCTCGCTCGGATCGCCTGGGCAACGCTGCGGAAGGGTGTGAGCTTCGAGCGGCAGCCGGAGCCGGCTCACGCCTGAGACATCGCAAACGTCGACCCTAACTGGACTACGAGAGGCCGGCGCGGGTCCATGAGGTCTGCGGGAGGACAGTGAAGATGGCCTGACGGTCGAGCGGCGTTCCGGAAGCCTGGCAAAAAAAGCGGTTCTTCGAGGCCGACGTGCTTATGAGGCCCGGGGCGTGCGGCTCTCCATCTTGGCGGCGGCCACTGCGCCGACATGCCGGATACGTTTGTGCAGACCGGACACAGGCACCTTCACCGACCACCTTGCAGACGGGGCGGGCCATACGTTTTTTAGCACGTCGCGCTCCATGCGCGTGCGGTCGAGCTCACGCCGCAGGCGGGCGATCTCGGCGGCCTGATCGGACGGCGAGGCGACCGGGCTTGGTGGCGCACTCCCCGTCGATCCGGCCGGCCGCGGCCGGGGTGGGGCCCCGTTCAGCGAGGCACGCCACTGCCTCAGCATCGAGGGCTGGATCCCGAGCTCGGCCGCGACCTGCATCTGCGGCCGGCCGCTGCTCTCCAGAAGGGCGACCGCTTCGCGTTTGAACTCGGGTGTGAACTCGCGTCTCGTCTTCGTCATCCGACACCTTCCCCGCTCAGCATGAGCGTATCAGAGGTGTCCGCGATGCCGAGGGAGGATCAACTGCTGCTGAAGGGCCGATGGGAGGCATGTCTGGATCCGAACGCGCCAATGAAGAGAAACGGGCGGTGTTGAAGGGGCAGGCTGCCTGGGAGAACTACACGAAGGTTGTGTGTGATGAGGCCGCCGCGGAGGTTGGCCGGACCGGCGGCAATGGCGGGGACCTCTCTCAAGCTAATTGCCAGATCCGTCACCTCGTGAACCGCTACAACGAACTGCGCCGCTGAAGCTCCGATTAGGGGACAGGCGCCGTGTTGAAAGGCAACGTGACGTGCTCCGGCCAACGCTTCAGGATCCGCATGCTGATCTCGTCCCGGGCGACGGTGGTGAGCTGGCAGAAGCCGCCGATCGTCTCGCCGTAAAGGCTGCGAGTGCCCTCGATCAGTTCAGGCCCGTCGCGCTCCGGCCAGTAGCAAGGATCGGGGTCGAACGGATCGACTGCTGATGCAGCCAGGGCTTGCAGACGCGAGCTGCTCCCATCCATCGCCGGCGCGACCCCGTTCATTGGCATCGCCTTGAACGCTTCGCCCGGCTGACCGCCTGCATGGATGAACCAGCACTCGGGGCGCAGGCCTGCTTCCCGCCAGCCCACGAGGAACACCTCTGAGCTGCCATGCTCAGGCCCCAGCGGCACTTCCACCGTGGCCAGGCGGCTCATCAGGTCGGCGAACAGCACCGGCAACGCCGCGATGCACGCCTCGAAGGATGGGAGCGCGTTGAGGCCGCCGAACATCATCTGAGGCAGCAAGGCGCTCCCTCGGGTCGCAACCGCTGCCCGGAGGTGCGGAAGGGCTATGACCTTCGTGATGCAGCAGGTGGCGCCGCCTCGGTGCGCATCATACCTGAGGCCGTCGCTCACGATGTACGCGGCCGCGGCGTCCAGGGAGATGTTGATCGACGTCATGCCTGTTCCCCAGGTTGATCAAGTTGCGACCGTGGCCCGCTCCCAGCAGCGCGGCGCCACCCGCGGCGCTGGTGATGACGGCGGCGGAGAGTCCAGTGGCAGTGCTGACCGCCGCAGCCGTCTCGGCGCTGATGATCGCCACCCCAAGTGCCTCAGCCATATCGATCTCCCTCAGGTCGCAATGCTGTCCGGCCGCGGGGCGAGTGCCCAAGGTGGCAGGCTGCCCCGCTCCATATCGATCGGCTCGCCGATGATGTCCGGCCGCCGGTGAGTGATCGCGGTGTCCATCATGACGAGCGGTTCGCCCGAGGGCTGCTGATCCGGCGGGGCGGGCGGTAGGTGCACGCTCATGCGGGTGACCTGGACGAAGCCGCCAACGCAGCCGTGCACCGGGGCGTCCTCTGGCGACTCCGGCAGGCGGCTGGGGCAGTACCGGCACGCCATGACAGCCTGCTGGACATACATCTCTGGGTTGGTGAGTTGGAAATTCGCCTGGCCGCGGGGCAGCTCCAGCCCGAAGTGTGCGGCGATCTCTTCCGCAGGCTCGGGCAGGAGTAGCAGGGCCGGTTGCCGGGAGACACCGAAGGGCGGCAGTTCCACGATTCGGCCGGCATCCGCATCCCAGCCGGGCCCGGGACGGGTACGAACGGTGTGGGTCTCGAAGGTCCGGCGGGACCGGCTGTAGCCACTGAGGATCAGGGTGAAATGATGCGTTACACCCCGCGCCGACAGGCTCAGATCCGCCTCAGCCACCTCTGCGAGCTCTGAGGCGTTCTCCACCAGCTCATCGAAATCCCGGGCGTTGTGGCGCAACCCGCGCATCCGCATGGCCTCGGCAGCGAGACCCATCCCACGGCTGCTGATCACGCAGTCCCAGTCCGGGCATAGCACCACCTTGGGCGCGATGTGGCGAAGGATGCC
This sequence comes from Methylobacterium sp. 1030, assembly GCF_040544715.1. Lineage (NCBI taxonomy): Bacteria > Pseudomonadati > Pseudomonadota > Alphaproteobacteria > Hyphomicrobiales > Methylobacteriaceae > Methylobacterium > Methylobacterium sp. 1030. The sequence goes on along the minus strand of NZ_JBEPKM010000044.1, from coordinate 5,409 downwards.
GTCCGGTTCGGTGTAGGCTGCCCCGTCAGAGGCGATCCACATCCTGTCGGGGGCGGTGATGATCGCTATCGCCGTCATGCCGCGATCCTCACGTCATAGGCGCCTTCCTCGCCCACCTCGGGCGTGGGGCTGGTGAAAAGACCGCCTTGCGCGTAGCCGGGCAGGCGTCCGGTGTTGATGGCGTGGATCAGGTCGAAGTGCCGGGACGTTGCGGCGGCATTCACGACGTACTCGCCGGGCGACAGACGGGCGAGCACCCGATCCTCGCGGGGACCGCCTGGACCGGTGATCATACCGCCGTCCGCGAAGCCGAAGAGGCTGAGAAGGCCACCGCTCTTGAAGGCCGAGCCCACGAGCGAGTCCAAGACCCCACCGATCAGCTTGTCCCCGATGCGGCTCAGAGCGCTGCTGAAGGCACTCGCGGCGTTCGTGCCATGGCTGAGGGCGGTGGCGAACCCAGTCGCCGCGTCCGTGAGGGTCGACCGGTCATCCGTGAGGTACTGGTTCTGGCGAGACTGATCGATCACCGCCAGCGCCGCCGGGGAGGTGGTGTCGCCCACCGTCGACCGGGCGCGGGCGAACGCGGACTGGTCGTAGCGGTCGCGGCCGAGCTGCTCCTGGTCGAAGGTGGTATCCGCACCGAACTGAACGAGCTTGAGCTTCTGGGCGGCCGTCGCCGAGCCGGTTGCAAAGGCGTCGACGCTGGCGCGCAGGGCGTCCGTCAGGGGGACGCCCCGGGCGAGCTGATCGGATAGCATCCGGTTGGCCGTGGTCTGCGCCTCAAGCGCGAGGCCATTCCGGCCATAGAGCTCGGTGTTGAGCCGCAGGTTGTCGTTGGCGGTCTGGAGCGCCCGGGCGTTGGCATCCGCCTCCCGCACCTGCCCCAAGGTCGATGCATCGCCCATCTGGCCGGCCCGCCGGAGCACGTCGGCGGCATAGGCCTGGTTCGCCCCGGGGTCGCGGCTGCCGTAGTAATTCTGCAGGGCCTTCGCGAGGTCGCCGCCGGCTTGGTCGAGCTTCATGGAGAGCACGCCGCCGATACCCGCTGCACCCTGCGCCGGATCCGTCCGATCGAAGCCAGGCGGGAGATACCCGCCGCGGACTGCATCTCGACCACGCCCAGGGCGCTGATGATCGTCAGGCGGCTCCGATCGCCCGCGTCAGACCTCACGGGAGATGGTCTTGAGCGCCGCATTCCGAGTGGCGCCGCGCTCGTACCAGCCCTGGCTCCGGTTCACGATCCAGACCACGGTCAGCATCACCGGCACCTCGATCAGCACGCCGACCACGGTCGCCAGCGCCGCGCCCGAGTGGAACCCGAACAGGCTGATCGCCGCCGCCACCGCCAGCTCGAAGAAGTTCGACGCGCCGATCAGCGCCGAGGGACCGGCCACGCAGTGCTGCTCGCCCGCGATGCGGTTCAGCAGGTAGGCGAGCCCGGCGTTGAAGTAGACCTGAATGAGGATCGGCACGGCCAGCAGGGCGATCACCAGCGGCTGCGCGATGATCTGCTCGCCCTGGAAGCCGAACAGCAGGACGAGCGTGGCCAGAAGCGCCACCAGCGACACCGGCCCGAGCGCCTTCAGCAGACGATCGAGTGCCGCTTGCCCGCCCGAGGCCAAAAGCGAGCGCCGCACCAGCTGCGCCACGATCACCGGGAGGACGATGTAGAGCACCACCGAGAGCACCAGCGTGCTCCACGGGACGGTGATCGCGGAGAGGCCGAGCAGCAGGCCGACGATGGGGGCGAAGGCCACCACCATGATCGTGTCGTTCAGCGCCACCTGGCTCAGCGTGAAATGCGGCTCGCCCTTCGTCAGGTTCGACCACACGAACACCATCGCGGTGCAGGGCGCTGCGGCCAGGATGATCAGGCCGGCGATGTAGCTGTCGATCTGGTCCCCTGGCAGGTAGGGCCTGAAGAGCCAGCCCACGAACAACCAGCCCAGCACCGCCATCGAGAACGGCTTCACCGCCCAGTTCACCAGGAGCGTTACGCCGATCCCGCGCCAATGCCGGCCGACCTGACCCAGCGCCGCGAAGTCGATCTTGAGCAGCATGGGAATGACCATGAGCCAGATCAGCACCGCCACCGGCAGGTTCACCTGGGCGACCTCGGCCGAGCCGATCGCCTGGAAGACGCCCGGCAGGACGTGCCCGAGAGCCACGCCGGCCACGATGCAGAGGGCGACCCAGACGGTGAGATAGCGTTCAAACGTCGACATCGGTGCTCCTCAGGCGGTGGCGACGCGGCGGCTGTGCTCGTCGACCACGCGCTCCCCATCCTCCTTCACGAACTCGCCCTGCTGCGCCGGCAGCAGATCCAGCACGGCCTCCGACGGCCGGCACAGGCGCACGCCCCTGGGGCTCACCACCAGCGGCCGGTTCATCAGGATCGGATGCGCCTCGATCGCGTCGAGCAGCTGCTCGTCGGTCAGCGCCGGATCGCCCAGGCCCAGCTCGGCGTAGGGCGTGCCCTTCTCCCGCAACACCTCCCGCACCGTGAGGCCGGCGCGGGCCACGAGCTGCTTGACCAGCGCCCGGTTCGGCGGGGTCTTCAGGTACTCGATGACGTGCGGCTCGATGCCGGTGTTGCGGATCATCGCCAAGGTGTTGCGGGACGTGCCGCAGTCGGGGTTGTGGTAGATCACCACGTCGAACGTCTCAGGCATGACCGGCCTCCGTCAGGGAATTGCAGCAGCTCGACAGCGAGGCGACGGCCGGCGTGCAGACCTCCGGACGCCCCTGGCAGCAGTCGCGCATCAGGAAGGCGATGAGGCCCGAGAGCGCCGGGTAGGCCGCGCTGTAGATGATCGACCGGCCCTCGCGCCGCGCCTGGATCAGACCGGCGTGGTCCAGCTCCTTCAGGTGGAAGGACACGGTGGAGGCGGACACGCCCAGCTCGCTCCCCAGAACTCCGGAGGCCATGCCTTCTGGTCCGGCCTGGACCAGCAGCCGCACGATCTGCAGCCGGGTCTCCTGGGCCAGAGCGGCGAAGGCAGTCAGTGCTTGACGCTCGTCCATCATTCGACAATCCTAGAATTGTTTGAATGAGGAGTAGCGCACATGCTGGACGTTGCCAAGATCGCTGTGGCGGTGCCGCCTCGCAGGACCGCCGACGACATCCAGATCGGCGCCCTGCTCGCCGCGTGCGACGAGCACCCGTCGATCCCCCTCGTGTTCGTCTACGACGGTCACGCCGTGCGTCCCGGTTACCATGTCACGGAGGTGAAGGCCGGCCAGTTCGCCGCCCTCGACTGCGGCGGCAACCCGGAGTCCTGGTCGGAGATCTTCATCCAGCTCTGGGACGTGATCGACGGCGACCGCACCCACATGACGACCGGCAAGTTCGCGGCGATCATCCGCAAGGTGTCGGACCACGTCGGGCTCGATCCTGCCGCGCGGCTCACCTTCGAGGTCAGCGACGGCGTGGCGCCGATGCAGCTCCGCTGCGCCGATACCCCCGAGCTGATCGACGGCGTCGCTCAAGTCGCGCTTGCCCCTCGCGCTGCGAGTTGCAAGCCGCGGGATCGCTGGCTTGAGGCAAAGGGAACGGCGAAGGCATGCTGCAGCTGAGCGGCCGCTTCACCTTCTAATCCGGACCTCGCGGCAGCACAGCTTGAATGACCGCGTCGGGCGGATTCTGTTGAAAAACTCGGTGTTGCAGCGGCAGTCGTGAGGTGATTCACTCTTGTCGAGAGGCGGAGACCGAAGCAGATGATGGGACCTCGGCAAGTCGAGCAGGGCGCCCTGTTCTACGAGTTCTCGCTCGATACCCACGTCCCCGCCGACCATCTGCTGCGCGCCATCGACCGCTTCGTTGACCTGTCGGGCCTGCGCGCGCATCTGCAGTCGTTCTACAGCTCGACGGGCCGGCCCTCGGTTGACCCTGAGTTGATGATCCGCATGCTGCTCATCGGCTACTGCTTCAGCATCCGCTTCGAGCGCCGCTTGTGCGACGAGGTCCACCTCAACCTCGCTTATCGCTGGTTCTGCCGGCTCGGGCTCGACGGCCGGGTGCCGGACCATTCGACCTTCTCCAAGAACCGTCATGGCCGCTTCCGCGACAGCGACCTACTGCGACGCCTGTTCGAGACCGTGCTCGCCCGCTGCATCGCCGAGGGGCTCGTGGGCGGCGAGGGCTTCGCGGTCGACGCCAGCCTGATCAAGGCCGATGCCAACCGGCAGAAGGGTGTCGAGGGTACGAACGGCCTGCCACCCGAGAGCGTCAGCCGCGCCGCCCGGGAGTACCTGGCTGTGCTCGACGACGCCGCGTTCGGGGCTGCGACGCCGGTCGTGCCCAAGCTCGTCTCCCCCGCCGACCCGACCGCGCGCTGGACGGGGGCGGACGGTGGGCTGGCCTACTTCGCCTACGCGGCCAACTACCTGATCGACCTCGACCACGCGGTCATCGTGGACGTCGAGCCGACCACCGCGATCCGGCAGGCCGAGGTCACAGCCGTCAAGCGCATGATCGTGCGCTCGCGCGAGCGCTTCGACCTCTACCCGGCACGGCTCGCCGGCGACAGCGGTTACGGATCGGCCGCGATGCTGGGCTGGCTCGTCCACGAGCAAGGCATCGAGCCGCACATCCCCGTCCTCGACAAGTCTGAGCGCCGCGACGGCACCTTCAGCCGATCAGCCTTCACCTACGACCCTGACGCTGACGCCTACACCTGCCCGGCCGGCAAGCAGCTGCGGCAACGTCAGAAGGTCTACAGGTCACCGCCTCCGCTCGTCGACGCAGACGGGATGCTGCGCTACCGCGCGAGCAAGCACGACTGCGATGCCTGCGCGCTGAAGCCACGATGCTGCCCCAACGCATCCGCCCGCAAGATCCCACGCTCGATCCACGAGGGTGCCCGGCAGATGGCGCGCGACATCTGCGCCTCGGAGGCGGGCCGTACCTCGCGGCGGGAGCGCAAGAAGGTCGAGATGCTGTTTGCCCACCTCAAGCGGATCCTGAAGCTGGATCGGCTTCGGTTGCGGGGGCCGGATGGAGCCCGAGACGAATTCCACCTCGCGGCCGTCGCCCAGAACCTACGGAAGCTGGCCAAGCTGATCCCGCTGGGGCAGCCGAGCCTAGCCTGATCGGCTGGGGGAGGCCCTCAGCCAAGCCCCCATAAAACCTCGATCCAGGCCGACAGCGAGTTTTTCAACGAAATCGGCGCATAGCGGAACGTCCGGTTTGTGAGGATGCGTTGCAGTTGGATAAGATCATCCGCTGATAATGCCGAGCTACGTAGCAGCGGGGCCTCAAAAATTATCGGGCCACCTCAATGACATAAGTGTTCGCATTTTTGTTCGGACTGGCGCGCCAATCTTCTCAAGACGTTAGCGGGGCTCGGCCCTGCCCCTCGGGCGGATCGTGTCGCCCGCTTGCCCTTCGGTGCGGGCGGCGTGATCCGC
>NZ_JBEPKM010000043.1:0-15311 GCF_040544715.1 Methylobacterium sp. 1030 | reverse complement strand
CCGACGGAACTGCCGCAGTCGCTTCTCGATCAGCGGCGCGTAGGCGAGAACCCAGCGGTTCAGGGTGGAGTGGTCGACCTCCAGACCCCGTTCCAAGAACAGCTCCTCGATGTCGCGATAGCTGAGCGGATAGCGCAGGTACCAGGAGACGGCCTCCACGAGAGCTATGCAGGATTTTAGGTGACGGAGGTGGTCAGGCGGCGCGGTGATCTGGGCTCGCGACGACCTCGGTCCCGTCGCGGAAGATGACGCCGGCCACGACCTTCGGCAACTGGTTTTCGCCCTTCAGCCGCCGCCAGGTTTTCGACGCCGCCATCACCAGCTTGAACACCATCAGCTTGGCGGTCGTGGCCGAGAGCGCCCCCTTGGTCCGGACCGTGCGATGGCGGACGGTGGCGAACACGCTCTCGATCGGGTTCGAGCTGCGCAGGTGATCCCAGTGCTCGGCCGGGAAGTCGTAGAACGCCAGCAGCGCCTCCCGATCCTTGGTCAGGCAGGCAGCGGCGCGGGGGTACTTGGTCCCGTATTTCTCAACGAAGACCGCCAGCGCCACCTCGGCTGCCGCCCGGGTCGGCGCGCCGTGGATCTCGCGCAGGTCCGCCTTCATCGCCGGCTGGATGGACTTCGGCACCTTGTCGAGGACGTTGGCGGTCTTGTGAACCCAACACCGCTGGTGAGCGGTGCCGGGGAAGACCTCGTCCAGCGCCCGCCAGAAGCCGAGAGTGCCGTCGCCGACCGCGATCTCGGGCGCGATCGACAGCCCGCGCCGCTTCACGTCGACGAGCAGCTCGCGCCAGCTCTGGGCACTCTCGCGCACACCCACCTGGAACCCGACGAGCTCCTTCTTGCCCTCGGGCGTCGCCCCGATCAGCACGAGCATGCACTCGGCCTGCTCTTCCATCCGGGCCTGCAGGTAGACGCCGTCGGCCCAGACGTAGGCATAGCGGCGCGCGGAGAGATCGCGGCCCTGCCAGCGGGCGTACTCATCCGCCCACGTCGCCGTCAGCCGGGCGATGACGGCCGGCGACAGGTTCGGGGCGTCACGGCCCAAGAGGGCGGCCAGCGCGTCCTGGAAGTCGCCGGTCGAGACACCGCGTAGGTACAGAACCGGCAGCAGCGCATCCAGGCTGGGGATGCGCCGCGCCCATTTCGGCAGGATGGTCGAGGTGAACCGGACCCGGTCCTCAGACCCGCTCGCACCGCGATCCCGGACACGGACCCGCGCGACTGGCACCGGGCCGATGCCGGTCTGGATCGCCCGCTCCGGCCCGTGACCGTGCCGCACCAGCCGGGCCCGTCCATCCTGCAGTCGCAGGTCCTGCATCACGCTCAAGAAGGCGTCCGCCTCCATCTCGACAGCCTGGGCGAGCAGGCGGCGGGCGCCGGCCCGCAGCACCTCGGTCAGGGGATCGTCGAGGTCTTCGGGATGACGAAGTCGGACGACGTTGGTAGGTGTCTCCATGGCGTATCGCTCTCGGCTCGAGAGGTTCTGGCAGGCTCGACACCCGCCTCGATACGCCGCCTTCAACACACCGTCGTCACCCAATCTGCGGCATAGCTCTAACCAAGGGCATTGACCGTCCACGCCCTCAACGGGATTGGAAATTCATGCGAAACGTCAGCATCGTAGCGCCGGATGGCGGGGGCGGCAGCGGCGACGCGCGATGAATGGTCTCGATCGCCGCGCGATCGAGTTCGGGGGATCCGGAAGAGGCTACGACGGACGCGGACGAGACCTGGCCCGAGACCGCGATGGCAACGCGCAGGATCGGACTGCCCGTTGCCGTGACGCCGCTGGGATATCGCTTGTTCCGGTTCAACGCCGCAGCCACTTGGCCCTTCCAGTCCGCGGTGCTGGCCGAACTCGCGGCGCCGGCCGATGCCGCGCGCGTGGCAGCCGCCCGCTGGTCGGAACGCGGTGCGCTCGCGGTGCGAACCGCCGCCGCCTTCGATGGAGCCTGGGTCGGCCTGGGCTTCTGCGCCGTCTTTTCCGGCTTCGGCTTCTCGGGTGCCTTCTTCTTCTCGACAGGCTTCAGCTTCTGCTTCGGCGGCGGAGGTAGGGGCGCCACAGCGGCCACGGGCGCCTCTTCGGCCGTCGCGATCGGCTTGGTTTCCTCGGCCTCTTCTCGCGGTCGTTCCTCCTTCGGCGGCTCCGCTGCAGCGGAGGCCGCCTCTTCGGGTTTGGAGACGGCCGCATCGACCTGCGAGGCCGCCTGCTCGATCGTTGGCGCGAGTTCGATCATCACAGCCCCCATGTCGGCCTGCGTCAGAGGCTCGGCCCGCGGCGCGTGCAGGAGGTACCAGGCGATGCCGCCATGCAGGGCGAGGACGACGAGGACAGCCGCCAACCAGAACGTGATCTGCAGCCGCTGGGCGCGGCGCTCCTCGGCCTCAAGCGTCGGCTTCATGGAATAAAAGGCCTGTGCCGGAACCGCGGCCCTCATCATCATGTCCATGGCTCACCTCACGATCCGCGCGTCGGCAGGACGCTGGATGGCACGTGCTCCTCCTACAATCCGTGGATCCGCCCTCTGCGCCGATCCCCTTCAACCCGGCGCTGAGGAGCAGCACCGCTCACCCCGATGTCATCGGGGTGACGATCGGACCGATCGAAATCGCACTGATTCTCGGAAATGTTTTCCGCGGGGCCGTCGGCTCTGTCCTTCGGCGAGCGTCGGCAGCGACGCTCCAAACCGCGCGCTGCCCTCCGACGGCGCGCGCCTCGCCGAGTCCCGGTGCGGGGCCAGCCACGAACTCACCTCCTGCGCGACCGCGCGTCCCCTATCGCAGGCACACGGATGCCAGCGCCGCCGTCGACCTGGACGGACGGCTCTCATCCTGCGCCGTCGCGGCCGTCCTGTGGACCGCGCCCCTGAAAAATTCGCCGACACCCGTTTCAATTCGGCCGCCTCGTCGCACAACTGATCGACACCAAACGATCATTGGAGGTCGATCAGCCATGTCGGGACAGATCCACGCAGACGCCGTGCCGGGGCTGGCCCGTACGTCGGGCGGCTTCTTCCGAGCCGGGATGATCCTAGTCTTGGTGATCGGATGCTGTCTGGCGCCCTTGAAGGTGCCGAGAGCGCAAACCCCATCCCCGGAGACGGCGGGTCAGACGGCGCCGGCGGACGCGGCGCCCGTGAGCAAGTCCCCGATTGCAGAAACGACTGCTCCGCGCCCCGCGGAGGAGGTCGGCCAGGCTGCCGTCCCGGCTGTGCCCCGGAGTGAGGGCTCAGCGCCGCCATTGCCGGCGCCGAGCCCCGCCCCCCTGAAGGCGTCGGCCGCGGCGATGCCCCACGACCTTTCGCCGATGGGGATGTTCCTCAGCGCCGATCCGGTCGTCAAGGCGGTGATGATCCTGCTGGCGGCAGCCTCGGTCGCGACCTGGACCGTCCTGTTGGTCAAGGTGGTCAGCCTCGGCCTGGCCAAGCGGCGCATGCGGCGAAGCCTGGACCAGCTCCGTCAGGCCGACAGCTTGGGCGGAGCGCTCGAACGCGTCCGTTCCGGTCTGGCGCTGCGGTTGCTCGTCGAGACGGAAGATGAACGCGCGCTGTCCCGCGGATTGTCGCGCGAGGGCATCAAGGAGCGCGTGGCGATCGCGCTCGAGCGGATCGAGGTGTCGACGAGCAAGCGGATGGCCGTCGGCACCGGCATCCTGGCCACCATCGGCTCGGTCGGCCCCTTCGTCGGCCTGTTCGGCACGGTCTGGGGCATCATGGGTAGCTTCATCGGCATCGCCAACGCGAACACCACCAACCTCGCCGTGGTTGCCCCCGGCATCGCCGAAGCGCTGCTGGCCACGGGTATCGGCCTTGTGGCCGCCATCCCCGCCGTCGTCATCTACAACGCACTGACCCGCTCGATCACCGGCTACCGCGTCATGATCGGCGACGCCGTCGCGCTGATCATGCGCCACCTCTCGCGCGAACTCGACCGGCGCGACATCGGCGGCGGTCCCGGCCTGCGCCTCGCAGCGGAGTAGGCGCCATGGCAGTCAAACTTGGATCCGACGATAGCGATCTCGCCGAGAACGCCGACATCAACATCACGCCGTTCATCGACGTGATCCTGGTGCTGCTCATCATCTTCATGGTGGCCGCACCTCTGTCCACGGTGAGCGTTCCGGTGGAACTGCCGACCTCCTCGGCCGAGCAGCAGCCGCGCCCTGACAAACCGGTCTTCCTCAGTGTGAAGGCGGACCACTCGCTGGCTCTGGGCGATGACGATATCGCCCGCCCGGCCCTGGGCGACGCGCTCGGAAAGGCCACCAGGGGCAACAAGGACGAGCGCATCTTTCTGCGCGCGGACAAGGGCGTGTCTTACGGGGAACTCATGCAGGTGATGAACCTGCTGCGCGCAGCCGGCTACCTCAAGGTCGGCCTCGTCGGCCTCGAAGATACGGGAGGTACGGCGCCACACTGAGGTAGCGTCCCCCCATCCGGCCGGACCCTCCTGCGGAAAGTGAGGGGGGCGGTCGTTTCCAGGCGGTGGCGGGAGAATCGTGTCACCGGCTTCCGGGCAGGAGATTAGGTAACTTCGATGACATCCCCACCCGCAGTCCCGCGTGCCGTGCCGTCCGACGAGGTGGTGCCTCCGAACGGGCCGGGCCGTTTACCCATGACGCCCGCGATTAAGATCGGGCGCCTCGCCAACGGAATGCAGATTGTCGTCATTCCCGATCGGCGTGCGCCGATCGTCACCCATATGGTGTGGTACCGCAACGGCTCGGCCGACGATCCCGTCGGCCGGTCCGGTGTCGCCCACTTCGTCGAACACCTTATGTTCAAGGGCACGGAGCGCTATCCGGCCGGGCACTTCACCCAAATTCTCGCGGCGGAGGGCGGCCAAGAGAACGCGTTCACCTCTTGGAACTACACCTGCTACTACCAACAAGTACTGCGCGACCAACTCGCTGTCTGCATGGCCTACGAGGCTGATCGTATGCACAACCTCGCATTCGACGAAGCCCTGATCGCGTCCGAGCGGGATGTGGTCTTGGAAGAGCGGGCGATGAACTTCGACAGCCGCCCGGAGACATTGCTCGCAGAGATGATGATCTCGGCCGCGGTGCCGACCCATCCTGCGGGACGTCCGATCATCGGCTGGCGGCCCGAGATCGCGGGTCTGACTGGCAGGGACGCGCGGGCCTATTACCGGCGCTTCTACCAGCCCAACAACGCCATCCTCGTCGTGGCGGGCGACGTCGATCTCACGCAGGTCATGGCTCAGGCCGAGAAATCCTACGGTGCGCTGCCGCCCGGGGAGCCAGTGCCCGACCGCCTCCGCGAGCAGGATCCGCCGTTGCGAACGCTGCGGCTCATCACGTTGCGCGACGAGCGCGTGCGGCAGCAGCAGTTGCAGCGCCTCCACATCGTGCCCGCGCCGCGTATGGCGGTGCCCGGCGAGGCGGAAGCGCTGGCGGTGCTCGCCGTGCTGCTGGGCGGAGACCGCACGTCGCTGCTTCAAAACCGCCTCGTCGTCGAGCAGAAGCTGGCGACCTCTGTGACAAGCAGCTACCTCGACACGTACTTCACCGATCAGGCACGCTTCATGATGAAGGCCGTGCCGGCGGACGGCGTCTCGCCCCAGGCCCTCGACGACGCGCTGGACGCGGAACTGCACGCTGTCTGGATCCACGGTTTCGAGGCCGGGGCGATCGAACGTGCCAAAACGCAACTCGTGGCCGACGCCCTCTACGCCCTCGACAACCAGTTCCGTCGCGCTCAGGGTTACGGTCAGGCCTTGAGCCTCGGCCTGGGCGTCGAAGCCGTGGCGACGTGGCCGGCACGCATCGAAGCCGTGACCTCGGGGGCGATCCAGCGAGCCCTCGCATTGCTCAATAGTGCGGGTGGTGTCTCGGGTTACCTCCTCGGCGCCGCTGCCTGACCGATCGTGAACGGGACCCGGTCGTCCCGCTCCTGATCCTCTATACGCGCTCTGGCGCCGAGACTGCGATCGACACCTCCCTCATGACGCTTCATAGACCGCCCTCGACAGGTACCCGCTCCGCCGAGCGCGTGAGAAGAGTGCGCAGTCCCGGAGGAATCGAAGCGTGGCTGATCGAGGATCACGCTCTGCCGATCCTTTCCGTCAATTTTGGCTTCAGGGGAGGCGCCAATCTCGATGTGGACGAAAGGGCCGGCACCGCAGCGATGCTGGGCTCGCTCCTGACCGAGGGTGCCGGAAGCATGACCGCCACCGCCTTCCAGCAGGCGCTCGGCAACCGGGCGATCCGGATGACGTTCGGCGTCACGCCCGACCTCACCTGGGGTGATCTCAGATGCATGGTCCGGCACGCCGACCGGGCCTTCGAAATGCTCGGACTCGCCTTGCGCGAGCCACGCCTGGCACCCGAGGCGATCGAGCGCGCCCGCGCCCGAATGGCTGCGGCCTTGCGCGCGGCCGTCGAAAAACCGGAATACGTGGCCGGGCGCGCATTTGCCGCGGAGGGCTTCGCCGGCCACCCTTATGCCCGCGCGATCATGGGCGAGTCCGAAACGATCCAGGCGATCACCTGCGCGGATCTCCTCGCTCTTCACCCACGCCTCGTGAGCCGCAGCAACCTGCGGATCGGGGTCGTAGGCGCGATCGACCCCGATCGACTCGGCCCACTTCTCGACCGCGCGTTCGCGGATCTGCCGAGCCCGCTCGTTCCACCTGTCGCCCAGGTGACTCTCCGCGGCCTCGGCCGACGGGTGCTGAAGCGCATGGCGCTGCCGCAATCAACCCTCGTCTTCGGCCGTCCCGGCCTCCCCCGCCACGACCCCGATTTTCTCGCCTCCGTCGTGGTGAACCTCTGCCTTGGCGGCGGCTTCACCTCGCGGCTGTTCAAGGAGGTGCGCGAGAAGCGCGGGCTCTGCTACGCGATCAATTCAAGCCTCGCCGTGACCGACGGCAGCGCGACGCTGCGCAGCACGACCTCGACCCGCAACGACCGGACCGCGGAGGTCATCGACGTGGTCATGGGTGAGTTCCGCCGGCTCGTCGCGCAGGGAATCGGCGAGGAGGAACTGGCCAGGACCAAGGGCAACCTGATCGGGTCTCACTGCCTGCAGCTGTCGAACTCCGGCGCCCTGGCCAACGCGCTGCTCACGATCCAACTGGACGGACGCGATCCGGACTGGCTGGACCGGCGCAACAGCGGGATCGCGTCGGTCGGCATCGCGGATGCTCGCCGAGCGAGCGAGCGCCTGCTCGGCGACGGATCACTCTTTGTCGTCGTCTGTGGAGATCCCCCGGAGGACTGAACGCCCGAGTGGTACGCTCTGTCTCTGACGCCCGATCGCCGTCGTCCCACTGGGAACTGGCCCGCGGCTGCCACGGCTCGGCGATCAAGTGCGGGTGGCCGCGACAGGAAAATCTCGAATGTTTTTCCGGCCAAGGTTCTGTTTCTGACGCCTCGACCGTCATCCCTCCAGAAGCATGTGACAAAATGCCTTGGGGGTGTCGTGATGCTAGGTCGGTTGGGTGCATGGGGCTTGGGATGCGCGCTACTCTGCGGCGCCTCCGTCGCGGCGCTGACGCTCGGCATCGCCCCCGCCGTGGCGCAGGAGAAGGTAATCGACTTCAACATCGCGGGAGGCTCGCTGAGCAGCGTCCTGACGGCGATCGGCAGCGCCGCGGCCACACCGATCTCGTTCTCGCCGACGGTGGTGGAGAACCTGCGCACGGGCCCGATCGTCGGACGCATGAGCGTCGGGCAAGCCGTGTCCCGGGCCCTGTCCGGAACGAAGCTGCGTCTCGTCACCGGATCGGGCGGGATGCTGTCGATCGTGGACAGTGGGGCTAAACCAAGTGCTTCGGGGGCAGGCGCCGCCGTAGCGACCGATATCGCCGACATCGACGTGTCCGGCAACGGCACGCGCCTGACCAGCGACCCCCTATCGACGGAAGGCTCGAACAGCTACGCGGTATCGGCGTCCAACGTCGCCACGAAGACGGGGGTCTCGATCCAGGAGACGCCGAAGAGCGTATCGGTGATCAGCAACCAGCAGATCAAGGACAGGAACATCACCACGCTGGATCAGGCCGTCGCCGCCATGCCGGGCCTGACGGTACAGCCCGGCGGAGGAGCGACGGGCAGCAGCGGCGCGGGGCTCGCCACCAGCAATCTCAACACGGCCTACCAATCGCGCGGCTTCACCATCAACAGCATTGCGATCGACGGCGGTCAGCCGATCACGGTGGGCAGCCCCGCAGCCGGCTTCGACTCCAACTTCCTCCCCATCTTCGATCTTTCATCCTACGACAGCATCTCAATCGTGCGGGGCTCCGCCGGGCAATATTCCGGATCCGGATCGCCCGGTGGTGTCTTGAGCCTCCAGCGGAAGCGCCCCTTGGCCGCGGCAGGGGGATCAATCAGCCAGGACATCGGCTCGTTCAACACGTATCGGACGGTGGGCGACATCTCGACCGGCGATCTTCTCGATGGTCTCGTCAGGATCAGGAGCAGCTTCGTCTACGACGACAGGGACTATTTCTACCGATTCGCCGGCAAATCGGTGAAGCAGGGCTATGTGAATGTCGAGATCACCCCGGCAGAACAGACGCGGATCAATCTCGGCGCCACGATCAACGAAACCATCGCAACGCCGTGGATCGGAGGGCTTCCAACATACCCGAACGGCACCAAGGTGCTCTTCTCGCGCGATACGTGCCTCTGCGCACCATGGGCCAAGGCGACGGTCTTCGGACGGGAGTATTTTGTCCAGGCGGAGCAAGATATCGTCGACGATTGGACCTTTCATTTCAATGGAACGATAAACCAGCAACTCTCCACGAGCAACGTCCTTGTCTCGAACGCTCTTCCAAATCACGGCGTAAAATCGGACAACACAGGCCTAGATTGGTTTGCCGGATACAGCAAAATTATATCAGACCAATATTCGGCCGATGCATATATCAACGGGAAGGATGAAATATTTGGCATTTCAGTCGAGCCGATTTTTGGATTCAGCTACTCGAGCATCCAACAGGGACTCCCCTCTAAACCTCTTACCTATGTTTATCCGGGAAGCACAAGCGTCAACGTTCTTAGCTTGACGCCCTGGACCTTCCCGCAGATGCCACTCACCAGTTACACAATATCGAATGCGTATGATCGCAATTACAGCCTTGAGCAGCTCGCCGCATACACGAGCATGCGGATCTCTCCATTGCCGTGGCTTCACGTGCTCGTGGCTGAAAGGTTCAGCACGTATCAGGCGAATAGGGATAGTGTTAACAATGGCAAAACAACCTCGAACGGACTCAAAGCGACCAACCTACCCATCCCCGACGTGGGCGTAACGATCGACCTTGATCCGACCATGTCCATCTATGGATCCTACGCGACGATCTTCCAGCCTCAGAATCAAGAGAGCAGCCCCGGCACACTGCTCGGACCCATGACCGGGCAGACCTGGGAGGCGGGAATCAAGCGAACCGATCTTGATGGCGCGCTGAACACGTCGCTGGCGTTCTACACGGCGCATATCCTGAACTATCCGACCGTCAACTACGCGAGCCCTTACACCGGCAATCCCAATTTCCAGAACTGCTGCTATCTCGCTGATGGGGCGACACTGGAAGCCAATGGTGTCGACTTCGAATCCACTGGAAAACTGGCACAGGATTGGGACCTGACTTTCAGCTACAACTTTAACGACAACCGCATAATATATGGCAGCCGCGGCAATCAGGATCATTCACCATCGACCCGTGTTTTCCCCCGGCACCTCGCCAAGCTGTTCACGGTGTTCCGGCTCAAGACGGGATGGTCTGAGTTCGACGCGTATCTCGCACCCGTCCGCTTCGGCTTCGGCGCGGAATTCAGTGGGGCGACCTTCTACACCAGCCAGATCTTCTCTAACAGTGGTGGGAAATCCGTTAGAAACGATATCACGGTCCGGCAGAGCGAGGGCACGACCTTCAATGCGTTGATTCAGTACCTGATCGATGAGAAGACGACCGCGCAGCTGACCCTAACCAACCTGCTGGACCGCAAGTATTACTCAAATGTCGGCGGCCCCACCGGCGGGAACTGGTACGCCCAGGGGTTCAGCGCGATCGGCAGCGTGCGGGTGAATTTCTGAGCGGGTGTACGACCGGATCCAAGCCGGACGACGGGAGGCCTGCGCTCATCCGTAGCGCCGCCGGTCGTCTCCGGAAGGGGTGCGGCCTCGTTCGGAGGCCGCACCTGCGGATCATTCTGCATGGGGGCGAGCCGATCGTGAGCCGGGTCCACCACCGGCCCGGACGGCATCACGAAGGCCGCGTCCCGGCAGAAGTCCCGGCGGACCGGAGGCATCCGGATGCAGTGAGAAGACCTCCATGTCCTTACAGGCCACACAGCACGATGATGGAGTTCACGTCCATGTCGATCCGCGCAACTTCAAGATCGGCAAGCTCTTCTTCGTCCGGCTGTGGCGCTTGACCAAGCCCTATTGGACGCGCAGAGGCGCGTGGCGGTCGTGGCTGATGGCCTCCGTAACCCTGTCCAGCAGCTTGGGATTCGGCCTGTTCGGCGGCGCTATCACGCTCTATACGGCCTCCCGTACCAACGAACTCCTGGCCAAGAATGAGGCCGAGTTCTGGAGGTTCCTCACCATCGTGGCGGCACTGGTCTTTCTGCGCACCGTCATGACGTCCGGGCAGACCTTCGTCGGCAATTTTCTAGTCATCCATTGGCGGCGCTGGCTCACGGCGCGCTTGATCGATCGGTATATGGCGCGCCGGACTTATTACGACATCCATGCCGCGCAAACTATAGACAATCCGGATCAACGTATCCAGGAGCAAGTTGCACCGTTCTGCCTGAGTGTCGTTGACTTCCCACGGCAACTTTTCGGAGCCGGCTTTGATGTCATGGTCCAGATCGCGATCCTTTCGCAGATCTCGGCCGGACTGCTCGTGGCGACGCTGACCTATGTGGCGACGCAGTTCGTGCTGAAATACTTCCTCTATCGGCCCACGATCCGCCAGCAGTGGGACTCGACCGTGGCCGAGGCCGACCTTCGCTACGGCCTCCTGCATGTGCGCGACAATGCCGAAACGGTCGCCTTCTATCGCGGAGAGGCAGCCGAGCAGACGCATCTGGGAGAGCGCCTAGACAAGGCGATCCGGGCGGAGCTGCGCATTCTCCGCTACAAGCTGGTCATCGCGGGGGTCAGCGATGTCTCCGGCCTCGTCCTCCAAGTCCTGCCCCTGCTCTTCCTCGCCCCCCTCTTCTTCGCCGGCACGATTCCGTACGGATCGATCGTCGCGGGTACGACGGCGGCCGGGATGATCGTCAGCAGTCTGAGCATCATTACCAACGCGGTGCCAACCATCGTGCAGGCGGCGCCCAACGTCGTGCGACTGGCGGAGATCCAGGAGAAGTTCGACGCCCTCGCCACCACGCACCACGACCCCTCGGTTCCGCGGATCGCGGTCCGGAACCATGAGCAGGACAGCGTCCTCGTTCAGGGGCTCACGCTTCGCACCCCCGGCGGCGAGCGCGACCTCATCGTGGACCTGAACGTCGAGATCGCCCGCGGCGAGCGTCTGCTCATCACGGGGCAGACCGGGGTGGGCAAGAGTTCGTTGCTGCGCGCCATGGCCGGCCTCTGGACGCGGGGCGAAGGCGCGATCGTGCTGCCCGATCCGCAGCACATCATGTTCCTTCCGCAGCGGCCTTACATGGTGCTGGCGGATCTGCGGACGCAGATCACCTACCCGCATCAGGACACCCGCGTCTTCAGCGACGACGAGTTGCAGGCGATCCTGGCGCGCGTGCGCCTGCAGGATCTCGCCGCGCGCATGGGAGGCTTCTCGGCGCGCCGCGACTGGGGGCGCCTCCTTTCGCTCGGCGAGCAGCAGCGGATCGGCTTCGCGCGGCTGCTCGCGACCAAGCCGCGGCTCGCCTTCCTGGATGAGGCGACCAGCGCGCTCGATCCCGAGACGGAGCGGGATCTGTATCATCAGCTCCGCCGGTCCGGGGTGACCTTCGTCAGCGTCGCGCACCGGCAGAGCGTGTACGCCTACCACGATCGGCACCTGCATCTCACGGCGGAGGGCTGGAGCCTCGCGCCGGTGAACGACGGAGAGGCGGGCCGGGCCGCCTGAGCCGAGGCCTTGACGACCGACGTCCCGCCGCGCGATCGCGGGGCAGGAGATCCATCATCAGGAGGTCCATCGCGGGGCGGGATCAGCCCGCAGCGGACGGACTGAACACGGCGCGTCCTCCGGACACCCGTCCCGCGCGGCCATTCCGGCGCCCGGCAAGCCACCCGGTGCGATGCGGCCGCTCCGGCGGCGCGTGATCCGAGGTCACATGTCGACGTTCAGCCAGAACGGCGTGACCATCCGGACCTTGATCGGCAGAGTCTCCGAGAGCGCGAGAAGCGTGTCGCGAGGCTCGCGAAGCTTGAACACACCCGCGATCCGCATCGCGGCTGCCGCCGGCGAAATCCGGATCACACCGACGAAATACGGTCTCAGGCTCTGGACCAGGGCGGCAAGTCGGCCATCTTCGATCACCAGGAACCCGGTGGACCATGATGTCTCGCGCGCGACGTCGACCGCGCGCCGGACCAGACTCCCGTTTTCCAGCGCCAGCCCCTGTCGCGCATCCACCTCGAACGGGGCGCGTCCGGGGATCACGGCCGTCATCGCGGCGTCAAGCGGTGCCGCCGAGAACTGGGTGTCGTCATCGTGCAGGGACACCCGGCCCGTCGACGGCTTCAGCAGCCAGTCCCCCAGCGCGAGATCGACGGCATGGGACGACATGCCGCCGGGCTTGAGGAGCAGACTGCCGGCCAGAAGTTCGATCCTGTCACGATCAATCCCGCTTCTCAGGTTGACGGCCGAGCGTGGACCCAGGATCACGACGCTTCCGCGTGGAAGTTCGATCTCCTTATGCTCGCCGGTCCAGGTCTTGTGGTCGGCCAGGAGCGTGCGCAGCGGGACCAACCGATCCCCCACGGCAAAGGACGTCATAGCCGCGGCGCCGAGCATGGCGGTCCTGAGGACGCGGCGCCGGTCTGTGGCCTCCTGAAGCGCGCGCCGTCCCAGGGATCCCTTGGTGAGCGGCGAAGCGCTGACGACGCTCAGCGTTCCAAGAGAACGCGACAGGTTATCCCAGGCTCGCCGATGTGACAGGTCGGCATCGTACCACACAGCGAACTCGGCCTGCTCGCGTTCGGTTGCCTCTCCGGAGCTCAGATTCACGCGCCACATGATAGCCTCGGCCACCGCTGGTTCGGCGTCTCCGTCAATCAGACCGAGCGGGGAGGGAGAGCGATCGTCGGAGGACATCTGGGCCGGGGGCGATGCCGAAGGTCAGCGATCTGGATGGTACTGGTAGAACCGGAGCAGGCCCTGAGCAACGTATTTTCTGACCATGGTGATCGAGACGCCGATCTCCGCCGCGATGGCGGTATAGGTCATTCCATCCACTTGGCTCATGAGGAAGGCTGCACGCGCGCGCGGCGACATGGTCGACAGGATGGTGCCGATTTCTCGCAGGGCCTCAAGGACGATGGCTTGATGTTCCGGCGATGCGGATAGCTCGGTGGGCTGTGCAGCCAATTCGGCTTCGTAGGCCTTCTGGAGCTGATTGCGGCGGAACAGCTCGATGGAAAGTCGGCGGGCGATCGTCACCATCATCGCGCGCGGTTCGCGCACCGCCGCGAGGTCGTCGATTGCAAGCAGACGCAGGAAGACTTCGGCTGCGATATCTTCGGCAGACACCTGAGATCTCGTATGCGTCCTAACCCATCGGACCAGCCAGGAATTGTGCTTTCGGAAAAGTACATCCAGAGCGTTTCGGCCAAGAGTCAAGGATCCATGTGCGGGCATCGACTTAGCCATATGGTATCAATTCACCGACGTGACTCTCGGAGCAAGAGGCTCGGTTGGGAAGCGCGATAGTTTCACGTTTTTCAGCCTATGGAAACCGTGCGATCAAATTTAGAAGCATCATCTATGCCAGCGGCGAGGCCCGCGGGCATCTATCTGCGTCGCCCGGCGTCACAAAGGTCAAACCATTCGCCGCGCTGCGGCGCGCCGTCGGGACCACCGCTCGTGTCTGTCCGGGATCCTGAACCGTGTCCGGGAGCGGCTCCGTCGTGGCCGGCCCGCCCGCCGCCCTCGGGCGTCGCCCGCAGCGTCCGGCTGTCGAGGATGGCCGCCGACGGCTCGGCGTCGCGCCCGGCCGCCAGACGCAGCCCGGCGCGAAGGTTCGAAGCCGGGGGCTCGAAGCAGCCCGCTGACAGCCAGCGTCGCGCCTGGCGGTGGACCGTTGCCCAGGGCGGCAGATCGTGGGGCGTCCAGTGCCGCGGCTCGCCCGTCTTCATCGCGTCGCGCAGCCCGCGAACACCTCCCGCAACGGATGGGCGGGTCGTGTCCCTGGAGGTGGTGTAGCTCGCCGGTAGCGGGAGAGCCCGCCTGCGCGCCCTTCACAGCGCTGTAGCAGGCGGGATCTCCCGCGGGGTGGTCATCGGCGGGGTTCCTCCGCAGGTTCGGTGCTGACGTTGGGAGGCGCTCGGTCTGGTTTATCGGGCGGTTTCTCGTCCGCCTCACGCGGCGTGAAGGACGCGCTGCCGGAGCAGGTCGAGCCCGGCGCGGCCGTACATGGAGCGCTTGATCAGCTTCAGGCGGTTCACCTGATCCTCGACCGCCCCGTTGCTCCACGGCTCGCCGATGGCCGCGTGGACAGCGGCCTCGTCCTGCCGCAGCCCGGCGACGAAGCCGCCGAGTTCACTCGTGGCGGCCGCCTCCAGCCACGGCTTCAATGCGGCCGGATCGCGGGCGCGCAGGATTGCCCCGAAGCCGCGTACCTGCTCGGCCGCGGCCTGCAGCCTGGGCGCAAGACCACACAGCGCTACGATGAAGCGGCGATCCGCGGGCGGGAGGCTGGCCGGATCGCTTATCAGGCACCGCGCGATGAGGCGTGTCGACGGGATGCGGGCCGAGGGCGGTCGGGTTGGAAGGTCCCGGCGCCGTCGCTTCGCCCAGCGCTGGACGATCTCGTAGCCGCCCTCGAAGCCGATGGCGCGAAGCTCGCGACACAGGCCCGCCGCGTTGTGCTGACCGTCCTGCCAGCGCGCCTCGACAAAGCGCAGATAAGCATCGAGCCGGCTTGGGGCCGGTGCCCGGCGATAGGGCACAAACGCCCCCACGCGCAGCCAGCGTCGTACGATGTTGCGGGAGGCGCCGAGCGCGCGCGCGATCGTCTTGATCGCCACGCCCTCGCCGTGCAGGCGTAGCGCCGCCTCGCAGCGCTGTCGTCGCCGGCCGCTCTCGTGCCCAGTATCCTGCTCCGGAGGCGGGTCAGCAAGGGCGAGCGC
>NZ_JBEPKM010000042.1:0-15699 GCF_040544715.1 Methylobacterium sp. 1030 | reverse complement strand
GGTAACCTGGGCCACGGACGTCTCCCTCGATTGGTGCTCAACACCACCACTCTGGCACAGCGATGCCGCCGAGGGGGGCGTCCACCCCATCACCCTGAGTAGACGGTATCAGGCCGGCGCAGATGGACGGGAGGACAGGGCACGGATCTGCAGTCTACTCCGACTCCTCGACGCGGCCGAACAGCGGCGCCTCCTCAACACGACAGAGGGGCCATTGCGGGCGCAGTGTCCGTCGTAGCGGGCACCTCGGATGAGGCGTTTGGTACGAGGGTTCAGATCTACTGAACCGACTTGCTCGGGTCGTCAGCGGGATTGATGTAGTTCAGCCCGAAGGGCCCAAAGCCATTCACCTGAAGCTCTACCGGCTGCTCGCTGGTCCAGAGCGAATGCGGCATGTCCTTGGGCAGGAACACGAACCCGCCCGCGCGCAGCTCCTTGCCTCTCGCCTTGTCGATGGTCGTGCCGTGCTCGTGATAGATCGAGCCCGAGAGGATCGTCAGCGTCTCGGCTTCGGAATGAGTATGGGGCGCGATGACCGTGTTGGCGGGAAACTTCACCCGCAGGACAAAGGGGCCGGGCTTGCTCGGATCGCCTGAGACCATGCTGATCTGCGTGCCCTTCGGTAGGTTCGGCGGTCCCGGTTGGTAGGTCGCGCTCGCGGCATCCGGCAGCGCAACCGCGCCGTGCGTCCCATGGTCCTGCGCGAGGCCCGCGCCCGTGCTGGCGATCAAGGCCGCGAAACCGGTGGCGATGGTCCGAAGGCGTTTGGTCATGGATCGTCCCCCACCCGTTGGCGACAGGCTCGACGACGAGTTAGCGCACAATCGAGTCTCGGCCACCCTGGCGGTGTCGAGGGCCATCGTCTCGCTCCCCGCAATGCGCGCAAAGGACGCGTCGGCTGGATCGTTGATCAAGCCTCAGGTAAAATTCTTCCCGTAAGACTGCCATCCAGTTGTTGGTAATCGTATGTTGTGCGGCCGTTGCTTGCAAATATGCCGTAAAGTACAGATAATTTCGGTAAAAGGCGCCATCCGAAGGCGCAAGCCACGTAGCTGGTCCCGCCTCCGTCGTGCCGAGGCCGAAGCCCCTCCTGAAACCGTCGAGGCTTTCAGCGTCCCTCAGGTTGATGGGACTGCTGTCGGTCCATTCGGGACGCTGAAGGAGGCGGCCTCAGGCCGGAATGCTCTCCGGCGATGCGGTGTTCTCGGCGGTGACGCCGTTCTCCCGGTGGCGGAAATCGCTCAGCGCCCGGTAGACCTGAAGCCGCGCCCGCATCACCGAACCGAGCGGCTGGTGCGCCGTGAGGCTGTGCGCGGGGCGGAAGGTCATCACCTCGTCGAAGTAGTGAACCCGCTTAGGGGAGTAGGCATCCTGCTGGGGCAGGCGGAGCGTCGCCACCGTGCGGTACGAGCTGATCGCGACCGGCCAGTCGACCGAGGCATCCTCGATGGGCTGGCGCTCGGAATCCGCCCAAAGCTGCGCCTTTAACTCGTAGACCACCTCGTTGTCGCGGAAGAAGGCCGCGGCCGCGTGACGGAAACCGTCCTCGTCCCCGTGTGGATCAAGGCGCCATTCGGCGAGGTTACGTTGGGCGGGCGAAGCCGGGACCGCCCCGATCTTGGCGACGTAGTCGCCGAACCGCATCGGGGCCTGACTGAAGTAGCTGTCGGCGAGCGGGTGGCTGTAGGGATGGCCGAGGAAATCGGCCATGGCGCTCTCCGTGCCGAACGCGTGCAGAACCCGGTTGAGGTTGCGCGCCGTGGCCGCGACGACGCTCTTCACGCCCTCCGGCAGGCCCGTCGATTTCCCGATGACCGTGCCGTCGCGCAGGAAGCCCGCCGCCGTGCCCGACGGGAAGGTCGTACCGGTGGCCAGCACGAAGTCCTGGGTGTCGACGTCGTGCCCAGGCAGCTTCTCGCCCGGCACCCCGAAGACCTTGATCGACATGCCGCGGTGCGTGGACACCCGGTCACCGAGGGTCTCGCCTGGGCCCTGCGCGAAGCGCACGGCCATCTTGTACGTTCCAGGCTTGGCGAACAGGCCCTGCGCGAGTTCCGGGGGCAGGTTCTCCGGAACGACCAGATCCCCGACGACGCAGGCGGAGCTCTTGGCGTGGCTCGCGCGTACCGCGTGGTGCTCGCGCTTCTCCACCACCTGCGACTGCTGCGTCATCCCCTGGATGATGCCGTCGATGGACTTCTGCTCGTCCGGAACGGGCGTCTCGACGTCGGGGGCGTAGCGAAGGAATGTCATCGGCGTATCCTCGACGTGTCGTCCGCCTGCAGGATGGTTTGACGAAGGCTGGGATCGGGACGCGGGGTCCGAAGGCCGCCGGATCGCGGCCGTGCCTAGGCGGAGAGAAAGACCGCACTGCTGACAAGCCGCGCCGGCCTCCTGCCGTTCCACACCTCGTTCATGGGCGATTGAATGTCGCACAACCCGGAACGTGGCCGGGGGAGCGGGTGTTCTGTCCTGGCCGCCAGCGGGAGACAGACCTTGCGATCACCGGTGCGATACGCTCCTGACGTCGAGGCGGTGACGCCGGACGAAGGGCAGACCATCAAGCAGCAACAAGGCTCTGCATGCGGTGGGCATCGACAGCCCCACCATCGGTTCGCTGGGCGGCGCGCCCAATGTCGATCCGCTCGGCGAGACCTACTACAGCCTGACCCCGTTCCGGTACGGCGACTACATCGCCAAGTTCTCGCTGGCCCCCGTCGCTCCGGCTTTGACCGCCCTCACCGGCACTGAGATCGATGCCTCCGGCCGCCCGAACGCCATTCGCGAGACGGTGCAGTCTGAAATGATCGGCATTACCGGCGAATGGGAGTTCCGGGTCCAACTCTGCCGCGACCTCGAACGCCAGCCGGTCGAGGACCCGACGATGGAGTGGAAGGAGGACGAGACACCGTTCCAGCGGGTTGGGGTTGTCCGGGTTCAGCCGCAGGACAGTTGGGACCCCGCCCGGGTGCAGGCGGTAGACGAGGAGATGCGCTTCAGCGTCTGGACCGGCCTTGCAGCTCACCGCCCCCTCGGTAACATCAACCGCGCCCGCAACGCCCCCTACAGGCATTCGGCCGGGTTCCGCGAGCGGTTCAACCGCTGCCCGATCCACGAGCCGGGTGCGGCGCGCTGAAGCGATATCCTGAAGTTCCAACTGCCGTAGGTATCGTGGGTCGAGCTCGAAGGCGATGTCTGCTTCACCGCTAATCCGCTCGAAACCAGACAGGCAGAAACCCACCCTGAGCGGTCCTTCTGCTTGCGACCCGACCCAGCCGTCCGGAAAGTAGGCGGTGCTTCCCGAAAGCGGTCACTCCTCGGCCGACTGGCAACTTCGGGTCGGAAAGGGACGGCAGTCGCTCGCCCCAAACATGCCGAGCGGCATAGCCCCTCTTCAATGGGTTCTGAGCCTTTGCTCGGTCAGAGGCCCATTTGCGATAAAAAGCACAACTCACGGCAATTCAACTTTGATTTTAATCTGGCAGGTGACAGTCAACCCAAGATATGACCAATCTCTGCTGAAATCCGGAAATTCTCTTATATGGCGAACTGAGTATAAATGCACAATTACTAGATGATTTTGCCTTATCACGCATCGCTTTTGATTGACGCTATACTGATGTTAGAATTTACCAAGGAGCAGGTCGGCCATCCTTAATCGCTAATTTAATATTGTACGCAATCTTCATGTCAACAAAATATTCATTCTCGGTCGACGCTTTCTAAGCAAAGCGTTCTTCGACGTACATCGCTACAAAAATTATAATCCGCTTCGGGGGAAGTCATGTTCGGTATTGGGGGCGCACGTAGGGATATTTCATTCACATTCGACGCCCTCGACCGGTCTCAGGCCGTCATCGAGTTCGAGCCGGACGGCACCATCATCACGGCCAACGCCAATTTCCTGACGATGATGGGCTACGCCCTGCCCGACATCCGGGGCCAGCGCCACGCCCTGTTCGTGGAGGCGGCGCATCGGGAGACACCCGCGTACCACGCCTTCTGGGACGCCCTGCGGCAGGGCACCCATCAGGTCGCCGAGTTCAAGCGGATCGCCCAGGGCGGCCGGTACGTCTGGGTCCAGGCGAGCTACAACCCGGTGCTCGACCGCGCGGGCCGCGTCGTGAAGGTCGTCAAGTTCGCGTCCGACGTCACGGCGCAGAAGCTGCAGATGCTCGACTATGCCGGTCAGATCGCGGCGCTGCACCGGTCGCAGGCGGTGATCGCCTTCGATCCGACCGGCACGATCCTGTAGGCCAACGGCAACTTCCTCGATACGACTTCCGATCCGGCCTTCCAGCTTGAGCCAGTTTGGGCGCCTGAGTGCCGATCTGGCAGCCGCACACGCGCGCGGGGAGCATCTCGGCTCGCGGGTGCCGTACATCCATGCAGGCAGTGAGAGGCTTCTGGAGCTGAGCCGTGCGTTCCAGGGTGCCCTCGACGGGCTGGATCGATCGCTGACCGAGGTCGGCCTGTTGGATCCGGCAACGTGTGAAGCGCTGCGGTGCCTCGTCGGTGCGGTCGAGAGGCTCGCCGGTACGGCGCAGCGGTTTCCGGCCAACGCCTGACAATCCCAGCGTTTGCGAGGGGGAAGCACAGGGGCGCAGTGTTGTTGATCTCCGACGATCTGTCCCGGTCCGGGCGCCTCGCCCGCGACCTCGGTTCGACACGACACTGCTCGATCCACGACCTCTACGCCGAAGTGGAACCGGCAGTTGTGCCCGACCTGATCATAGGCGACGTGGCACAGCTCACCTCGGACGCGATCGTGCGCTTCAAACGGCTTCTGAAGCCGGTACGCGCAGCGGGCGCGCCGTTCCTGTTCCTGATCCACGGCAACGCCGCTCGTGCCGAGGCACAGGCGCGGCTGCTCAGTGCCGACGATACTCTCTCAGCCACATCGGCGATCGAGCTGATGCGAGAGACGATCGAGCAGCTTCAGGATCAGGGTGGCTCTGCTATCGCGACGGAGCTGGCGGCCGCAGCACGGCTCTTCTTCGTTCAGACCTTCTTCTCCGGCCGGGCGGTCACGCCGGAGCTAGCGAGCACCGGCGCCGAACTGGTCATGCGCGCGGTACAGCAATGCGGCATCCGCGATTGGATCAGCGCCGTACGGCGCTTCGACGAGGCAACGCAGCAGCACTGCCTGATCGTCGCCGGCCTCTCTGCCGCGTTCGCGATCGAGTTGGGGCTCCATGATTTTGACAGCTCCAGGCTGACAAAGGCGGCTCTGGTGCACGATGTCGGGAAGACGAAGATTCCCCTGTCGATCCTCAACAAGCCGGGTCGACTGACCGAGCCGGAGATGACGGTGATGCGCATGCACGCGGCCATCGGCTACGAGATGTTGGTGGACAGCGGCTTCTCGCAGGAGGTGTTGCAGGTCGTGCGGTCGCATCACGAGATGCTCGACGGCTCAGGCTACCCGGACGGCCTGAGGGCGCCGGAGATCCCCGACCTGGTGCGGCTGGTGACGATCTGCGACATCTACGGTGCGCTCATCGAGCGGCGCCCGTACCGGCCGGCGATGACGGGTCGAGAGGCTTACAGCATCGTGCAATCGATGACCGGCCGGTTAGACGCCGATCTCGTCAACGTTCCGCCCGGTGATAATTGCCTTCGATCCGGACGGCGCCTAGCACGGCGGCTTCGGTATTGACCTTCTCAGCGGGGGCCGCGCCGTTCCCGCCCATTTAGGCCTTTGCGGTCTCGATGATGACCGCACGGCTCACCAGACGTGCTTCGGAAGACCTGTTCTCGACAGCGCCGCGTGCGGCTGCGGCCGGCTCAGGAGGTAGCCCTGGACCTGCCCGACGCCCTCGGCCCGGGCGAGTTCCAGCTGCTGCGCCGTCTCGATGCCCTCGACCACCGTGGTGATGCCCAGGCTGACGCCCAGGCCGGCCACGGCCCGGATGATGGCGCGCGCGTCGGGGCTTGTCTCGGCCTCGCTCATGAACGAGCGGTCGATCTTGATCTTGTCGATCGGGAACCGGCGCAGGTAGCTCAGAGACGAGTAGCCGGTGCCGAAATCGTCCATGGCGATCCGGATGCCGGCGCCGTTGAGCGCGGCGAGATTGTCCCGGGTCGCCTCGCTCTCCTCCAGCAGCGCGGTCTCGGTGATCTCGATCTCCAACCGCGCGGGGGCCAGGCCGGTCTCCGCCAACAACGCAAGCACCTCCGCGCCGAAACCCTTCTGACGCATCTGGACGCTGGAGACGTTGACGGCGACATCGACGGTCTCGGGCCACGCCAAGGCATCCAGGCAGGCCCGCTTCAGGATCCAGCGGCCGAGGGGCAGGATGAGGCCGGATTCCTCCGCCAGGGGAATGAAGGACAGCGGTGGGAGCAGGCCGCGTGTCGGATGGCACCAGCGCACCAGCGCCTCGACGCAGGCGACGTGTCCGTCTCGGGCATCGACGAGGGTCTGGTAGTGCAACTCAAACTGCTCCGCCGTCAGCGCGGCCTGGAGGTCGGCTTCGATCTGCCGACGCGCCTCGAAGGCCTCCGACATGCTGGCTTCGAAGACGCTGACGATGCCGCGCCCCTCGGTCTTCGAATGGCGCAGGGCGAGGTCGGCATCATGCAGCAGCGGGTCCATGTCCAGGTCCTGGACCGCGCGGATCGCGAGGCCGATGCTGGCGCCGGTATGGACGCGGCCGCACGCGAGATCGAACGGCTCCGACAGGACGTTGACGAGGCGCTGGGCGGTCGATGTCGCAGCGGCATCGACACTCACGCGCTGCACGAGCGCGAACTCGTCGCCGCCGAGGCGGGCCACGACGTCGCCCCGCCGCGTGTTCCTCCGCAGCCGCGCGGCGACCTCCTGCAGGAGCTCGTCGCCGGCCGCGTGCCCGTAGGTGTCGTTGACGAATTTGAAGCGGTCGAGGTCGATGTAGAACATCGCCAGCAGCGGCTGTTCGTCGTCCCGCGCCTCGACCAGGTCGCGGTAGCCCTGGCGCATCGACCGGATGTTGGCAAGGTCGGTCAGGGCGTCGTGGTGGGCCAAGTAGGCGATGCGCTCCGCGCTCCGCCGCTGCTCGGTGATATCCTCGAAGGTCGAGACCCAGCCGCCGCCGTTCATGACGCGATAGTTGATCGCCAACGTGCGTCCGTTGGTGAGTTCGCGCGTGATCGGCGCGGGCTCGATCGATTGCAGCGCGTCCTGAGTGCTGCGCTCGATCTCCTCGAGACTGAGTCCCGGCGAGTAGAGGCCCCGCGCAACCAAAGAGGCACAGATATCGCGCTGGGTCATGCCCGTGAGGATCATGTCCTGCGGGATGCCGAAGATGTCGCGATAGCGCCTGTTCGACACGACGAGGCGGCCCTGCGCATCGAACATGCACAGGCCCTGGATCATGTTCTGCAAAGCGGCTTCGAACAGAAGACTCTGTTCAGTCGCGACCATGCCTGGGAAGGCGATGCCGGCATTATTGCCGAGCTCTGCATGCGAAGCTACGGCGTTGTCCCGAACAGAAATCGACGTGTTTGCATGTCGTAGGAGCGCCTCATCTCCCGGACTATCAACAGCCTCGACAAGCCTCAGATCGGGATGGGACACAGGGGCTCCCTTAGCTATGGATTGCCTTTCCTACAGCAAAATCGCACCTTTTCCAAATTAACAGATAAGATCGCGCAATTATATCACGAGGCAAATCCGGCCGGTATTCGAACGCAGATAAGATCTTGCAATATTATTTTCGCAATCACGCCTGCTCGAAATCATGAAAAATACAAGGATTGTTTTATATTGAAGAGGTGCCCTTGCGTAAGTGGCCGCGGAGGATGGCGAAGGGACCTCGGCCCTTGAGCCGGAAGTGATCGATCCGCAATCGACCCAACACAGACATTCAAGTCGCCGTCCGCGCAACCCAAAAGCGGCCACTTCTTGGTGGTGTAGGGCGCAGCTTGATGGCGTGGCTCGCCCAAGAACAAAGACGAAGCCGTCGTCAGCGTCAGGCTACTGTGCGGGCTGTCCCGCACGCGCGCCCTGGCCTTCATCATATCGGACCCGGGCGCGTTGGATGCTGCCCTGGTTGGTGTTCGCCCAAGTTACGAGAGCCATAACTGGAGCGAACAGGGTCCGCCCCATATCCGTCAACTCATAATCCACGCGCGGCGGAATAGTCGCGAATAGTGTCCGTTTGACCAAGCCGTCGCGTTCCAGTCCGCGCAAGGTGATCGTCAGCATCCGTTGCGAGATCCCGTCGATCCGACGCCGCAGCTCATTGAACCGAACTGGTCCATCCTTGAGCGTGGCGATGACATACAGGCTCCATTTGTCGGCGACGAGATCGAGGATTTCGCGCACCACCCGGCAATCGTCACCTTCGCCGGGGGTAGGAAAATCGATGTCACTAAGTGTCATAGGAATGCCTTCTTGCGAGGGTCGGAGCAGGCACTTTAATAGGGTCGGTAACAATAAATTACCGTCCTGGTCGTGTCGGAGCAACGATGGCCTCCATACTCCTTGTCACGTCGAGCCCCCGTGGCGCCGATAGCCTCTCCACCCGCTTCGCGACCGAGATCGCCGAAGGCTTGATGGTTCGCACAGGCGGCACCCTCTCGATCCGCGATCTCGCGGCCGCCCCGCTGCCGCATATCGGACAGGCCTACATCCAAGGCCGCGTCGCGCCCCCCGAGGAGCGCACGCCCGAGCAGGCCGAGGCGGTCCGCCTTGCCCAGGAGCTTGTCGATGAGGTGAAGGCCGCCGACTCGATCGTCCTGGGCTCTGGCATGATCAATTTCGGCCCGCCGTCGCAGCTCAAGGCCTGGTTCGATCACATCACTTGGCCGGGCGTGACCTTCGGTTACGGCGAAGGCGGCAGGCCGCGAGGCTTCCTGACCGGCAAGAAGGTCTATCTCGTTGCCGCCGCAGGCGGCGTCTTCTCCGAAGGCGAATGGGCCCCTTTCGATTTCCAGACCGGATATCTGCACCACCTGCTGGGCTTTATCGGACTGACCGACGTCGAACTCGTCCGGGTGGAAGGCACCGTCTTCGGGCCGGAGGCGGCTCGGGCCGCCATCGACGTCACCACAGGCCGGGTCCGCTCGGTCCTGGAAACGCTGCATGCGTGATCTGAGTGGTCCCCAGTCCCGTCCGCCCGATCAGGGTGATGCCATGACGCTGCCAATCGACCTTTACACCGAGGTCACTTGTCCCTGGTGCATCATCGGACACCATCGTCTCGACAAGGTCCTGGCGGAGCGTTTCCCCGAGCTCGACGTAGACATCCGTCAGCATCCGGTCCTCCTGCTTCCCGATGCGCCCGCGGAGGGCCTGCACATTCCCGACCTTCTCCGCTCGCGCTATGGCGTGACCGACCCGAAGGTGTCGTCCGCCCGGCCCGAGGCGGAGGCGCGGGCGTCCGGCCTCGACCTAGACCTGAGCCGCCAAGCCTGGACCTACAGGACGCAGGCGGCGCACGGGCTGATCCTCGCGGCGCGGGAACGCGGTACGCAGCACCGGCTCGCAGTCGCGATTACCGGTGCCCATTTCCTCGAAGCCAAGAACATCTCGGACGCCGATATCCTCGCCGATATCGCCGTGGCCTACGGGTTCGAGCGTCAGGAAGCCCGCGCGCTGGCGTTCGATCCCGCGCAGCACCGACGCGTCGAGCAGGAGGCGGCCCGGTCGGCAGCCGCCGGGGTCAGGTCGGTCCCTCACTTTGTCTTCGGAGGCCGCTTCGCCGTTAGCGGGGGACGCAGTGAGGAGGAGATAGCCTTGGCCATCCAACAGGCCACGGGTGGGGCTACGACCAACCATTAGGGATCGTAAGCACGCTGATAGCCCGTGAGCAAATGGATCGAGCGTCGTTCGACTGAATGAGCAAGATCTGCGCCGGTCGACGGTCGGAAGCGGCAGAAGATACAAGGTCCGCTTCTGTCCGTTGCTGCTCGGAAGCGGACCGGCGGAAGCCTACCCCAAGCGGCTGTTCCGCACCCGACCCAACCCAGACGCAGAACGGGCTCTGGGCTCTTCTCCGAAGCGGACGTGCAGGATGCACAGCGAGGGCAACTCAGCGCACCCACCCCGCCTTGATGGCTGAGGCGACTTCATCGACGAACAGGCGCGTCTTCGCAGGCACCAAGCGGCCCGGAGGCATCACAGCGTAGACGCCGCCGTCCTCGCGTCCGCCCCAACCCGGCAGCACCGCGACCAGACTGCCATCGCGCAGGGCCGGTCCAGCCAGCCAGTCGGCCGTGAAGGTGATGCCGGCGCCCTCGACCGCCGCGGCCAGCAAGACCTCCGAGTGGTCCGCGACGAGCGTGCAGTCGGGGCGCACCGTCTGTCGCCGGCCGCCCTTCGTCAGCGGCCAGTCGGGCCAGGCGGCGTAGCCGGTGAAGCCCAGGCAGGCATGGCCGGCGAGGTCGGCGGGCGTAGCCGGGTTGCCCCGCTCGGCCAGGTAGCCCGGCGAGGCCACCAGCAGGTTCCGGTAGGTCGCGATCTTGCGAGTGGTCAGGCTGCTGTCGCGCGGCTTGCCCGCCGCGACCCGGATCGAGACGTCGATGCCTTCGGCGACGAGGTCGACGAAGCGGTCGGTGAACCGCAGGTCCAGTCGGATCAGGGGGTGACGTGCGAGGAAGCCGGGCAGCAGTGGCGAGACCCACTGGCGTCCGAAGGTCAGCGGCAGGGAGACCCGTACGAGTCCCTGCGGGCTGGCAGCATGGTCGCTGGCCTCCCGGCTCGCGCTCGCCAGCTCCTCAAGCAGCGCCTGGACGCGCCTACAGTAGGTCGCGCCGACCTCCGTGAGCGCCACGCGCCGCGTGGTGCGCGACAGCAGGCGGACCCCGAGGCGTTGCTCGACTTGGCTAACGCGCCGCGACAACACTGAGGCGTCCCGGCCGAGCGCCTCCGCGGCCTTGGCGAAGCTGCCCGCCTCAGCGACCGCTACGAAGGCAGCCAACTCGTCCAAGCTGATTTGATTCGGCAATTCCTGCATGACCTGCACGAGTGAAATGCGAGGACGCCGGATTAATCCGACCAGGTGCAAGGCGTACATCGGGTGCATCGAAACGTCGAGGAGACACAAACGATGAGCACCTTCCTCAGCATCGGTTCCGGCCCAGGCATGGGTCTCGCGACCGCGGAGCGCTTCGCCCGCGAGGGCTTCCAGGTCGTCCTGAGCGCCCGCGACGAGGGCAAGGTGAGGGACCTCGCCGAGCAGCTCAAGGCCAAGGGCCACAAGGTTGACGTCCGCACCGTGGATGCCGCTGACCCCGCCAGCGTCGCGAAGCTCGTCGAGGGCGTCGAGCGCGACTTCGGCGGCATCGACGTGCTGCACTTCAACGCCGCCTCGATGCGCAACCAGACGCTGGCCGACCAGCCGCGCGACAGCTTCAACACCGACCTCGCCGTCAACATCGGCGGTGCCGCCGTCGCCGCCCAGGCCGCGGCGCCGAAGATGCTCCAGCGCGGATCGGGCTCCGTCCTGTTCACGGGCGGCGGCTTCGGGCTGCAGCCGCATCCCGAGTACCTCTCGCTCAGCATCGGCAAGGCCGGCATCCGCGCCCTGGCGCTGGGCATCTTCGAGCCGTTCAAGGAGAAGGGCGTACACGTCGCCACCGTGACGGTCGCGGGCTTCGTCACCACCGCCGAAGACGCCAACGCGGTCGCCGAGCACTTCTGGCAGCTCCACAGCCAGCCGAAGGGCGCCTGGGAAGTCGAGGCCATGTACACCCCGAAGGGCTGAGCCATTTCAGGGTGACCGACGACACGCAAGCCGATCCACGGAACGGGGGTACGTCGATGACGACGCAGACGCTGAAAGGCCAACGCTTCCTAATCGTCGGCGGGAGTTCCGGGATCGGCCTGGCCATCGCGGCAGTGGCCCTCGCGGCCGGCGCCGAGGTCACGATCGCCTCCCGCTCCAGGGAAAAGCTGAACGCCGCCATCGGCACGCTCGGGACCGGCGCCAGCGCCGCCGTGCTGGACACCGGCGAGGCCGAGGGTATCGAGCGCTTCTTCGCCGATCAGGCGCCCTGGGACCACATCGCGGTCTCGGCGGCCGAGACGGCGCGGGGCCCCGTCCGGCAGTTAGACCTCGATGCCGCGAAGGCGGCCGTGGAGAGCAAGTTCTGGGGAGCCTACCGGATCGCCCGGTTCATGCGGATCAGGGAGGGTGGCACGCTGACCTTCATCTCGGGCTTCATGAGCGAGCGGCCCCAGGCCGCCGCTCCGCTCCAGGGCGCGATCAACGCGGCGCTGGAGAGCCTCGCCCGCGGGCTGGCGCTCGAACTCGCGCCCACCCGGGTCAACACCGTCTCGCCCGGCCTGATCGAGACGCCGCTCTGGTCGCGCATGCCGGAGAAGGACCGGGCGGCCATGTATGCCGGCGCGGCCGAGAGGCTGCCTGCGCGGCGTGTGGGCCAGTCCGAGGACATCGCCAACGCGGTGATGTTCCTCGCAACCACTCCGTTCGCGACGGGGTCGAACGTACGCGTCGATGGCGGCGGCACCATCGCGTGATCGAATCCCCAGTCCTCGACGCCACCCAAACGTCAAAGACAGGGTCGACGGGCGGACGCCAAGCGACCGGTGGCAGCATAGCTTGGTTTCGCTGACGACTAGTCCGTTTATGGGGCGGCAAGCGCCCAGAGCCGACGCGCAGGAAACCACCCGCTGCAGTCAGAACTCGCCGTCGGTCATGCGGCCGGGATGCGGACATCTGCGCGGTCGGCAGAGGGTCGGGAGCGGGCTTGTCTCGAATATGAAACGCCGTCCATCCAATCAGCTAGGTGCCAAGATGGGCATGCCGTTCAGTCACGGTGTTGCTGCTTGAACGACGTCATCACGCCCGTTGGTAGAGAAGCCTTCCGCCTCAAGCGTTCTTGAGCGGTCCGCGCTCCCAGGTAAGATCCATCAGCCATAGGCACACGGGAACCTCGAGCTATGGGCCTATTGGCCCATTGAGGGGAAGGTGGCTAAGCTCGACATAGAGCCCGCTTTCGCACTGTGAGCCATCTCATGAATCGAGAAGAGGCAGACGGTGACGATTGGCGTTCGGTCAGCACGCGCCTTCCCGATGAGGAAACAATCAGGATAGCGAAAGAGCGGGCTCGTGAGCTTGGCCATGGCCGCTCTGCGGCTCAGCCATCTGAAATACCTCCCGCTGGATGGCGGGACATTCTCAAGAGGGTCTTCTGGGCGGTCCCTCGCGACCGTGTTCTGTCAACGGCTGGTGGCGTTGCCTTCTTCGCCCTTCTATCCACGTTCCCAGGCATCGCGACGATCGTATCACTCTACAGCTTGTTCGCAGATCCTGCTGTCATTGGCCAGCACTTGAGCGTGCTCATAGGGGTCCTACCCGACGGCGTTCTCGATCTGATTTCGGCTCAGCTTCAGCACGTTGCCCAACAGGGCACAGGGACCCTCAGCACGGCCTCACTGCTCAGCTTCCTCATCGCCTTTTGGAGCGCCAACTCAGGGGTTGTCGCCCTCTTCGACGCACTGAACGTCATCTATCGGGAGCGCGAGAAGCGAGCCTTAGTGCGTGTCTACGCGACCACCTTCCTGTTCACGACGACCGGAGCCATCGTCACAGTGGCCGCTATCGGCATCGTGGTGGGCGTTCCCATTCTGCTGAACGAGATCGGCTTTGGTGCACGAACGGACACAGTGATCCGGATCATGCGTTGGCCAGCTCTGATCTTCCTCGTTAGCCTCGGCCTTTCGCTTGTTTATCGATACGGCCCAAGCCGCCGTGAGGCAAAGTGGAGATGGGTCAGTTGGGGTAGTGCCGTTGCCGCGATTGGATGGGTAGGCGCCTCGGCCGCATTCTCTTGGTATGTCGTAACCTTCGATAGCTATAACCGTATTTATGGCTCTCTCGGAGCTGGCATTGGCTTTATGTCCTGGATCTGGATCTCGATAGTCATCGTCCTTCTTGGTGCTGAACTGAACTCCGAGATGGAACGACAGACGGCGCGGGATAGCACCATTGGCCAACCGAGGCCGTTGGGATCTCGAAAGGCATTTGCCGCCGACACGGTCGGGCCACCCTAAGGGTTTGAACTCACCAGCTTGGGCATTCGAAAGGCGTCTTCCGACCCATACCAGCCGCTTGGACCGCCGTCGGTGCGTCCCGGAAGCGGTCATTCGCACTCGTCCTCCCTTGCCATCGATACTGCCGAGGGCACACCCGCTAAGAACTGTCCGAGGGGTACGCCGTACGCCTAAGCGGTTTTCCGAAACGCCGCCTGCCTGCGGGATCGCCCCCCGTTCATGGTGGTGCCGAGGCCCCTCGCGGAGAAAGTGTCTCAGAAAGCGCCTGTCAACTTCTGGACGAAGCTGATTTTTTATACAGGTTACGGTCCGACAACCGACCATTCGGCTCTCGGATATATCGAAATGATCTTCGTCACACAGGCGGACGGCCGCGTGACCTACGTCAGCCCCGAGTGGGCCGCATTCATCGGCCAGGCAGCTGCTGAAGCCGTGGGACACGGATGGCTCATCTGCATGCATCCTGACGACTACGAGACTGCCGTCACTTTCCTGCGCAGCGTCCGTGATCAGCAGAGCGAATACAGCCTCCGCACTCGCCTACGTCGGGCCGATGGCAGCTACGCCTGGGTGATGATCGGCGCCGTGCCATCCTATGGTCCACCGGGGCACACCTTCCTGGGCTACCTAGGCTCACTAACCGAGATCATTTCCAGCGGCTCGGAGCCGCTGAGTGCCTACGGCACCCTCGCGCGCTTTGTCCCTCCGCCTACGAGCCCGACGACGCCACCCGGCTCAGCCCTGGAAGCCGTAGCTGACTACCTGCTGATCGCGCACGGGCTCATTGAGCAGGACAGCGCCAAGGAAATGCTCCCTGTGCTGAGACAGGCACTCGTGGTGGCGGGCATTCTGCTGGCGCGGAGCATGAGCTCGTCTGAACCGACCGACCAATTCCATTGAATGGGCTGCTGTACGCCCAAGGATGCCATAAAGTCGGCCCTTGGCTGTTTCTGAGAGCAGCTATTCGTAAGCCCTCCGGCAATTTCGGCTCGGGATGGGAAGCGTGCCCTGACCCATTGCACTGAAACAGACGGCCCGCCTTCGACCCAACCCAGACGTTCAGAGGCGTCTCTCAACGGAACGGAAAGCAGCCGTTCAGCTTACGTCTGTCCGACTGGCGAGCGCGGTCGCCGCAGCGTGTGCGACGGCCATCCGCATGCCTACCGCACCTTGATGCTCGGACGTCATCTGAGGGCCGGGTTCGAAAGCGTCATCAGGTCCCTTCGAACCCGATGGCCGTTACTTTGGTTCAGGAATTTGCCTTATCGGACGGCGACTTGATCAGCTCCTTGAGCTTGTCCGACATCGGGAAATTGAGGTTGAGGTCCCGCGGCGGGATCGGGGTCTCAAACCATTTGACGTAAAGTTTGGTAAAATCTCCGGATTTCATTAGCCCGATCAGAGTCTCATCGACGAGAGCCTTGAACTCGGGATCCTCGCGGCGGAACATCAGCGCGTAGGGGTCGGCGGAGTACGCCTTGTCGAGGATCTTGAAGCGGGATGGGTCCTTGGCATTGGCATTCACGCCGGCGAGTAGGATGTCGTCCTCCATGAAGGCGGCGCCGCGACCCGTTTCGACAAGCAGGAAACTCTCGGCGTGGTCTGATCCGCCCCCAGTGAAGTGGTCCGCCCTGAGGTATGGCTTTCGGGCCAGGACGAGGACGGACAGATGGGAACGAAGGGGCACAAGCCGGAGG
>NZ_JBEPKM010000041.1:0-16303 GCF_040544715.1 Methylobacterium sp. 1030 | reverse complement strand
GCTCGCGAACCTCAGGGGAAAAGGGTGGGGTATGCTTCGTCATGGCTCCAGTCTCTCAAGAGTTGGAGCCTCCGAAAATCCCGGGGCGATTCAGTCGCGTCCGTAGCCGGGCAATCGTCATCCAGCGCAAGACCGGTCGGCCGGTGCAATTCGAACTTCTCGAACCTGCCCGCACCAGCATCCTGGCATGGCTTGAGGCCAGAGGCGGAACACTCGACGACTTTGCCTTCCCCAGCAGGCTCGAAGGTGTCACGCACATCAGCACCCGGCAGTATGCACGCCTCGTCGATGAGTGGGTCACAGGCATCGGGCTGCGCAGCGAGGACTATGGCACCCACTCCCTCGCCGCACGAAGGCGTCGTTGATCTACAAGCGGACCGGCAACCTGCGGGCGGTTCAGATCCTGCTCGGCCATACCAAGATCGAGAGCACAGTCAGGTACCTCGGCGTCGACGTCGAGGATGCTCTGACACTGGCCGAAGGAACTGAGATTTGAGCGTTCGGCCCCTCGGCTTCTGCGTCGAGGGGCTCCGAGACCAGCCCAGCAGCAATGCGCCCAACCCGGTCATTCATCAGCTTGAGACGGCCGCCTCGAAGCAGACGTGATTGTAGCTCAGCTCATGCATCTGGGATTAGGCGTTCCGCGAAGCGAGATCTAACGGCACGGAGGCATGGCGGACCTCCCCGCAACGAACGTGAAGCAGATCGTGCGGGAGGCCCGCGCGATGGTCGAATGCAGGGAGGCCGTGCTGGGACTCCGGGGCGCGACCACGCCGGTCAACGCACCGGCTACTATCCCGTCGCAACACCGCCGGGAACAGCTCTAGCCCTTCGACGCGGGTGCCGGCGGTACGGGGAGAATGATCTCAGCGGCGACCTTCCAGTCCGTCCCGATGCGCAGCCAATTGATGATCATGAGAAACGGTCTGGGCGTTCCGTCCTGTCCCGCGTACGAAACGGTGATGTTCATCGGCACGTAAGACTCCGCGACATCGTACGTCAGTCCGACCACCTTGAGCTTCGAATAGTCTGGCTCGAGCACCACCGGACCGGAGCTGCCGATGTCATGCAGCTTCTGATCGATCGCCTCGTTGCCCCAATAGCCAGCCCAGTTTCCCTCGGCCGGGTTCGCGCTCTTCGCCACCAACAGCGTTGTCGGCGATTGCCAGAACATATCATGCAACGATTTGAAATCGTGCTTGTTGGCCAGTTCCATCAGACGACTGAACTGCGCCCTGATTGCACCGAGGCTCGCAGAATCCAGAGGCTCCGCCTTGGCCTCAGAAGCTCCCGAGACAGCCGCGCTGAAAAGAACTGCGGCGGTGAAGCTGGCAAGACAGCGCTTGGACATGCCGAAAATTCCTCTCTATTTCGAGCCTGTCGGCCAGGACAGCCGAACGATCGACCATTCCTGCATTGCGGTCCCGCATCTCCGAGACGCCAGGGCCAGCAGCACCGTGATCAGACGGTCTTAGCCTGCACAGTCCCGCAGCAAGGCCGTAATCTTCGCATCGAGATCCCGGGCAACGGCGAGAGCTTCGGTGTTGCCATAGGGCAGCAGATAGCTCTCCATCCTGTCATAGGAGAGGTGCACGCCATCGGGCCGCTCATCGATAAGGATCGTGACCGGAGCATAGGATCCCGCGTCGGGCACGTGCTTGACCATCTCTTTCATGATGAGGGGATTGCCCACCAGAAAACGCACGCTCTTGGGTGCATCGGATTTGGATTCGCGCCGCAGAACGGCACCCAGATCGAATTCGGCAAAGAGCATGAAGCCCGTGCGGCCGAATCCACGCTGCACGACACGCTCGAAATCGGACGCGGAGGTTGCAGCCTGCGACGCCCGAACGAATTGGTACCAGTCCGGCTGACCGACCGCGGATTTGAGCGCCGTCACGACAGCGTCGAAGGGTCTGGAGCTCAGAATTCTAAGCCGCTCGACCGAAATTTTATCCACATTCATTATCGCTCTCGCACGAAATACACTCGATAGACCGCGCGACCGTTACGGAACGCCAGGACGATCACGCAATCGCCAGCGTGTTATTCAGACAGCACCTCTCTCGGCAGCCGCAGCCGCTCCCGACGCGGACGGGCCGGGAGCGGCCCTGTTACTTGGCGAGCGTGGCCTTCTCGATCGCCGCGGCGACTTCGTTCGCGTGAACGACGAGCGAGGCATGGCTGCCGGCAACTTCCGTCGTCTGGGCCTTCATCGCGGCGGCGAACAGTTTCTGGACTTCCGGTGCGATTACTTTGTCCTTCGTGGTGATCACGTAGAATGTCGGCTTGTGGTGCCACGCGGCCGCGTCGACCGGCGCTTCGAACGCCGTGTGGCTCAACGGTAATTGATGGTCCGCCAACGACTGGGCGATCTGCGGGGGAAGGTCGGCCGCGACCGCTGAGGGAAAGACTTTGGGATCGATGTACAGATTACCTTTGTCGTCGGGATGTATCGCCGCAGCACCTTCCGTGGCCGGACCGCCCTTGGCGAGGGCCGCCAGCGATTGGCCCACGTCCGGCGCAAAAGCGGAGACGTAGACGAGCGCCGAGACCTTGGGATCGTTGCCGGCCTGCGTGATGACGACGCCACCCCAGGAATGGCCGACGAGAACCGTCTTGCCTCTCTGCTTTGCCAGCGCCTGCTCGGTGGCCTCGACGTCGGCGGCAAGAGAAGTCAGCGGATTGTCAACGCGCGTGACGTTGTAGCCCTTCTTCGTGAGAATATCGGCGACGGGCTTCCAGCTCGATGCATCGACAAACGCGCCATGGACAAGGACAATATTGTGAGTCGCCCCCTTGGGCAGCTCTGTGGCGCGGGCAGCGGCCAATGTCGTTGCAGACATCAGGGCTGCGGCCAGGGACAGAACAACACCTTGCATAACAACTCCTGCCGACGGGCGGATAAAGCGAGGTCGCGGATGTTCAAGCGCTGCGAATTGTCCACGTCCTGAACCTTGCGTCAGGAACGATGGACGATTGCACGATGCGTCAACGCCCTCGGTAGGACCTAATATGACGGCACCTCGAACGGTAGAGCTTGATCGTCCGCGTGTTGTGTCCGATCGTCCGGGACCTTATCGTCGCTGTTATGGACGTCCTCGCCGAAGTACTCGACCGCGTGCGCCTGGGGGGGACCCTGCTGTTCCATTTCGAGCTCGGCCATCCCTGGAACCTGGCCCTCCCGCAACGCCCGTACGCGCTGTTCCATTACGTCAGCCATGGCTCGGCGACGCTCGCGCTTGATCAGGAGCGAGAATTCCACATGAGCGCGGGCGACCTTGTCGTAATCTCGCGTGGCGAGCCTCACGAATTCTATTCGGATCGCCGAGCGGAACCGTTCTCGATCACAGATCTGGATCGGTCGTCCGCGCATCACGGCATTGTTCGCCATGGCGGCAGCGCCCCGCCCTGTTCCACGATGATTTGCGGCAAGTTCACCGTGGCACAGCCATCGCGGAGCAGCCTGTTGGAATTGCTTCCGCCCGTCCTCCACCTCAAGTCGACGGAGGAGGGTGCGTGGCTCGAACTGATCCTGCAGCGCATGGTGCGTGAGTCGGCGCAGCCGCGCCCCGGTCAGGACGTGGTCCTTTCCCGATTGACGGAGGTCCTCTTCGTCGAGGTGCTGCGAAGCTGGTCGACATCGCTGCGTCCCGGCGAAGGCGGCTGGCTCGGGGCGATCACGGACCCGCATATCGGACCGGCGCTTCGATTGATCCACAAGCACTTGGATCGGTCCTGGACATTGGACGAGTTGGGACAGCAGGTCGGGCTCGGTCGCTCGGCGTTCTCGGCTCGCTTCACCAAGCTCGTCGGCCAATCGATGTACCGCTATCTGATCGCGCGACGGATGTCGGAAGCTGCCTTCTTGCTCGAGACGAGCGACCTGGGAATTGCACGCATTGCGACCGGCGTCGGCTACAAGTCCGTCGCCGCGTTCTCAAAGCTTTTTCACCGGCATCATGGTCTATCACCTGGCCGTTACAGAGCGACCCGACACGTCGAAGGGGATGCGCAGCCGGAGAACGGCCTGTAACGCCGGTACTTCGACCGGCCGAAGTCCGGGCCAGGCGGAGCAGGCCGGTCCCGCATCGGCGGCGCTTCCCCGGAGCGGTGGAGCGCCTGGCGTGACGAGAGCCGCAACCAGCCTGCCCGGGTGACCCGATCCACCTCGGTCATCCGCGCCACCGGTGTCGGGTGGGAGGCAAGCTGCGGTCAGATCCGCGTCAGCCGCGAGGCCAGATGCCCGAGCGCCGGCGCGGAGGCGACTGCGCGCACCAGCTGCCTGGCGGCTTTGGGGGTCTCCGCCGCGCGCCAGAGCCATCCGGCCAGAGTGATCGGGACGGACGACCTTCGCGAGAACGATCGCTGAAAGCGTTCGGCCGGCTCGCCGCGCACGATCGCGGTGGCCGCGGCTAAGCCGCTGCACAGCGCAATGGCGATTCCTTCGCCCGCGAGAGACGGGATGACTCCGGCCTGATCCCCGATCCGGTAGAGGTTCGCCGGTCCGGCACCCGCGCGCCAGCCGTAGGGTACGTTCGCGACCGCTTGGGCGCGCCCGAGCGTCGCCGCGGCCAAGCGCAGACCGAGGGCGGGCGATTCCTCCGCGACAGCCTGGAGGAACCGATCCGGTCCGCCGTCGACCTCGCTGAGGCGGCTTCGTCGGACGGCGAGGCAGAGGTTGGCACTGCCATCCTCCTGGATGACCAATCCGGCATATCCGCCGCGGAACAGGTGCAGTTCCACCCGGTCGGAGAGCAACGTCGCGAGCGCCCGGCTCGCACCCAGGCGCCAGCGCAGCCCGACCGCGGCGTCCCCGTCCGGACGCGGGCGCAAGACACCGCGCAGATCATGCTTGCCGGTCGCGAGGATCGTGCAGGGCGGGTGGATCTCGCCCCCGTCGACAAGACGCACCCGGCCCTCCGCCAGGGCCCGCGCCCCGATCCCGGTCTCGATCGCCGCGCCCGCCGCCCGTGCGCGCGCGCGCAGGGCCTCGTCGAGGACGCGGCGCGAGAGGGCGACGGCAGGTGCGGGCAGCCGAGCTTCGGCTCCGTCCTGCCCCGAGAACAACGCCAGCGCCCCGACACGATGAGCGCCAAGGGAAACGGGATCGACGCCCAGATCGATCAGGCGCCGGGTCGTCGTCCAGCTCAGGAAGCCGCCGCACAGAGCATCCTGCGCTTCGGGATTACGTTCAATCAGCAATGGCCGCAGGCCCGCCCGGGCAAGTCCGATGGCGGCGGCGGCACCGGCCGGGCCGCCCCCGATGATCAGCGGAGGCGCTCGATGCATAGCCGGAACGGGAACCAACGGGTGACAGAGGCTTCGGCGATTCCGGCCTCGGCCAGGACCGGCGGCCATTCCGCCGGCCGGTATGCGCGCGCGATCGAGAGGGTGCCGTCCTCGCGGACGATCCGATGCCATCCCATGGCCCGAGCCAGGATCGGAAAGCCCGCATAGGGCAGGGCGTGGCGATGCAGGTCGTTGATCAGCCAGCCGACACGCGCCTCGCGCTCCATGAAGCGAAGGAACGCCAGCAGTTCCGCGTGGTCCATGTGGTGCGCGACGAGGCTCGACACGATAACATCCCAGCCCTGTCCGGCGAGGTCCGCGTAGGCGCCGGTCCGGTACTCGATGCGGAGCGCGCGGTCGGTTGCCGCCCGGGCGACCGGCGCCGAACGGGGGTTGATGTCGATCCCGAACAACTCCACGGGCACGCCCTCCCTGGCCGCCCAGCGCGCGATCCGACGCAGCATGTCGCCCTGCCCGAAACCGACGTCGAGGAGCCTGAGGCGCCCGGCGCGCCGGGCCGCCCGCCTCAGGAAAGCCAAGGTTGGCCGCGCCGCCAGCGTCCATCGGTTGACGCGCGCGAGGTCGGCAAGGAGCGCGGCGTATGCGGCCTCGGGCAGATCCGGAGCATCCATCTGTTCTTGGTCCGAAGCCCGGACGGCCAGCGAGCGAGGGCGCGCGGGCTCGTGCCGCCCGGCGGTTCCAGAGGGCCCGGAACCCTGCGGAGCCGGTGCTCTGTCGGGGCTCCGCGTCGGCGGCTCCGGCCATCGCTCGATCCCGGTGTCAGTCGTCGTTGGCATCGAACACCTCTCCCGCGTCGACATCGAAGGACGCCTCGCGCACCGGAACGCCCGCGACCTGCGTCGGGAGACGGGCGGAATCCGGGCGCCGACATCCCGCCCGGTATTGCAACGTCTTCGAATGACGGCCGGCGAGCCCGGGATGCCGGACCCGGGCGCCGGGAGCGCGGAGCTAGGCCGCCTTTTGGAACATCATCGTTTCGGCGACGAGGCCCGGGCCGAACGC
Source organism: Methylobacterium sp. 1030 (assembly GCF_040544715.1). Lineage (NCBI taxonomy): Bacteria > Pseudomonadati > Pseudomonadota > Alphaproteobacteria > Hyphomicrobiales > Methylobacteriaceae > Methylobacterium > Methylobacterium sp. 1030. The sequence goes on along the minus strand of NZ_JBEPKM010000041.1, from coordinate 9,988 downwards.
CATCGCACAACCGACCTCACCCGCCTTCGCCTGATCCATGAGCGCGGCGAGCACGAACATGACGGTCGCCGACGACATGTTGCCGAACCGACGCAAGATATCGCGCGAGACCGCCAACGCGCTGGGCGGCAGCGCGAAGGCGCGCTCCACGGCGTCGAGCACGGTTCGGCCGCCCGGATGGACGGCCCAGGCGCCGACGTCCGGAATCCGATGTCCCGCCAGGAACTCGTCCGCGCGACCGCTGATCCCTTCCTGCACTGCCGCGGGCAGGCGGCCCGACAGGACCATGTCGAACCCGGATTCGCGGATATGCCAGGTCAGGAGCTGTCGCGTGTCGGGCGTGAGCAGGGCGTTGAACGCGTCGAGCCTCAGCCCCGTCGGATCGGCGGAGACGATACTGGCAGCGCACCCGTCCGCGAAGAGGAGGAATGTCAGGATCTGCTCGAGATCAGAGGTCTCCTGCAGGTGCAGCGTGCAGAGCTCGATGCTCAGCACCAGGACCCGGGCCTGCGGCTCCGAACGAACGATGTGCCGCGCGATCTTCAGGGCGTTGATCGCGGCGTAGCAGCCCATGAAGCCGACCATCGTCCGCTCGACCGACCCCCTGAGACCGCAGCGCTCGATGATGTCGATGTCCAGCCCCGGTGCCGAGAAGCCGGTGCAACTCGACACCACGAGATGAGTGATGCGGTCCCGCTGATCGCCGAGTTGGAGTTTCTCGACCGCACGCGTCGCGAGCGCAGGGGCGTGCTCCTCGTAGAGTCGCATGCGGGCCGCGGTCGTCGGGAAGCTCCCGGGTCGGTAGAGGCCGTCGGCATCCACGGCGTCGTGGCCCGGGTCGAGCCCGGGCGCGAGGCAGGAATACCGATGCTCGATCCCGCTGCGCTCCACCATGCGGTCCAGGATGCGCAGCTTGTGCCGGTCGTCGGCGAGCTGAGATCGGGCGAAGGCCGCGAAGGCCGCGTGGACGTCGTGGGGCGGGACGGCCGTCTCGATGCGGTTGAGGTAGGCTTCCGTCATGGCTTCGGCTCCAGGCTCGGCTCGGCGCGTCTGCGAACGAGCAGCAGGGCGGCAATCGCGACCACGTTGAGGGTCCCGACGAGCATCCAGGCATCGCCGATCGAAGCGGTCAGGGCCGCCTTCTCGATGAGCGGCGCGACGAGGGCGCGCGTCGCTTCGCTGTCCGGCTTGCCCGACTGGGCCGCGAAAACGGCCGGCGGGATGCCAACAAGTTTCGCGGCGTCGAGATCGCCGGACGCGAGTCGCGCGACGAGATCGGATACGTGGCCGGGGATCCGCCCGTAGATCACGGTGTCGATCAGCGAGAGGCCGACGGCACCGCCGAGATTTCGCATGAGGTTGAACAGCCCGCTGGCATCCGGAACGCTCTCGGTCGCCAGATGACCCAGCGCCAACCGTGTCGGCGCCAGCAGGCAGAACATGATGGCGAGCCCGCGTACGATCTGCGGGACGACCAGCGCGCCAGGATCCATCGAGGCCGTCTGGGTCGTGCTCAGGAACGAGCCGACCGCGAACAGACCGAATCCGAGGACGGCGAGCACGGTCGCGTCGACGCGCTCGTCCAGGGCGACGGCGAGTGGAGACGCGGCGAGTTGCGCCAGGCCGGTGACGAGCATGATCTCGCCGATCGCGAGCGGCCTGCGTCCCTGCACGTAGCCGAGGAAGACCGGCATGAGGTAGACGCAACCGTAAAGGCCCACCCCGCACGCGAAGCTGAGTGCCGAGCCCACGGCGAAGCGGCGATCCGCGAACATCCGGAGCTCGACGAGCGGATGGGCCGCCGCCAGGGTACGGCGGACGAACACGAGCGCGGCCACCGTGCTCGCGCCGAGATGTGCGACGGCTGCAGGCGCCACCCAGCCGGATTCCGGGGCCGCCTTGAGGCCGAGCTCCAGATTGCACAGGGCGACGGCCAGGAGCCCTAGGGCTGTCACATCGAGTTCGCCGAGCCGTCCGCGCCGCCGGTCACGCGGCAGCAGCCAGTACCCGCCGATGGCCGAGACGAGACCGGCGGGCACGTTGATCAGGAACAGCCAATGCCAGGTCGCCGTCTCAGTGATCCAGCCGCCGACGACGGGGCCGGCGGTCGGGGCGAGGACGGCGAGCGTTCCCGCGACGGCCGTGGCGATGCCCTGGCGGTTCGGCGGGAACAGCAGGAAGACGGCTGAAAACACGGTCGGGATCAACGCGCCCCCGGACGCGCCCTGGAGCGCGCGCCAGACGATGAGCGAGGCAAAGCCGCCGCTCGCGGCACAACCGCACGACGCGAACGTGAACAGGGTCACCGATGTCACGAAGAGCCGGCGCATGCTCGCCAGGCGCGTGAGGGGACCCGTGAGCGGAATGACGAGCACCTCGGCGGTAAGATACGCCGTCTGGACCCAGCTGACCCGGTCCGGCGGGATCCCGAGACCCGTCTGGATCCGCGGAAGGGATGTCGCGACGATCTGGATGTCCAGGATGGCGATGAACATGCCGACGCACAGGATGGCGAAGCCGGCCCATGTTCGGGGCCCGGCGGTCGGCGCAGGCGCACTGGCCCCACCCCGGTCCGTTGGAGCCGGTCGATCGGCGGCGTCCGCGACGTCGCGGACGATCGGAACGGCAGCCCGGGCCGCGTGCTGGATATCGGGCATCCGCGAGCGAACGGCACCGACGGGACGCGGCGCCATTTCAGGGGCGTCCAGCCGCGGGCAGGCGGCCCGCCGGCGTCACGGCGTCCGAAATCACGGCGATCCTCATGTGACCCCTCTGAGCGACAGACCGTCCGCCGGCTCGCGGTCCATAGATCAGTTCGTGGCCCCCGGCGTCATCCTGTGAAATCTGACAGGCTTACGTCGGGCGGGGCGGGCCTAAGCCTTCGAAGCCGGGCCACCGGGTCCGCTGGGGGGATCGCCATGTCGTTGCTGCGCAAGACCCTGGCTTGGCGCCACTCCCTGGTCGCGAAGCTGGGTCTCATGGTGCTCCTCTTCATGGCCGCGACGGAGGGCGCCCGCCTCCTCAGCCTGGATCGGCTCGAACATGCCGACGCGCTCTCCCGCGAGATGCACCACCGCTGGCTAGAGCGCATCCGGGTCCTCGGGAGTCTGAACCACGGGATCTCGGACGCGCGCACCGCGGAGGCCGAAATCCTTCTCGGCCCGGATCTCGCGGACCGCCCCGATCGCCTGGCGTCGCTGCAGCGCGTGTCCGCCCATCTCGCGGAAGTGATGACACGCTATGCGGCGCTGCTCCGGCGAGGCGAGGACCGGAGCGAGCTCGTGCGGCTGCAAGACCTGTGGCGCGCGCACGCAGCCGTGGCGGAGCGCGTGGCCGCGCTGAGCCGGGACGGCGAGGCCGACCAAGGAATCCTGCTGTTCAACGGCGAGTCGAAGATCACCTTCGACGCGGCCCGCGACGCCGCCTTCAGGCTAACGCTCGCTACAGAGGCGCGCGCGGAGGCCGACCGCGGCCGAGCAGCCGCGGCCATCGCGGAAGCTCAGGACTGGGTCTCCGACCTGATGCTCGGGACCCTGGCCCTGTTCTTCGCCATCACGGTCTACGTCTGGCGCGCCATCTCGCAGCCGCTCCTGCGGCTCGCCGATCGCATGCGGCGTCTCGCGGATTACGAGACCGACTTCGCGCTCCCCGACGAGAAGCGGCCAGACGAGATCGGGGCGATGGCGCGAGCGCTTGCGGTGTTCCGGAGCAATACCACCGAGCTTCTTGAGTCGCGCAAGCGCCTAGCCATACAATCCGGGGCGCTAAGCACCGCCCTGCAGAAGGAGCGGGCGCTCGCCGTTGAGCAGCGCAACTTCATAACGACGGTCTCGCATGAATTCCGCACGCCGCTGATGGCGATCGACGGGAACGCGCAGCGGCTGATCGCGACCAAGGACCGGGCCAAGCCGGGCGACATCGCCGATCGGGCACACCGCATCCGGTCCGCCGTGTTCCGGATCGCGAGCCTGATGTCGGGCCTATCGCGGGCGCTGGAGGATACCGGCGGAAACCTCCGCCCGCGCATGCGCCGCTTCGATCTCGCCGCGATGCTGCGGTCGTTGTGCCGGTACTATCGCGAGATCGGGATGAGTGGTGAGTTGGTCGAAGACATGTCGGATGCATCGCTGGAGATCGTCGGCGATCCCGACCTTTTGCATCTGGCCGTCAGCAATCTTCTCTCGAACGGGTTCAAGTATGCGTCGGACAGCGACCCCGTCCGACTGCGGGCATACCCGTCCGGCGCCGGCGTCGAGATCGTCGTCGAGGACGAGGGCGTGGGCATCCCGCGCGGCGAGATCGGACGCATCCGGGAGCGCTACTACCGGGCGAGCAACGTCGGCACGATACCGGGCACGGGGATCGGGCTGAGCCTCGTGGAGGAGATCGCACGCCGCCATGGCGGCCGCCTCATCATCGAGAGCGAAGAGGGCCGCGGAACCCGTGCTATGCTGGCGCTGCCGCGAGACGGGGCGCTGTCATCCCCGGAGCCGGAGCATGCCTAGGATACTCTGCGTTGAGGACGACGAGGAAACGGCGAGCCTGGTCGCGGAAGCCCTGGTCGACCTCGGCTACACGGTGGAACGCGCCTCGGACGGGGAGGCGGGTTTGTCGGCCATCCAAATGTCACCTCCGGACCTGGTCCTGTGCGACGTGCGCATGCCGGGGATGAACGGCCTGGACTTGCTCGAGCAACTGGCTGCGGCTGCCCCGCACCTCGCGCGGATCCCTTTCGTGTTCCTCACGGCGCTCGACGATCGCGGCAGCGAGATCGCCGCGCGCCGGAAGGGCGCGGATGACTACCTCACCAAGCCGGTCGACTTCGAGATGCTGGCTGTCGTGGTGGAGCATCGTCTCCGCGCGGGTCGAGGCGGGCAGGGCCAAGACGCGTTCGGCCATCTGACCGGCCGGGAACGGGAAGTGTTGACCTGGGCCAGCCGCGGGAAGACGTCCGCGGAGATCGCCCTGATCCTCGATCTGCGGGAGCGAACCGTCAACTTCCATTTCGACCAGGCCATGAAGCGCCTGAACGTCGTCAATAGAACGCATGCGGTGGCCCGTGCGCTCTCGTTGCGGTTGATCGATTGACGGATTTGGGCCGCGTGAACGGTTCCGGCAGACCGTCTGGTCGCGCGCTCCCCATGATGATGTCCTTCTTGCGATAGGACATGCGCCGGTCCTTGCCTGCAGCCCGGGGCAGCCGTGGCTCGGATCAGCATGCGTGGGACTGTCCGGTCAGCGACGTCCTTGGGGTTGGCCGGCAGCCTCAAGGATGAGGTCCGCGACGTATGGTGCCTGCGAAATTAGGGACAGGTGGCTCGCCGCGAGTTCCACGGTCTTCGCGCTCATGCGCTTGGCCATGAACCGTTCGAGGTCCGGGTTGATGGTCCGGTCCTCGGTCGACACGGCGTAGAAGCTCGGCTTCGATCGCCACGCCGCCTGGGTTGTCCTCCCGGCCAACAACGCCTTGTGGAACGGCTGCTGGACCGCGAACAGAACCTTGGCTCGGTCCGCCGGTAGGTCGCCCGCGAAGTCTCTCAGGAAGGCCGCCTCGCTCAGGCGCCCCTCGTCGCCGTCGAACACAATTCCGGCCGAGGCCGGCGGCGTCGGATAGGTCTTGGCCAGCGCAGTGTAATCCTCGCCGGCATCGGGCGCCCGGGCCGCGACGTAGACGAGGGCGGACACCTTCGGGTCGATCCCGGCCTCGGTCACGATCATGCCGGAGAACGAGTGGCCCACGAGGACGATCGGTCCCTCCTGCCGGGCCAGAACCCGCCGTGCGGACGCGACGGCCTCCTCGAAGGTGGTCAGCGGGTTCTGCACGGAGGTGACGTTCAGGCCCTTCTCCTGCAGCCGCGGGATCACCTCGGACCAGCACGACCCGTCGGCGAACAGTCCGTGGACCAGGACGACGCTGCGCGCACGCGGCAGATCCTGGGCCGGCGCCGTCCCGGGAAGCAGCGCGGCGGCGGCGCCGGCGAAGAGCGTTTGGCTGAACAGTCTCCGAGTCATCATGGCGGCCATCTCCGTTCCGGTTCGACAGGTGCAGGATGTGCCGTCCCTGTTCGTCGCCGGTGCAGGAAGGATACATCCGTTGCGGCCGGCGACCGCTGTGGGCAGAGGCGGGCGGCCACAATCTCCGTCTGCAGATAGATCTCACGTAACTGTTGAATGCGAGCGCTCCAGCGCGGCGAGCCGACCGGCCTTCAACCGTACTGCGCGCAGCTGCAGCCGAGAGCATGCGCATTACACCGCCCCCCGACGGAGGGACGCATCGTCGAGTGAACCGCGAAGTGTCCACTTCGATACCCGGGCTATCCGAGAGCGGACCTGCCGCTCTCGGCCAGAACCGTTTGCGACACGGATCATCGCTCGTCCGGAGACCACTCGGGGCTGTAGCCCCCGAGGGTCGGGTGATACATCTCGTCGCCGGAATGCTGCGTGAACTCCACGTTGAGGCGATCCTTGTGCAACCCGAGGATCTCGATGCAGTGGGCGCACAGCGCCTTGGCGACTTCCATCCGCAACTCGGCCGAGCGTCCCTTGCGGATGTCCAGCATCATCACGGACACCGGCACCGGCGCGCCGCCGGCCTCCGGTATCCGCCACACGCCGCCCTCGCCGAGTTCGCGGATGGCGACGCTGATCCGCCTGATGTCGACCGACATCATCTCCGCATAGGTCTGGCTCATCTGCGCCGCGAGGCGCTTCTTGGAGGCCACGGAATGCGGGCCGGTCACGTCGAGCTGGAGGTACGGCATGGATGGCCTCCAGGCTCAGGCCGCGTTCGACGTCGCAAGCCCGTAGCGCGCCGACGGCTTGGCGTTGCCGAACTTGGCGGCCATGGCCCGGCGATCCTCCTCCCAGCGCGTCCAATCGGACTCATCCTGCAGTCCTGGGATGGTGACAAGCTCGCCCTGATCGAGACCGGCCAAAGCCGCGTCGACCAGATCGGCCGCCGACATGGTGATCGCCGATGTCTTCTGTGCCGCGTAACCGGCGACATCCCAGAACTCTGTAGCCGTCGCGCCGGGCAGCACGGTCTGGACGCGCACGCCCTTGTCCGCGAGGTCCTTCTGCAGCGCGTGGCCGAAGCTGAGGACGTAGGATTTCGAGGCGCTGTAGACGCCGTTCAGCATCTCGACCGCGATGCCGACGACGGACGAGATATTGATGATTGTCCCTGATCCGCGCGCCACGAAAGCAGGAGCGACCGCATAGGTCAGGCGGGTCAGCGCGGTGATGTTGAGCTGGATCATCGCGTCCATCGTTTCCACGTCGGCCTGAAGGGTCGAGGCGACGGAGCCGATGCCCGCGTTGTTCACGAGCATGGTGATGCTCGCGTCCTCGCGCAGGCGAGCCTCCAGGCGCGCGAGATCGTCTTTGCGTCCCAGATCGGCCTTGAACGGCTCAACCTTGCGCCCCGTCTCGCGGGTCAGGCGGTCGGCCAGCGCCTGCAGGCGCTCATCGTTTCGAGCGACTAGCAGCAGGTCATACCCCCGTCTGGTGAGGCGGTCGGCGTAAACCGCGCCGATGCCGGCAGATGCACCGGTCACGACAGCGAGGCCCTTCGTGGATTGAGTGGTCATCGTCGCTCTCCTCTTTCTTCGCGCCACGGGTTGGCGGCGCTCGATGGGAGAAAGCTACCGTTGCCCTTGAGCGGCGCAAATGTCATAGTTGCGTCGATTTAGGTCATAGAGGCGGGCATGCAGCGCGTCGGCTTCGTCGTCTATCCGGGGTACTCGATGATGGCGCTGGCGGCCGTGCCGGCCTTCGAGGTCGCCAATCTCGCGGCGGACGCGGCAACCTACGACATCCACTTCATCTCCGAGCATGGCGGTCCGGTCGGCACCTCGGCCGGCATGAACGTGGAGACGGAGGCATTCGGCGAAACGCCCTTCGACACGCTCATCATCGGCGGCGGCACCTTCGTGCAACCGTCGACGCCCCGGCTCGTCGCGCTCGTTCAGCGCGCGGCCGAAAACGCCCGGCGCGTTGCCGCCATCTGCACAGGGGCCTTCGTCCTCGGCGAGGCCGGCCTGCTCGACGGACGGCGGGTCACGACGCACTGGATGCACGCGCGGGAGCTACAGTCCCAGTTTCCGGATTGCTCGGCCGACACGGACCGCATTTTCATCAACGATGGCCCGATCTGGACGTCGGCGGGCATGAGCGCTGGCATCGACCTCGCGCTTGCTCTGATCGAGGCGGATCTCGGCCACGCGGTGACGAAGGAGATCGCTAAGAAGCTCGTGCTCTACCATCGCCGGGCCGGTGGCCAGTCGCAGTTCTCGACCCTGCTCGACCTCGACGCGAAGTCGGACCGCATCCAGGCGGCCCTGACCTATGCCAAACAGAACCTCCACCGCCCGCTCTCGGTCGAGGAGTTGGCGCAAGCCGCCCACCTGAGCCCGCGCCAGTTCAGCCGTGTGTTCCATGCCGAGACCGGCCAGTCGCCGGCCAAGGCGGTCGAGAACCTCCGGGTCGAGGCCGCGCGCGTTTTGATGGAGCGCAGCCGGCATCCCATCGACGCCGTCGCCGACCAAACTGGCTTCGCAGACCGCAATCGGATGCGTCGCGCGTTCCTTCGAGCGTTCGGGCAGCCGCCACAGGCTATCCGGCGTAATGCGCGTGGGGATTTGAATACGGCGAATGCGTAGCGTTGGCCACCCGCGGTCAAACACCCCTTGCAGAATGATTATCCCCGAACGTCTGCTTCATTGCGAAGTTCTGATAAATGAATTTGTCTGATTTGAATTTTGGCAGCTCGTCCGATTTTCTAATAGGTCGGCGCAGAAGCAGACCGGCGGCTTTCGACCACATTTGCCACCACGAAGCGCTCATTCAAACATCTCAGATGGGCTGTTTCGAGACGGTGTATTTTCGGACGACAACGTCTTGTAGCCGACATCGCCGCCGGAACCGCTTTCGACCCACATGAGCCGTCTGAGGTTCAGGAAGCTCGATCTGAACGCCGACGTCCAATGGGACCCCAAACGCGCACTACGTATCGAACCCCACCTGAAATCATACTGTAACGAGGCATGACCAAGAGACACCGACGTACGCCAGAAAGGGTGTCGAATGGCTATCTACATACTCGTTGCTGGATCGTGGCACGGTAGTTGGTGTTGGTCGCAGGTCGTGCCGCTGCTTGAGCGAGCCGGACATCGCGTTCTGACACCCGATCTGTGCGACGTGATCTCCGATCAGCACTCGGCGGCAAAACAGCCGCTCCAAGCTTGGGCGGATCAGGTTGCCGCGATTACCGCCGCCCAGAACGAACCGGTCATTCTCGTCGGGCACAGCCGCGCCGGCCTCATCATCAGTGAAGTGGCCGAACGCATACCTCATAAAATCGCCTTACTCGTTTATCTATGCGCTTTTCTTCTCAAGGATGGCCAGACGTTGAATGATATCGTAGAGAAATCGGCCAATGCCGAGGCGTTTAGTAAGGCAATAATATTTGATGATGACGGAAATTGTACAGTCAGCCGCGAAGGCGTCAAAACATTTTTCTACAACGAAACGCCTGAACTTCTAGTGCAGTTCGCGTGCGAACGCCTTGTTCCCGAGACAACCAAGATTTGGTCGACGCCGATCCACGTTACTGAGCCTCGCTTCGGGTCGGTCCGACGAGCCTACATCACGTGCGCGAAAGATCGGCGATCCCGATTGCTCAGCAGCAAGCCATGCAACGAGCCACTCCAGTTTCGCACACCGTCACGTTGGAGAGCGATCACTCGCCGTTCTTTTCTCAGCCGAGCGAATTGGTCGCTGCGCTTGAGCATATTCGGCAAGCAGACTGAGCGCGGAAGAGCTTCTTGCGATGGTAGCAGCGCCCGCTTTTGCAGCAGTGTCTCTCCCATGCCGTTCCGACCGGGTTGGGTCGGTAGGAGGCCGTCCTGTGTGGATGGCTCCCGCATTGCAAGTGGCGAATTGAGCTTCTGACGCGTTGGTCGGGTGCAGTCTTGTGTCCGGCCTGTTG
>NZ_JBEPKM010000040.1:0-22148 GCF_040544715.1 Methylobacterium sp. 1030 | reverse complement strand
ACGAGGTAGCTGTAGGCACGACCGGTGCTGCCGGTGTTGCCGAGGCGACGGTCCAGTGTAGAGAGATCGATGTTCGCACCGACGACGCCGAGCAGGTTGCCTTTGACGTCGACAACCGGCGCGGCGGCCGAGATGATCAACGCTCCCGTGTTCGCCTTGCGGTAGGGCTCGGTCACGAACGGCCCCTTAGCCTCCGCCGCGCCCTTGTACCAGGCGCGGGTTCGTGGATCGTAGTCGGCTGGCAGTGACTCGTAGGGGATCTGCGTGAAGGAGCCGTCGGTACGCCCGATGTAGCGGATCGGGAAGCTCTCGCGCACCACGGGCAGATCGAACAGGCGTTCCGGCGCGGCGGTGGTGCCGGCCGTGCCCATGTCCTGGGCCAGCATCAGGGTGATGTCGATCTTGCCCCGCAGCCAGTTGGCGACCCGGGCGGCCGAGGCCGTGCTGAACTTGGCCATGCTGGCATTCAGGTCGGCTCGAATGGACGCCGACTGCGTGACGTAGATGTAGGAGGAGGACGCGACGAAGGCGGCACAGACGAGCGTGAGGATGAGCAGGGTTGCTCGCCCGGAAACGCCGAGCGACGGGCGCCGTGATTTCGAGCGATTTAGGTGTTCAGCATCAAGTTCAGGCACAGCTTGATCCTCTGATTAAGGAAGGTTCGCACCTCCATCGAACAAGCTATTATCGCGTCTATTATGAGAGATTTGTTAAAATTCCCCGGATTTGCACAACGCCGGAGAGGTGAATTGAGATTATACTATATTTATATAGGCGCATCACCATGACTCGACACTATTGGTATTAAACTATACGGCGCTGTATTACCGATCGAAGATACAACAGAGGCAAAAATTTATTACCTCGTGGCCAAGCTGCCTGACAAAAATCTTGTAGCGCGTCCGGTTGCACCCCAAGATGGGCGAGCGCAGCTTGCGACGGCTTCTGATCCTGGGCGCGAGCTCCGCGACGAAGGTCGCGGCACGTGATCCCGACAAGGCTGGGGCATGGTTGGCGGCACACTGTCGCGCAAGCCGCTCATGCTGATTAGGTCGCGTCCGTCAATAAGGTGGACTTTCGGGGTGGAATTGGCGCGGTCATCGGTGAGGCGGCTTGTGGCGGAAGGGTGATAGTGTCGTCGACCAGCGTCGGCGCTAGGCCGGCCATGCCCTCGACCTACATGTAGCGGTACTGGAGCTGCCACTCGTCGTTGGCCTCCAACAGCACCGCGCCGATCAGACGTTGGATCGAGTCCGTATTCGGGAAGATACCGACCACGTCAGCGCGCCGGTTGGTCTCCTTGTTGAGGCGCTCCAACGGATTTGTAACCGGTATGAAGATGGCGGTGCCGCGGTTCGGCCGGAACGAAGGTCCTGGCGTATGGTGCGACCATCCGGGACAGAGGCACCGGGAGCACGAAGGTGCGGGCGAGCCGATGTATAAATAAGATGAGCTGCGAGCTCGTGTTTGTAGCTGGCCGCCTCTGCGACTCGCCCGGTTGCGCCGTGAGCGCGGATCCGTAGGTCTCGTGTCGCCCGCCGCTCCCCTTCTGAGGCAAAGAGAGGAGCAGCCATGCGACGCGTGATCGGAATGGATTTGCACCGCACCTTCGCCGAGGTGGTGGTGTGGGAGGACGGCCGGCTTCGGCATGCCCGCCGGGCCGACATGACCCGCAGCGGTCTGGAGGGCTTTGCGCGCACGCTACGCGCTGACGATGAGGTGGTGATCGAGGCGACCGGCAACGCGATGGTCGTCTCGCACAGGGACTGTCAGGAATTTCGTGTGCGGGCGGCGATAGTGGATCCGAAGGAGGTTCCCGATGGCACGACGTAAAGCACCCCGCCTCCCTGACGCAATCCTGGATCAGCTCCTGGCCGGGGCTGATCCGAAGACGGCCTTCGAGGCCGATGGCCTGCTGGACGAGCTGAAGAAGGCCCTGGCCGAACGGGCGCTCAACGCAGAGATGGACCATCATCTGGCGGGCGAGGACGCCGGCAACACGCGCAACGGCTACGGTCGCAAGACGGTCACGACCGAGACGGGCCGGATCGAACTGGCGATCCCGCGCGATCGGCAGGCGACGTTCGACCCACAGTTGATCGCCCGCTATCAGCGCCGCTTCCCGGGCTTCGACGACAAGATCGTGTCGATGTACGCGCGTGGCATGAGCACCCGAGAGATCGTGGCGCACCTGCGCGAACTCTACGGGATCGAGGTCTCGCCCGACCTGATCAGCGCGGTGACCGACGCGGTCCTGGAGGAGGTCGCCGCCTGGCAGGCCCGGCCGCTCCAGCCGGTCTACCCGCTCGTGTTCTTCGACGCCCTGCGGATCAAGGTGCGTGACGAGGGCGTGGTCCGCAACAAGGCCGTCCACATCGCGCTGGGCGTGCGTGCCGACGGCTCCAAGGAGATCCTCGGCCTGTGGCTGGAGCAGAACGAGGGCGCCAAGTTCTGGTTGCGGGTCATGAACGAGCTCAGGAACCGCGGCGTCGAGGACGTGCTGCTTGCCGTGGTCGATGGCCTGAAGGGCTTCCCCGATGCGATCCGGGCGGTGTTCCCCGAGGCGCTGGTCCAGACCTGCATCGTCCACCTCCTGCGCCACAGTGTCGACTTCGTGTCCTACAAGGACCGCAAGCTCGTGGCCGCGGCGCTGAAGGACATCTACCGCGCGCTCGATGCCGCGGCTGGCGAGGCGGCCTTGGCGGCCTTCGAGTCGAGCGAATGGGGTCGGCGCTACCCAGCCATCGCCCAGAGCTGGCGACGGGCCTGGGGCGAGGTGATCCCGTTTTATGCCTTCCCCGGCGAGGTTCGCCGGATCCTGTACACGACGAACGCCATCGAGGCCCTGAACGCCACGCTGCGCGTGCGCGCCCGCGGGCACTTCCCGACCGACGAGGCTGCGCTGAGCCTGCTCTACCTGGTCTTGAACCGCTCCGAGAACGCGTGGAAGATGAGGCCCCGTGAGTGGGTCATGGCAAAGGCGCAGTTCGCCGTCATCTTCGGCGAGCGCTTCACCCGAGCCATGGCGGCCTGATGTTCAACCCGCCGCCCGCACAAGAAATTCCTGACAGTCCCAGCTGATCACCTCGACGCGCTCGGCGTGGGGCGGGTCGTTGGAACTCACCATACGGTCGGTCATAGGCACACACTTCCATAAGCGTGAGCCCCTGTCCGGTCATTTTGGGGGCTACTTCAACGCGGCACCTTTGCCACGTCGCCTTCAACACGCGGCGGATGGCGGCCTTCAGGCTTTCGTAGGCGTCGGAGACCAGGAGCTGCACGCCCGAGAGCCCACGCTTGACCAGGCTGCGCAGGAAATCGGTCCAGAACACCTCGGCCTCGGACGGGCCGATATGCAGGCCGACGATCTCCCGATGGCCTTCCGTGTCCACCACCACCGCCACTATGGCGGCGACCGAGACGATCCCGCCGCCCTCGCGCACCTTCAGGTAGGTGGCGTCGAGCCAGAGATACGGCCATGCGCCCGACAGCGGGCGCGTCAGGAAGGCGTTCACGCGCTCGTCGATGTCCTTGCACAGCTTCGACACCGACGACTTCGAGATGCCCGACAGGCCCATGGCTTGGACCAGATCGTCCACCCGGCGCGTCGAGACGCCGGCGATCCACGCCTCCTGGATCACCGCCACCAGCGCCTTCTCGACCGTCTTCCGCGGCTCCAGGAAGCCGGGGAAATAGCTGCCGGTCCGCAGCTTCGGGATCTTTAGGTTGAGCGAGGGCAGCCGGGTGTCGAGGCTGCGCTCGCGATGGCCGTTGCGGTAGGTGCTGCGCTCGCCCGACCGCTCGTAGCGCCCAGCCCCGATCAGCCCGTCCACGTCGGCCTCAATCAGGATCTGCAGGACCGTCTCGACGATCGAGCGCAGGAAGTTGCCGTCATCCGCCTTCTGCAGCGCCTCGATCAGTGCCACTCTGTCATCGGTCATCGGCTTTCTCTCCGGCTCGGGTTGGCGTCCGCAAACTCCACCTTAGCCGCCGGCCCCGATGGCCACCCCAATCCCCACCCAAACGGGCCCGGAAATTACACCTCGTCCAAGGACGCTACCGCACTAACGCTCTAAGCCTTGCCTGAAACGTGTTATAACCCACCCTTAAAAACGCATTGGTATTGGTGGGCGCCGCCATCCTATGCTCCGACGATCGAGGTCCCGTGATCCTCAAGCTTGAATAATTTTTACCAAACTGCGCTGCAAGGATGACTAGGGGGCGTCGACGTCAATAGGATTGCAACAATATTTTCCGTGATATAGTCGCTTTCAAGGCAAAAATACAGGTGGACAGGTCGGCACAAGTTGCCGAAATGGGTATTGGAGAAAGGAATGCCTAGAATGCAGCGCCGGAGGGACTTTTTGATTGGTTCGGCTGTTTCGTGCGCCGGCTTCGCGCCCCAGCGCGGAGCAGCTGCTGCCGACATCGCCATCGGCGTCCTCTACCCCATGTCAGGACCAGGGGCTCAGAGTGGGATCGATGCACGACGGGCCTTCGAGGTGGCGCTGGAAATTGTCAACGGGGACCATGACTTGGACTTGTCTGCAGCCAGAGGTGGTGGGCTCCAGGGAGTGGGCGGTGCCAAGATCCGCCTCGTGTTCGCCGATCATCAGGGCGACCCGCAGAAGGGCCGCGCCGAGGCGGAGCGGCTCATCACCCAAGAAAAGGTCGTAGCAGTACTTGGGGCATATTACTCAAGCGTCGCCGCAACAGCTAGCGCGTTATGCGAGCGCTATGGAGTGCCGTTCGTGTGTGCGGACACATCGTCACCAAATCTGACGCAGCGAAATCTAAAATATCTTTTTCGGCCGTCGGCCGACGATATAATGTTCTCAAAAACCATGTTCGATTTCCTGGACACCATGCGCAAGTCCAGGAAGAAGATCGATTCCGTCGCCTTGTTCTACGAGGACACGATCTATGGCGTCGACTCTTCGAACGTGCAGCGAAGGCTAGCGGCGGAGCGCGGTTACAAAGTGGCGGCCGACGTGAAGTACAAGAGCAATTCGCCGTCGCTGACCGCAGAGGTGCAGTTACTCAAGAACGCAGATGCAGACGTATTGCTGCCTACCTGCTACACCAACGATGCCATCCTGCTCACCAAGACGATGGGCGAGCTCGGCTTCAAGCCGAAGGCCATCATCGCCCAGGCCGCCGGCTTCTCCGAGAAGGCGGTGTTCGACGCGGTCGGCGACAAGCTCCAGGGCCTGATCTCGCGCGCGAGCTTCTCCCTCGACCTCGCCGCCAAGCGCCCCTCGGTCGGCATCGTCAACGAGATGTTCAAGAAGCGCGCCGACCGCGACCTCAACGACAACACCGCGCGCCAGTTCACGGCGATGCTCGTGCTGGCGGACGCCCTCAATAGGGCCGGGTCCACCGACGGTGCCAAGCTACGCGCGGCGCTCGCCGCGACCGACATTCCCGGCACGCGCACGATCATGCCGTGGAAGAAGGTCGTTTTCGACGCGGGCGGCCAGAACCCCCACGCGACCCCGGTCCTGATCCAGTACGTCGGCACCAAGTTCGTGACGGTGTTTCCCGAATCCGCCGCCGTCGCTCCGGCGATCTGGCCCATGCACTCCTGACCGGATCGATCGCGCAAGGCGGATGCTGGCCGCGCCCAAGCGCGGAGCGTTTGCCCTCGCATGAGCCCGATCAGCCCTCGATCACCCCTTCCTCGGACCGGCGCGGGATCACACCGATGACGATGCAAGCCCTCGTGCAGGTGCTGGCGAGCGGGTTGCTCACCGGGCTGATCTACGGTCTCGTCGCGGTCGGCCTGTCGCTGATCTTCGGCCTGATGGATGTGGTGAACTTCGCCCACGGCGAATTCCTGATGCTGGCGATGTACGCGACCTTCGGGCTCGTCGTCGTGTCCGGGCTCGATCCAATCCTGCTGATGCCGCTCGTCGCCGCTCTGATGTTTGTCCTCGGCGGCACCGTCTACCTCGGCGTGGTCCGCTTCGCGATGCGGGCAAAGGCCAACCCAGGCATGGTGCAGATTTTCGCGACCTTCGGGCTGGCGATTCTGCTCCAGGGCGTCGCGCAGTATCTGTTCACCCCGGATTACCGCAGCCTCCAGGTGTCCTGGCTCGGAGGGAAGACCCTCGACCTCGGCGGCATCTATCTGCCCTGGCCGCAGGTGTTCGGAGCCCTGGTCTCGCTGGCGGCCTTCGGCGGCCTGTTCCTCCTGATGACGCGGACCGATTTCGGCCGGGCTCTGGAAGCGACACGCGAGGATCAGGGCGCCGTCGCCCTCGTCGGTATCGACCGCAACCGGGTCTTCGCCCTCGGCTGGGGACTCGGTGCGGCACTCGTCGGTCTCGCGGGGGCCGTGCTCACCGTCTTCTACTACATCCATCCCGGCGTTGGGGGCGCGTTCGCGCTGATCGCCTATGTCACGGTGGCGCTCGGTGGCTTCGGCAGCGTCTTCGGCGCGCTGGCCGCAGGCCTGATCGTCGGGCTGGTCGAAGCGGCGACGACGCTGGTTCTGCCGCCCTCCCTGAAGTCTGTAGGCGTCTACGCCCTCTACCTTCTCGTGGTTCTTGTGCGGCCTCAGGGCCTGTTCGGGAGGCTTTGACATGACCGGCACGTCGCTGATCGCCGCTCCGGCGGTCTCCCCGAACCTGGACGAGGCTGCCCGGCGCTTCGCGGCCAAGCGCCGCCGGAGCCTCTTCATCGGCGCGCTGGTCTTAGCCGGCCTCGCAGCGCTGCCCTACGCGATCCAAGACGTCTACCTACAGAACGTCCTGGTCCTAACTCTGCTCTACGCGGCCCTTTCGCAAAGCTGGAATATTCTGGGCGGCTACTGCGGACAGATCTCCCTCGGTCACGCGCTCTACTTCGGCATCGGCGCCTACGCCACCAGCATCCTGTTCGTGAATTACGGCATGTCGCCGTGGTTGGGCCTTGGATGCGGCGCGGTGCTCGCGGCCTCGGTGGCCCTTGCCATCGGGTGGCCCTGCTTCCGTCTCGGCGGCCATTACTTCTCGATCGCAACCATCGTCATCGCCGAGGCCGGGCTGTTGCTCGTGCAGAACTGGGACTTCGTGGGTGGGGCAATGGGCGTGCAGTGGCCGTTCAACCCGGATAGCTGGGCGACCCTCCAGTTTGCCCGGGACAAGATCCCGTACGCCCATCTCGCTCTCGGCTTGCTGGTCGCGACTTGGCTCGTCACCTTCGTCGTCGCTGAATCGCGGTGGGGCTACGGCTGGCGCGCGGTCAAGGACGACCCGGCCGCCGCACAGAGCCTCGGCGTCGAGGTGTTCCGGTCCAAGATGGCGGCGGCGGCGATTTCGGCCTTCTTCACGGCGGTCGGCGGCGGCCTCTACGCGTCCTACGTCTCCTACATCGATCCCGAGAGCGTGATGAGCTTCCGCTTCTCCCTGCTCTTCGCGCTGCCCGCGGTGCTCGGCGGCGTCGGGACCCTGTGGGGCGCTCTGGTGGGTGCGGCGATCCTCATCCCGATCACCGAGATCAGCCGCTCCTACCTCGGCGGCACCGGCAGCGGCATCGATCTGATCTTTTACGGCGCCCTCGTGATGGTCGTGGCGATCGCCCGCCCCGAGGGCGTGCTCAGCCTGTTCAAGCGGTCGCGCGCAGCGCGCAACGAGGAGGTGTGAACCCGTGAGCGCGGATTCGAGCGACCCGATCCTGCGCGTCGACGACGTGACGCTGGCCTTCGGCGGCCTCGTCGCCAACCGCGACGTGACCCTCGACGTGCGCAGAGGCGAGATCCTGGGGCTGATCGGTCCGAACGGGGCCGGCAAGTCGACCCTGTTCAACCTGATCTCGGGTGTCTATCGCCCTAGCAAGGGGCGCATCCTGTTCGAGGGAGCCGACATCACCAGACTGCCGCCGGCCGAGCGCTGCCGACGGGGCATCGCACGGACCTTCCAGGTGCCGCGCTCCTTCGACTCGATGAACGTCCTGGAGAACGTCACCGTCGGTGCGCTCGCCCGCCACCGCACCGCTGCGTTTGCCCGCCGCGCCGCCCTCGACACCCTGGAGCGCGTCGAGCTAACCCACCGCGCCGAGGCGATGGCCGGCGAGCTGACGCCGCCCGAGAAGCGTCGCTTGGAGGTGGCCCGCGCGCTCGCCACCGGCCCGCGCCTGCTCCTCCTCGACGAGGTGCTTACCGGCCTCACGCCCTCCGAAGCCAAGGCCGGCGTCGCGTTGATCCGGCGCGTGGCGGCCATGGGCGTGACCGTGATCATGGTCGAGCACGTGATGGAGGTGGTAATGCCGCTTGTCGACCGGGCCGTGGTGCTCCACCTCGGCAGCGTCCTGGCTCAGGGGCTGCCGGCCAACGTGGTACGCGACGACGGCGTCATCACGGCTTATCTCGGGGAGCGCCACCGTGCTGCTTGAGGTCGACGGCCTCTCCACCGCCTACCAGGGCCTGCTGGCGATCCAGGGCGTGTCGCTGGACGTCGCCGAGGGCGAGATCGTCGTCGTAGCCGGCGCCAACGGCGCGGGCAAGTCGACGCTGCTCAAGTCGATCGCCGGCCTTGAGCGGCCGCGCGACGGCACCGTCCGCTTCGATGGTGGCTGCCTCGATGGCCTCCCCGGCCACCTCATTACCGCCCGCGGCGTCGCCTATGTGCCCGAGAACAAACGGCTGTTCCCTCGCCTCTCGGTCGCCGACAATCTGCGGCTTGGCAGCTACCTGCATCGGGAGAGGACCGACCGCGAGGCGCCGCTGGAGCGGGTCTTCGCACTCTTTCCCCGGCTGAAGGAGCGGCTGCCGCAGCGGGCCGCGACCCTCTCCGGAGGCGAGCAGCAGATGTTGGCCATCGGCCGCGCCCTGATGACCCGCCCGCGCCTGTTGATGCTCGACGAACCCTCGCAAGGCATCATGCCCAAGCTCGTCGACGAGATTTTCTCCGCCGTCACGGCGATCCGCGACGCGGGCGTAACTGTCCTGCTGGTCGAGCAGCGGCTCGCGGAGAGCCTCGCGATCGCCGACCGCGCCTACGTCCTACAGACGGGGCGAGTCATCCTCTCCGGGCCGGCCGCTCAGGTGCGCGACGATCCGGATGTCCGCCGGGCGTACCTGGGGATCTGACGATCTGCAATGGAAGACTGTATTTTGTCTTATTCCGAGCTCTTTTTTATGTCTCGCTCGTGGCGAGTCAAAATCTACTTCATTGGACGATATTACAATAAGCTTAGAACGGCTGTCGGATCGAATAAAGGGTAGCCGACGTTACCCGCGGCGTGTGGAAGGGTCGCTAATTGGAAGAGACAAAGCTATGACTAGTGTGGACCTAAACGCCGACCTTGCGGAAGGCTTTGGCGCCTATGCGTGCGGTGACGACGAGGCAATGCTGGACGTGGTCACCTCGGCCAACGTTGCCTGCGGCCTCCATGCAGGTGACCCTGAGATCATGGTCCGAGCGTTCAAGCTGGCCAAGACGAAGGGCGTCGCGGTGGGCGCCCACCCCGGCTTCCCGGACTTGTGGGGTTTCGGCCGCCGCCGCATACCGTTCTCGCCCGGAGAGATCGAGCGGCTGGTGGCATATCAGATCGGTGCCGCACAGGCGCTCGCGAACTATGCCGGCCACCGCGTCACCTACGTGAAAACTCACGGGGCGCTGGGCAACGTTGCTGCAGAGGATCGAACCGTGGCCGACGCCGTGGCCCGGGCGGTCCGAGCGGTGGATCGCGATTTGCGCCTGTTGGCGAACACCCTAACGGTCCAGGTCTCGGCTGGTGAGACTGCGGGGTTGGAAGTCGTCCAGGAGATTTTCGCCGACCGTGGCTATGCTGAGGATGGCCGCCTCATCCCCCGTGGCGAGCCAGGGGCGCTCATCACGGCTGCCGACGAGGCGGCGGAGCGAGTCTTGTCCATGATCACGGCGGGCGCAATTGTGACCGCGAGCGGGAGACGTCTCCCAACGCCGATCCAATCCGTCTGCGTGCACGGAGACTCTGCTCATGCAATCGATACTGCCCGCGCCGTGCGCGCACGCCTGGAGGGGGCAGGCGTAGCCGTGATCCCGTTCAGAACATGAGCAGATCGTCGAAAGTGCTCTATACCGCAGCGGACGCCACTTCGGCGCACAAAAGCGCTGCACAAAGCAGGCGGAGGACCGCACCGCGGCTGCTCGATGCGGGGGAGGCGGCACTTGTCGTTGAATTCGGCGCACAGGTCGATCCGAGCCTCAGCGATAGGGTGCTGGCGCTTGCCGACGCGCTTGCCGCCGCCTCGATCCAAGGCGTACGCGAATGCGTTCCAACCTATCGATCGCTGATGATACACTACAATCCCCTAGTGTTGGACAGGGAAGTGCTGGCCGCGCTTGCGCTCGAATTGGCTGAGCAGGCGACTTCACGCACCGTGACCTCGGTAGGGTGGATCCTGCCTTGCTGCTACGACTCCCCGCACGGGGAGGACCTCGCGGAGCTGGCTGATCGTCTTGGGATGTCCGCCGCAGCAGTGGTCGACGTGCATTTGCGGGCGATCTATCGAGTGTACATGTACGGCTTCTCGCCGGGCCAAGCCTATCTCGGTGGTCTGTCGCCGGAACTCGCGGTGCCGCGCCGACGGAGCCCACGGCCGCCACACGCGGCCGGTGCGGTCGTGGTCGGCGGCGGTCTATCGGCGGTGACTACCGTCTCGATGCCGACCGGTTGGTACGTCGTCGGCACGACCCCGGTACGGTTGTACGCGCCAGAGCGGGAGCCGACCTTTTTTCTGAGCCCTGGCGACGCGGTACAGTTTGAGCCCGTCGACTGCGCAGTATTCGCGCGCCTCTCCGAGCGCGCGGCGGACGGCGAGATCGTCGCCCAGCGCACCGGCGGCCCGGAGCTGAGGCGATGACCACGCTCGTCATAGAATCAGCGGGCCCTGGCGTGACGCTGCAGGACGGCGGGCGCCAGGGCTATCTTCGTTATGGCTTCACCGCTGCCGGGCCGATGGACCTGTTGATGCACGCGACAGCCAACCGGTCGGTCGGCAACCCGCTGGACGCGACCGCCGTGGAAATATCAGCCGGTGGGCTCGCGGTCTCGTCCGACGGGGGTCCCCTCGGGCTCGCGTTGGTCTCCCTCGGGTTCCGTGCCTCGCTCGACGGTCAGGCGCTTCCGCCCGCTGTCACCTTCACTTTGGAGCCCGGAAGCAGACTCGTGGTTCGCGCGGGCTCTGCCGGCTCTTGGGGCTATCTCGCCACTCGAGGACGCATCGACGTCGTCCCTGTGCTGGGCTCCACGGCGACACACACGCGGTCCGGCGTCGGCGGCATCAATGGGCGCGCGCTGGCCGCCTGCGATCGACTTTCCATAGCGGACGCACGCACTGGCGAAGCTTTAACGCAGCGCTTAATTGTTCCATGGCTGAAACGCGAGCCCGACACGATCCGTGTGGTTCTAGGACCGCAGGACGATTACTTCGCGCCTGATCAGATCGCGGCGTTCCTTGCCGGGCCTTGGACCGTCTCCCCCCGGGGCGACCGCATGGCCTGCTTCCTCGATGGCACTCCGCTACGCCATGCTCAGGGTCACGACATCGTCTCGGACGGAGTAGCGATGGGTGCGATTCAAGTGCCGGGTAACGGCCTCCCGATTGTCCTGATGGCCGACCGACAATCGACCGGAGGCTATCCAAAGATTGCAACCGTGATCGGTCCCGACATCGGACGCTTAGCGCAGGTCCAGGGCGGCCGGCAGATCGCCTTCCGTGCGGTCTCGATCCCCGAAGCGGTCGCTGCCCGGAGAGCCGAGGCTGCGGTGTTGCAGGAGGAGATTCGGCGGGAACCATTGCTGCGAACCGAGTTCGCCTCGGAATTTCTGCTTGGATTGAACCTCATATCGGGCTCCGTCAGCGCGGTCTGATCGACCGCTGGGGCGGTCCCGGCGCGGATCGACGTTCCGTCTCGGACGAAGCGCGAAGCGTACGAGCGCGTCCGTCGGTGCGGGCTGGGGCAAGGCCGCGCAGGGATCGAGGCGAATCGGACATCCAGGCATGCGATCGATCGCCGCCCCGTCAACGTCCCGCCGCCAGTGGTCCCGGGAACATCGACGTCAGGGTCACCGAGTCGGCCCGGCGTCCGCGGTGCGAAGGACGCCGTCCTCGTCAGGTCGCCGCGAAAAAGCGCACCGGCGCATGATTGGACCCGACCGGGGCCTCCCCCGTCGCGGCCTTCCGAAGGCGAAGGAAGGCGACAGTCGGAACGGTGCGCCGATCCACGACCCGTCGACAAGGGCGAACACGACATGCCGGGGAGGACGGCCCGACGATAACGGCGAGGCATAGGGTCCGCGGCAAAGAGCATTACGCGGCGGTCGGCGGTCGTAGATATCATACCGACGCGATGCCGCCGCGACCGACTTTGAGCCGTTCCGATGGCGATAAGCAGCCGCGGGCGCCCCATCGGACGGTCAAAGAAGCCGTCGGCGCGCCTGGACGCGGAAGCCGACCGTCCTCGAGGCGATCAAACGGAGGAAACACATGCCGACAGCGCCCGCGGTGCCGCGCGCCCACCGGACGGCGACCGGGTCGACCGGCTACCGGTGGTGGTCCTGGCCCTCATCTTCGTCGTCTACACTCTCGCCGCAGCCGACCGAGCCAACATTGGCATCGTGCTTCCGTCGCTCAAGCGCGAGTTCGCAATGACGAACACCGAGGCCGGGGCCGTCGTAAGCTTGTTCTTCGTCGGCTACGCCGCGATGCACATCCCTGCGGGAATCATAGTCAGGCGCTTTGGTCCACGACGGATCTTTCCGATCTTCATGATCCTGACCTCGACCTTCACGGGATCGCTTGGGCTCGTGGGCAGCGTGCTCGCGCTGAAGCTCAACCGGCTTGCCCTCGGCGTCGCCGAGAGCCCCCTACCCATCTCCATGCTGACGACGATGAACCGGTGGTTCCCGCCACAGGAGAAGGGTAGCGCGGTGGGCGTCTACCTCGTGGCGGCCAAGTTCGTCCGGTGCTAGCCCCGCCGCTCGGCGCGCTGCTCATCGCCGCTTATGGGTGGAAATACGTGTTCTACTTCTGCGCGGTGCCGGGAGCCCTGTTCGCGTGGGCCTGGTACGCGCTCGTCCCGAACGAACCGGCCCGCAGCCGCTTCAGCTCGGGGGCCGAGGTGTCGCACATCCGATCGGATGCATCAGGGTCGGCCGAGGGGGCGGTCGAGGCTGCACTGCCCTCGCGCCCGGCCTCCACCGGGTTGGATCCGGGCCCGCGCTCCCGCGCAGCGTCGCCGATCGCCGCGCCGGGGGCTCTATTCCGCTCCGGCGACATTTGGGGGCTCGCCCTCTCGTACATGCTAATGACCGGCATCATCAATGTCGTCCTTGCATGGCTGCCGATCTACCTCACCAATGTGAAGCATTTCGAGCTCCTCAATGTCGGCTTCATCGCTTCAGCCCCCTTCGTCGGCGCCGTCCTCGGCAACGTCATCGGCGGGTGGCTGTCGGACAGGGTCATTCGGCAAGCGGCGCAAGCCGGCCATCCTCATCAGCGCCGTCTCGACCGTGGTCACGATGTACTCCCTTGTTCATTCGCCGAGCGAGGCGGTCCCGCTCGCGACCCTGTTGTTCCTAACCGGATTTCTCCTGAACGTCGGGTATTCCGCGTTCGCCATCTATCCAGCAGGGTTGGTGACCAAGGAGATGTTCCCGCTCGCCGCCGGTGCGGTGGGTACGGGCGGCCAAGCCGGAGGCGCCCTGTTTCCATTCCTGACCGGGTTCCTGCTGGATGCCTTCGACTGGAATGCCGTGTTTTTCTTCCTCGGCGCGGCCTCGCTGCTTGCCTTCGCGGTGATGACGTTCGTCGCGGATCCGATAGAGGAACCCTCCGCCGGGACGGCGGATGCACGATGAGGGCCTCGCGCCGACAGGCCGCGAAGGCGATCGCCGGCCGATCCTCCACACCATCGGCCCCTGCGCCCTGCGGCGGGAGCTCGGTATGATCCCTGTCCTGAACCGCCATACCGAGGCCGTGCCGCTCTACGCCGCGGCCTGCGCCGAGCTGCGCCTGCGCGGCTTCGAGGGCGACCTGACGCTCTCGGACGCCGACCGCACGGTCTTCTCCACCGACAACTCGATCTACCAGGTCGAGCCGGGGGCCGTGGCCTTTCCGCGCACGCGCGACGACCTCGTGCGCGTCGCCAAGCTCCTCGCGGATCCGCGCTTCGCCGAGATCGTGATCCGGCCCCGGGGCGGGGCGACCGGCACCAACGGGCAGTCGCTGGGCCACGGCCTCGTGGTCGACACCTCGCGGCACATGAACCGCATCCTGGAGATCGACGTCGCGAACCGCATCGTCCGGGTCGAGCCGGGGGTGGTGAAGGACCAGCTCAACCGGGAGCTCGCCAAGCACGGCCTGTTCTTCGCGCCGGAGCTCTCCACCTCGAACCGCGCCACGATCGGCGGGATGATCTCGACCGATGCCTGCGGGCAGGGCTCGTGCCTCTACGGCAAGACCCGGGACCACGTCCTCGCGCTGACCTGCGTGCTCACCGATGGCACGGTCTGGACCGCCGAGCCCCTGGACCCGGCCGGGCTCGACGCCGCCAAGGGCCGCGACGACCGCGTCGGCGCCATCCACCGCGCCGTCGACGTCGTCGCCACCGAGAACGCCGCGCTCATCGCCGAGCGCTTCCCCAAGCTCAACCGCTGCCTCACCGGCTACGACCTCGCGCATCTACGCGACGCGGGCGGCCGATTCGACCTCAAGAGCGTGATCTGCGGCTCCGAGGGCACGCTGGCGCTGATCGCCGAGGCGCGGCTGAACGTGCTGCCGATCCCCAAGGCCGCCGTGCTGGTCGCGCTCTCGTACATCGACTTCGACGCGGCGCTGCGCGACGCGCAGGCGCTGCTGCCGTTCGGCGCCGCCTCCGTTGAGACGATCGACTCCACGGTCCTGGCGCTGGCCCGCAAGGACCCGATCTGGGCCGAGGTGCGGGCCTTCTTCCCCGACGATCCGGCCGGGCGGCCGGTGGACGGCATCAACCTCGTGGAGTTCGTCGGCGACGACGCCGCGACCGTGGAGGCCGCCCTCGCGCGGCTCACCGGGACGCTGGAGGCCGAGCGCGGCACCGACACGAAGCGCCTCGGCTTCACCATCGCCCGGGGCGACGCGATCGAGCGGCTCTGGACCATGCGCAAGAAGGCGGTGGGCCTGCTCGGCGCCGCCAAGGGCGACGCGCGCCCGATCCCGTTCGTCGAGGACACGGCGGTCCCGCCGGAGCGGCTCGCCGACTACATCGCGGAGTTCCGCGCGCTCCTCGACGGCAAGGGGCTGCGCTACGGCATGTTCGGCCACGTCGATGCCGGCGTGCTGCACGTGCGGCCGGCCATCGACCTCAAGGACCCGGCGCAGAACGGCCTGATCCGCGAGGTCACGGAGGGGGTGGTCGCGCTCACCGCCAAGTACGGCGGCCTGCTCTGGGGCGAGCACGGCAAGGGCTTCCGGTCGGAATTCGTGCCGGCGACGTTCGGGCCGCTGATGCCGGCGCTGGAGGCGGTCAAGCGCGCCTTCGACCCGGACGACCGGATGAACCCGGGCAAGATCGCCTCCGCCAGGGGCACGGGCCTGACCCGGATCGACGGCGTGCCGCGCCGAGGCGAGCGGGACCGCGCCATCCCGGCGCCGGTCCGGGAGGATTTCGACGAAGCGCTCCACTGCAACGGCAACGGCGCCTGCTTCAGCTTCGACGCGGACGAGGCCATGTGCCCGTCCTGGAAGGCGACGCGGGAGCGGCGCCACTCCCCCAAGGGCCGCGCCTCGCTGATGCGCGAGTGGCTGCGCCGCGCGGCGGAGGCCGGGATCGACCCGGCCGCCGAGCTGGCGCGGCAGCGCGCCGGGTGGCTCTCCGACGTGGCGGCGACCCTGCGGAGCCGCCTCCGCGGCCGGTCCGAGGCCGACGACTTCTCCCACGCCGTCAAGGAGGCGATGGACGGTTGCCTCGCCTGCAAGTCCTGCACGGGGTCCTGCCCGATCAAGGTCGACGTGCCGACCTTCCGGGCCAAGTTCCTGGCGCTCTACCACACGCGCTACGCGCGGCCGCTGAAGGACCATCTCGTGGCGGCTCTGGAGCCGCTGCTGCCGCTGGCGGCCCGGGCGCCGCGCTTGAGCAACGCGCTCGTGACCAATCCGGTGGTCCGCCTTCTCCTGGCGAAGGCCGGATTGGTGGAGATCCCAGGCCTGTCGCCCGTCAGTCTCAAGGCACGGTTGTCACATCTCGGCGTGCCCATGGCGACGCCGGAGGCTCTGAGCCGGATGGATCCAGAGGATCGTGCGTCGGCGGTGCTCATCGTGCAGGACGCCTTCACCAGCCACTTCGACGCGGAGGTCGTCGCCGATACTTGCGCGCTGCTCGTCGCCCTCGGCTTCAAGCCTTGGCTCGTGCCGTACCGGCCGAACGGCAAGCCGCTGCACGTGCACGGGCTCCTGGCCCGGTTCGCGGCCGTTGCCGGGTCGAACGCCGCGATGCTCCGGGACTTGGCTCGGCACGGCGTGCCCTTCATCGGGATCGACCCGTCGATGACGCTGACCTACCGCTCCGAATACGCACAGGCGCTCGGCGGCGGCGATCTGCCGAAGGTCCATCTCCTCCAGGAATGGCTGGCGACCCGGCTGGACCGGATCGCGCCGCGCCAGGGTGGTGGGACGATGCGACTGCTGCCCCATTGCACCGAGCGCACCAACGCGCCTGGCGCGGTCCGCGACTGGCAGGCCCTGTTCGCCCATCTGGGACTGCGTCTCGACGTGCCGGCCGCTGGCTGCTGCGGCATGGCCGGGATTTACGGTCACGAGGCCCGTCACCGCGCCACATCGAAGGCGATCTACCGCCTGAGCTGGGCGAGCCATGTCGTCGAGACGTCGAACAGCGAGCTGTTGGCCGACGGCTACTCCTGTCGTAGTCAGGCCCAACTGATGGATGGCGTTCGGGTGCGGCACCCCCTGCAGGCGCTCTTGGCGGCGCTGAACCGGGTGAGCCCCGAGGAAGAACATGGCGCGGCGGGGTCCCTCCTGCAGCGGTAAGCCGAGCGCCTGCGCTCACTGGAACCTCGGAGCGGCGGAGGTTCGTCCCAGACGATGGGGATGCGACCAGCGGCTCGACATCGCCGCGTGCCTGCGTGGGGGCCTGGCTCTTGGATGATCCGAGACACCGGGCTTCGCTGCAGGCGATCCCGGTTCCCGACGTTCGAGACCGGGGCGCCGGACCGGTTGACCGCATGGTCCCCGCCCATCCGCATCTGTTCGTCAAGTCGCGGGAAGACACGCGCGCCCTGGTGGGACCGGCCACGTTTCCGGCCCGGTCGGATAGGGCTGCCGATTGACCCTCGGCGAGCGACAATCGGCTGGCGACCGAGCTGCGACTGTCCGCGCCCGGGCGGACCGCCATGGACCGAAACCGTCCCTTGATCGCTCCGGAATTGTGTAGTCCGCGCCGGTGCCGGCTCGACGTCGCTTGATAGGCCCCTCGCGTTCGTCGCCTGGGCGAGCGACCGGCCATCGATGCGGACGTCATCACCGATGGCCGCTCCAAGAAATGTTCGTTCCCCCGGCGGCTGGCAAATCCGGGCGCGATCGTGTCGCCGCGATCCAAGTGTTAGCCACCCGTTATACCCCGCCCAAGAATTCGAAATCGCAGCTTCCGATTACATGACCTAGAGATTCCGGGACGATCGGTCCCAAGGCCGGCCGCGGAGGAAGACATGTCATGGGCAAGAGCATTGGGCTGATCGGCCTCGGCAACATCGGCGCTCATTTCGGCACCAGGCTGCTGGCGGCAGGCTACGAGCTCATGGTCTATGACCGCGACCCTGCCGCCATGGAACGCCTCGTGGATAAGGGCGGTCGCCGCGCTGAGAGTGCGCGTGCCCTCGCCTCCCAGGTGGAGATCGTGATGCTCTGCCTGCCTATCCCGACCGTCGTGGCCAGCGTGGCGAACGAGGTCGCGGACGGAGGCGCCGTCCGGATCGTCCTCGATCTCTCCACGACAGGCCCGAGCGTTACCAAGGAGGTGGCCGCCATGCTCGACCGGCGCGGCATCACCTTCGTCGGGGCACCCGTGAGCGGGGGCACCGTGGCGGCCGAGAAGGGCACGCTCTCGATTATGCCGGCCGGTCCCGAGGCGACCGTCGCCGAGGTCGAGCCGTACCTTCGCGTGCTCGGCAAGAACATCTTCTATCTTGGGACCGATCCGAGCCTCGGTCAGACGATGAAGATTATCAACAACACGCTCTATGCCACCAGCTTGGTGGCGAGCTGCGAGGCGCTGGTCTACGGCGTCAAGGCCGGCCTTGATTCCAAGACGATGCTCGACGTGCTGAACGTGTCGAGTGGCCGGTCCTTCGCGACCTTGGAGCGAATCCCGCAATGTGCGTTGGATCGCAGCTTCCCAGTCAGGTTCACGACCGAGCTGCTGCACAAGGACGTCAAGATGTGCCTCGACGAGGCGGAGAAGATCGGAGTGCCGATGATAGTCAATCCGGTCGCCCGCCAGTTCCTGGCCTTCGCCATCAGCCAGGGCGATGGGGACAAGGACAACGTCTATCCGATCCGCCACATCGAGCATTGGGCCGGCGTCCAGTTCGGCCGGAAGCCGGACGCCTGACGCGCCAGCCGCCGGGCCCAACCCACGCCCGCGCCATACGTCGCGCGGGGTCCGGCCCAACAGATCAAACTCATCCCAGGAGTACCCGATGTCGACAATCAACATCCGCAAGAAGCTGCTGAACGTCGAGACGATCTACCACGAGGGCGGCCCCACCGCGGCCCGTCCGGTCAAGCAGGGAATGGCCGCGATCGTGTTCCGCAACCCCTACGCGGGTCGCTACGTCGAGGACCTGTCCGAACTGAGCCGCGACGCCAAGGAAGCCGCCAAGGAGATGGTCCCCGAACTCCTCGACGCGCTCGGAGGGCCAGACCGGATCGAGGCCTATGGCAAGGGGGCGATCGTCGGCGTGAACGGCGAACTGGAGCACGGCGCGATATGGCACGAGGCCGGCGGTTGGGTGATGCGGGCGGCCCTTCCAAAGGCGAAATCCATCGTCCCGGCTGCCAAGACCGTTGCTTCGGCCGGCACCCGCCTTCTCATCCCCTTGCATAACATCGAGGCGTGCTACGTCCGTAGCCATTTCAGCACGATGGAGGTCGGCCTCGTAGACGGTCCCCGCCCCGATGAGATCCTGTACGCCCTGGTGATGTCGACGGGAGGGCGGATCCATGAGCGGCTCGGCGGCCTGCGCCAGGAGGACGTCAGCGTCGGCGACGGTCAGAGGTAATGGCCCCGTCCCAACTCATGGGCGTCGCGCGACCCAAGGTCCTCGTCCTCGTCTTCCTGACGGCGGAGCACCGGGCCATTTTGGCCGAAGGCTTCGACGTCACGTACGCGCCGGAGGCAGTCGCCGGCGCCGACAGATCGAACTGCGCCGCTTGGCTCGCGGCCCACTGCGCCGACGTCCACGTCGTCCTCACCAATGGCACGACCGGACTCCGGCCCGGCGAGATCGACGCGATGCCCGCCCTCGAATTGATCTGCACTCTCGGCGTCGGTCACGAGAACGTCGCGCTCGAACACGCCCGCGGCCGCGGGATCCCGGTGGCAAACGCCGCCGGAACGAACGACGACTGCGTGGCCGATCATGCCCTAGGTATCCTGTTGGCCGCGGTCCGCCGCATCCCCTTCCTGAACGAGGGCGTTCGCCATGGCCTATGGCGGGACGACATCCCGCGGCCGGCGCAGGTCTCCCGACGCCGCCTCGGCATCGTCGGCCTCGGCGCGATCGGTCGCAAGATCGCGCGTCGGGCCGCCGGCTTCGACATGGAGATCGGATACCACGGCCGCAGGCGCCTTCCCGACGTCGACCACCCATACTTCGCCGCGGTGACCGACCTGGCCACCTGGTGCGACTTCCTTGTCGTCTGCGCGCCGGGAGGTCGCGAGACGCACCACCTGATCGGTCGCGACGTGCTGGTTGCCCTGGGACCTGACGGCGTGCTCGTCAACGTGGCCCGTGGGTCTCTCGTGGACACTGTGGCCTTGGCGAATGCGCTCGCCGCGGGAAGCATCGCCGGAGCGGCCCTCGACGTCTACGAGAGCGAGCCGAATCCGCCCGAGCCGCTCCTGCGGTTCGGGAACGCGATACTGACACCGCACGTCGCCGGACTCTCGCCGCAGGCCATGCGGGCCTCGCTCGACTGCTTTATCGACAACGTACGCCGGCATCTCGCCGGCCTGCCGCTGCGGACACCGGTGGGATGACCGCGGATCCCGGGAGTACCGGGAGCGATGCGGCCGTTCGGATCCGACCGGCCCCTCTTCCAGCGGGCCGCGGACGCGCATCAGCCCTGACGAACGGTCGGCCGCCCCATAGCCTGCAAACCCTTGGACGCGACATGACTCAGACAGCTGCCCCGACGGGCACGGACCACGCCCAAACCGAATCGGCGGCCGGCGCCTCGTTGGACCGCCTCCGGGCGGAACACACGGCACTGGCGTCCCGAGGTTTGCGCCTCAACATCGCGCGCGGCAAGCCGTCCCCGGCTCAGCTCGACCTGTCGAACGCCCTTTTGGGCGCGCTGGACCCGGCGGACTGCAAGACGGCCGCCGGAGACGACGTGCGCAATTACGGCGGCGATCCGCGCGGCCTCGCCGAACTGCGAGCGGTGTTCGGCCCTCTCATGGGCGCGAAGCCAGAGCAAGTCGTCGCCGGCGGCAATTCAAGCCTCGCGATGATGCACGATTGCCTGGTCTGGGCGCTGCTCAAGGGCGTCCCCGGTTCGCGCGAGCCCTGGTCGGCGGTGCCGCGGCCCGCGTTCCTGTGCCCGGCACCCGGCTACGAGAAGCATCATCTGATGTGCGAGGAGTTCGGCATCGAGCTGCTCGCCGTCCCCGTCACGCCCGACGGGCCCGACATGGACACCGTGGAACGCCTCGTCGCCGATCCCCGTGTTAAGGGCATGTGGTGCGTTCCGACCTACGCCAACCCGACCGGCGAGACATATGGCGCCCGGACCGTGCGCCGTCTCGCCGACATGGCCGCCGGGGCAAGCGATTTCCGCATCTTCTGGGACGACGCCTACGTCGTCCATCACCTCCGGGGCCACGCTGCCTCGAAGGCCGAAATCATTGATCTGTGCGCCGCCGCCGGCAACCCTGATCGACCGTTCGTTTTCGCCTCGACCTCCAAGATCACGTTCGGCGGCGGGGGGGTGGGCTTCTTCGCCGGATCCCCCCGGAACGTCGAGTGGTACCTGGCCCGGGACTCGCGCCGCGGCGTGGGCCCCGACAAGATCAACCAGTTGCGGCACGCGTGCTTCCTTCGCGACGTCGACAACCTCGGTAGCCACATGGACGCGCATGGAGCGTTGCTGGCCCCGAAATTCGACGCGGTCCAGTCGGCCTTGCAGGGCCGGCTGCACGGCCACAACGTCGCGACGTGGTCTGTGCCGCGCGGCGGCTACTTCGTGTCCATCGAGACCAAGCCCGGCATCGCGCGTCGGGCCGTGGAGCTCGCCCAGGAAGCCGGCGTCACGCTAACCGTGGCGGGTTCGACTTGGCCTTATGGCCGCGACCCCAACGACAGCAACATCCGCATAGCCCCGAGCTTCGCGACTCTGGAGGAGGTCGAGGCCGCTGCCGAGGTGATCGCCTTGTCTATCCTTCTCGCGGCCGCCGAGCAGGCGCGGGGCGCCGGCGGCGCCTAGACTCCGGCTGGCCGCTGGCGTGTCACGGACCGCTGATATCCCGCTGGCACCTAAGCTCCTTTCGCACGCGTCTTTGAAACTGGGAGCCGCGGCGGGCGTCCTTGCGAAATGTAAGGGCGCCGCCCCCTCGCTTGCTGATTTCGGGCAGCCCTCTCACCATCGTCATGAACCAGACCCATCCATCCTCCCCATTCGTGTGACCGCAACGTGCCGAACTGACCGCTCGTGAGATGAGCGAGCACTGATTCCGGGATCTCGACCCGGTAGCGGTCGAGGATCGCCAGCGCGTCGGCGCATGTAGTGGGATCCGGCAGGGTCGGACCGGAGGCGATGTCGAGGGGATTGTCGCCGGGGGTGTCCGAGATCAGCAGCGTCACCACCCTGGTGGGGTGGCAGGCGGCGGTGAGCCGGCCGCCCTTGATGCCCGAGAGATGGCGGCGGACGCAGTTCATGTCGCTATCGCAGCGCCGGACCGCCGCAA
>NZ_JBEPKM010000039.1:0-22270 GCF_040544715.1 Methylobacterium sp. 1030 | reverse complement strand
CGGTCCCCCAACCCACACCCGTCTAGGCGTGGGAAATGAGCATGGGGGTCAGATCCTCATGACGCGAAGGGGTCAGTTCCGGATGTCGCTTGATACGGGTTCCCGGACCGGGTCCGCGAGACCCGGCCAGTCCGGGGGGCCGATCCAGTGGATCGGCACTTCGGCGACCCGGTGCGCGTGAGGGGCACCGCTGCCGTCCCCCCAGACCAGCGCGACGTCGAGCTCGCCCCTCAGGGTCTTCTCGACGAGCTGCGCGCCGAGCCCGACCTGAACCTCGATACGCACACGCGGATAGGCCCGCGAGAACCGCTTGAGCACCGCCGGCAGCCAGCCCTCGGCGAAATCCTGCGCGAGGCCCAGCCGCGCCCAGCCCTCGAGCTCGGGTCCGCGCAGCCGGTCGACCGCCTCGTCGTTGAGTTCCAAGAGCCGCTTCGCGTAGCCGAGCATGCTCTCACCGGCGGCGGTCAGCGCGAGACCGCGTCCCGCCTTCTGCACGAGCGGCTGACCGACCTGTTCCTCCAGCTTCCGGAGCTGCGTGCTGACGGCCGATTGCGACCGCCCCAGTCGCTCGGCCGCGCGGGCGAAACTGCCGAGCTCGAACCCGGTCACGAAGGTGCGGAGCACGTCCATGTCGAGGTTGGTGCGCGTCGCCATGCTTCAATTTCCGGAAAGTCTTTATTCAGGTGTTTCAAATTTTCCGGACGATCCTGGGGGCGTAAACGGCGAGCGTCAAGGCGGCCAGCCGCTCGACGTCGCAGGAGACCGCAAGCCATGCCCCTCGTTCGCATCTCGCTCCTCAAGGGCAAGTCACCGGCCCATATCAGAGCCATCTCGGACGGCATCCATCGCGGCCTGCGCAACGCCTACGGCGTGCCCGCAGACGACCGCTTTCACCTCATCCATCAGCACGCGCCGGACGAGCTGATCTACGATTCCGACTATCTCGGGCTTCAACGCACCGACGACGTGGTGATCATCAACATCGTCGCGGGCAATTGGCGGGACACGGCGAAGAAGAAGGCTCTCTACAGAGCGATCACCGACAACCTCGTCGCCGATCCCGGTCTTCGTCCGGAAGACGTGCTCATCGTCCTGTCGCCGAACGCGCGAGACGAGTGGTCCTTCGGCAACGGCCTGGCGTCTTACGTCCAGGACGACGTGGACTGATCCGTCCGGGGCAATGCGATCTGCCTGGCGGGACCGCCGCCTCGCGCTGACCGGTTCCGAGCCCTAGGCCGGGACGCGCGCGCCGTCCCAGGCGAAGACGCTTCCGGTGTCCGCCACGTCGAGCTCGCCGAGCACGCGCAGAAGATGAGCTGCGCTCTCGTCGGGTCGAAAGACGCCGGGGGCGCCCGGATCTGGGCGGAAGGGCCGCGACAGGTTGGAAGCGACCGTGCCCGGATGGAGGCCGACGACGATCGCGTCCGGGCGGCTGCGGGCCACTTCGATCGATAGGGTCCGCAGGATCTGGTTCAGAGCCGCCTTCGAGGCGCGGTAAGCGTACCATCCGCCCGAGCGATTATCCTCGATCGATCCGACCCGTGCCGACAACGCTGCGAACACGCAACGTCCCTCTCGTGCCAGCAGCGGGACGAAATGCTTGGCGACGAGGGCGGGGCCGATCGCGTTGATGGAGAACACGGCGGCCATCGCGCCGGGATCGAGCGCCTTCAGCGCCTTCTCGGGCGCGACGCCGTCCTGATGGAGGATGCCGGTCGCGACGATGACCAAACCGACCGGTCCGGCCTCCGCGACCGCAGCCGCGGCCGCAGCGACCGACGCCTCGTCGGTAAGGTCGATCGCGTGGCTGCGGATGCCGTGCGGGAACGATGGCTGCGAGCGCGAGAGGGCGAAGATCGGAGCGTAGGCTCCGCTCGCAGCCAGTCCGGAGATAAGGGCTCGGCCAATGCCGCCGGAGGCGCCGATCACGACCGCTCTGGTCGAAGTCGATGAGGTCATGGCGACGTCGTCTCAGCGGGCGCGCGGATCGGCTACCTTCAGTCGAGACCAGCCCGGTTCGATGGCTGGCGTTGCCTCGCACGATACATAGGCGCCCTCTGGCCGCTTGGCAGCCGCGATGACCGCGTCGTCGTGCACCCTTCCGGCTCTCGGTTAGGGCGAAGGCCTGATCCGCACCATCACAGGTGCGACCGGCTCATCGCGAACAGGTCTCGATCTCGTCGCACGCGCAGCGCAGAGACCATTGGTCCGTCTAAGCGCAGCTTCCCCCGAACATGCTCGACATGTTCGGGGGATCACTGACCGGTACAGCGAGCGCGGATACCGTCCGCTAATCGGCGCCCCTCTCGGACGCAGGCGGTCGAATGCCGCTCTGAGATATATCTCGCTGAAACCTCAGCAGGTTCAACTCAGAGCGGCAAGCAACTTAGGCCTTCTTTATTGAAGAGTCAGGCAAAAGATGGATTCCACAGCTACGGCAACGCATTGGTATTGCTTAGTTTTTTCCAAGTTCGAAGGGTACAAACAACGAAAGATGGGGGATTCCTCAGGGATAAAATGGTGAAACGAACGAAGTTAAGACGCTTCCCGCGGTCAAGCGTTTGAATGAGATATGAAAAAGCCCTCGCGGACGGTGTCCGAGAGGGCTTCAATGCGTTGTGTCGAGTAGCTCTAGAGCCGCTGAAGATCCAATCTTCGGTAGAACGCTGCGCCCACCTCCTCACGTTTGATGGCCGGCTCGACACCGATAGAGGCCAGCCGCATCTGGATCTTGCGGAAATGGATTCCCGTTGTCTCCATCGCTTCGAACAAGGTCGCGTACTCCCGTCGGAACTCGTCGAACGCAGCTTGGCTGACCACTCGGACCGGGCAGCGATTCAACGGGCTGTTGATTACCTCGGTCGTCAGATGTCCGCGGTCGATGAGGCTTCGTACGACCTTAGTCGACGTGCGCATCGTCGTCTCGATGGTCCTGGCGGTCAGCCATCCATCCATGGATCCGCGAACGATCAGACGGATCTCGGATACACGCACGAGAAGCGCTGCGAACCCATGAACACCCATTCGTCGGCCAACCCACGAGAGCTTCCGGTCCAGTACGAGGCGGACGATCTCGATCGTGGTGCAGCAGACCCGCCTCATCGCTCTCTGCACGTCGGCCATATCCTCGTCGGGAACATCGACCGGAACCGCGTCAATGAAGATGTCGTCGAGAAACACATCGAGATCACGCCGTCGGAATAGGTGGTCAAGATCGGGTTGCTTCGGAAACATGGGCTTGACGATGCCGAAATCGACCAGAACCTTGGTCTGACTACGCCCGGCGCCGAGGTATGACTCGATCTCGGTCATGAACAGACCGTCGACAACGTCATTCAGCGTCTGGGCAGCAGTCGCAGCGTCGAAGGTCGCGTTGCCGTAAGGCAGCTTCATCTGTTCGGTCGATAGGATCCCGGCGGCATGCAGCACCTTGCGCAGACGCTTCGGGTGAACATCCATCTCTATGGAAGCCGAACGCACGGAGTGCAGGATGCGCCGCTGGACCGGCCTCCCGAAGATAATGTCTCCGGGGCCGAAGGGCATACGCTCGATCATGAAGTCCGCTACGAGACTACGGACGCCGTCGAAATCCGAATGCTGCGCGTTGAAAGCCAGGAACTTGTAGAACCTACCTAGTACTGCTTGCGGCCCCTCGGTCGCGCTGCGTGAGTATGGATAAGTGCGGAGGAGTTCATCCATGAAGTCCCAGATACCGGCCTCGCCGCAGCTCGCGATGCGGAAACCGCTCTTGCCCGCCTCCGCGCATTCGCTCTCCGATAACTTGTTTGCCAGCACCTCCCGACCGAAGCAGTCGACCATTCCGATCGCCTCACATACGGCAACGCCGACATGGAGCGGGAGTCCATCGAGCCATGGTGCGCTCCCGGTTTTTCCCGCGAGCCGGTCCAGAACGTAGAGCTCGAGGCCAGAGGAGGATCGACGCGTGGCGCGGTCCACCATGGCTCCCAGATCCGGCAGCAGGGGTCTGATGAGCTGTGCGAAATCATGGTTCTTCGACGGGTTTAAGGTCCGGCCGGCGCAGATGATTTCCATGCCGTGAGTCGGGCAAGTGCGGATCGCGGCGATCGACCAGATCGTCCGCCCGTAGGCCATTGCCTCGGCCTCCGATAGGCCGGCGCAATCTTCAGAGAGGCAGGCGGGGCAGAAGCGCGGAAACGTCCTGAGGAGACCGTGCTTCGGGAAGCGTTCGCCCCTGAAGAGATGTCCCTCGGGCACGCGCCGGAACGCTTCGGCTGCGAGCCTGGCCGGATCGACACCAGCTACGTCCCCGAGAGCAATCAGGGCGTCCGGCTGCCCATCGACCACTTCCCTGAAATCGATACCCATGTCGGCGCAGAATGACCTGACGCCTCCATTTTCTCCAGAGTGGCGTTGCGCGAGCCGCGAGGCGAAGGAGGTTGCAGCCTCCCCCGCCAGATGCGGCAGCGTGGGATGCAGCCGCCTGCGGCTCATTTCGTTTTGCTCGGCTTCTTCGGCTTCCGTACGGCCGGCGGTGCAGATTTCGACACCTTCAACTTCGTCGACGCGATGTCCGTGCGCGAGCGATCAAGAACCTGCTGCGGATCCTTTTCCTGCCACTCCGCCGAAAGGAAGGGGTTCATGGAGTTCGGGCACCCACTGCGAGATCTGTAGACCTCGGCGAAATGGATCGGAAGAAGCCTGCCGCTGCCATCGAGAAGCGCTTCCTCGATTGCGTCGCATGCAATCTCCATGACGATGCCATGCGCATAATTGGAGGCGTGAATCAGACGCGCAGCCAGATCTTCAACGACCGTGTGCTCGAACCTGAGGGGCATGTCGTCGATCAGATCCTCCAAGGTGTCCGCGATCAAATTGACGTCACCCGGGATCGTGAGCGGATTGAGTTCCACAAACCTGCAGCGCCGGTACACCTGCCCATCGGTTCGGAGGAAGTCTGCAAGCTCGCAGGTCCCGGATAGGACGAGGAGCATCGGCCTATCGCGATCCTGGATGAGGCTTTTGATGGTATTCAGGATGCGGGTCTTCTGGTCGGAGTTCGCCGTCTGCGTGACGTGCTGCATCTCATCAATATGGACGATCCGTACGCCCCGCGCGTCGATCCGACGTCTGACGTCTTCCCAGATCAGATGCTCTTTTCTGTCGCGCTGGATCGGGTAACCGAGCTCGGGAAGTAGCGTGCGGCCGAGCTGCATCAGAGTGCAGGGCGAGGGCGCAACGATCGAAACGAGCACCTTTTCGACGGTCTGGCGACGCTGCCTGAACAATCGCTTGAGCGAACGGGACTTGCCGGCGCCGGTCTCCCCAGTGAGGACCAGGATCCGCCCCTCCGGCTTATCGGCCTCCTCATCCGCATCGTCATCGTCCGCGATCTGATCACCTTCGACATACCGATCACCAAGATTGCTCGAAGGCATCTCGATGGTCGGACCGGGCACCAAGCCCACAACACCGAGCAGACGGTCGAATGTGGTGGCGAGCCGATCGTGCGTGGGCGACGGCAGGAACATCCGCCGCACGCCACGCAATACCTTGTCGATCGAGATCAGACGCACCGGTCGGCCGGTCGGCGCTTCAGGGGAACGAGCGACTTCGCTATCCATGTCACTTCTCCAGTTTCGCGGTAGTTCGCCTCCGACGGGGGCCGGCGGGCTCGGTTGCATCCAGGGCCGGCGCGATCCGAGCCTCTTCCGTCTCGGGATCCGCCGAACGCTCCGGCACGCATGGGGTGATAGACGGAGCCGCAACCGGACTGTCGGAACCCGTGTCATCGGTTGCGGAGGTCAAATGGACCGACGGGAAGGTTGGGGAACCGGCAAAAACGCGCGAAGGTCCGACCGCGAAACTGCGGCTCCCCGGCGGTACGAAGCTCGACGGTAGTGTTCCCGTCGGCGAAGACCGAGAAGGCAAACCGTTGGTTGGCGCCGCGGAGGCCACCAAACAATGGTCAGACGCAGGGATTGAAAAGCCGATGCCGAGCTTACCTTCGTAGTATTCTATGAGATTCGAGTCGTGTACAACACCTTTGAGATCCGCAATTTCGACGGCGCTACGATGCGTCTTCTCGATTTGCTCGATCGCCTTGAGTACGATCGGCAAACGTAGCTGCGCGACGTCTTCGTAGTTCCGGGAAAGTTCATCCGATGCCTGTAGCCAGTCATCCAGCCTGCGCCCTTCCATGAAGTGCGTCCTGCAGGGAACTGTCATGAAGTCCATACTGTCCGGATCCACGCGGACCGATATCGCTCCCAGATTATACGGGTCGACCTTGATCTCCGCCTCTGTATCGCCTTTGCGACGACACCACGCTTGGAGTTCCTCGGAACTGTAATCCAAACCCAAGACGCGGATGCCCGTCATTCGAGTAGATCGCGTCAAATCAATCCCGAAGCTGATCCGCATCCGGCACGGATCTGGGACGGGCATGGGCGGCATCAGGTTGGTCAGGCGCAACCAAGCATCCCGAGGCGTCTCACCACCAAGGCCGGCGTGCTTCTTGTTGTGATAGATGTCGACGCACCAGCGCACCAGAAGCTGCGATAACTGCTGGATCGTCAGTACAGCCCGGAGCTGAGCCGGATAGTCCCCGAGTGCCGCAACACTTCCGCCTGTATTTCCCTCGAATCTCTTCAACAATCCGTTTAAAACTGTTCCGAAAAACCGCTCAATGAACGCCCTGAGCTGCGGCTGGGCGGCCGGAGGGTTGAACACGTCGGCCAGCAGGGAAACCGCGCGGAACTGAAACCAAGAGTTGACGAAGGCAGACCCCTGATCGGTCGCCAGCAGCATGGGCGAACCGCATTGATCCCAGGGACTAAGCGCGCCTGCCGCCAGACCGATGCTTGTCTTGTCGTAGAAGATCATGCGCAGCGTCTCGAGCGCAACCTGCGAGCTCTCGGTCTGCGCCAGCTTCATCCCCAGGATGCAACGAGAAGCGACGTCGATGGCGACGCAGAGATACCAGCGACTCCTCTCGATCTGCGAACGTAGCTTGGGAGATAGCTGTCGCCAAACAGCGGTATCCACGAGCAGCGTATGGAGATCGACCTGATAATAGTCCATCTCCACCCGCTCGAGGGCGTAGGTGACATCCAAGCCGGCGCCGATGAGCTTGCGTTTACGGTGTGCGCCGTCTGGTCCGAGACGCGCGCAATCGACCGCCCACTGGTCTAGGCCTGCAATCTCTAGACAGAAACGGGAGAAGGAGGGCTGGGTATCAGGTGGACGGCCCTCGTCGTCAAAACGCTTATTGAGCGCTTCGAATGCAAGAACAAACGAATTGTAGACTATTTGCCTGGTCGGACAGTGGGGCTTGCAATATTCATACGAGAATTTTTCCAGCAGCTCGCACGTCTCCGGGGTGAAGCGGCTATTCCGATTGCCAGACCGATATCGACCATCCCTTAGTTCAACGTAATCCCAGTCAGCTGCCTCCAGTCTTTCGATCCATCGCTGCAGTCCGCTGCCGTTCACGGCGGCGTCGAAATTATTTCGGCACCCTCGCTTTTTCGCAGGCGCCGACGGATCGTCGACATCGCGATGGGGCTTCTGCTTTAGAAGTCCGAGCTCGATGTTTATTAATTCCGCCGCACGGCCGTACCCTTTTCTAGTGCGCGAAAATATTTTACTGTAATACAGCCTATAGAATATAATTATACAGCTGATCTTAAAACCGATATCTTTTTGATCCTTCTTTGGTAGATGCGAAATCGAGACTGAATGCTTGCGCGAACGCTCTATGACGTTTCGTGGTCTAAAATATTCAGCTTCGTATTTAAATGTAGAAGTGAGGGCTTCTGCGTTGTAAATCGCGTGCGAGACGATCAGAGTCATCGCGGGGTTGTGTACCTGCCGCAATTTGTGGCCTCGTGCATTGGTCTTGTCGAGCCTCCATACGTCGCCAAAGGCGTGGATACGGGCACCATCGTCGATTGGCGTGATTGCCGCGAGCGGATTGCGGGCGGCCATCAGTTCTGTTCCTGGGAACGTAAGGACGCAATGGGTGCTAGTGAGATACGGCTGTCGTAGCCGATACGGCCCTCGTCGCAGACGACAACGGAACGACGATCGATGAGGCGCAGAGTGGCAACGAAGCCCACACCGCCGAGACCGCTTTCCGCGACGAGTTCATTGATCGTCCACGTCGATTTCGGCCCTGCCAATAGATCGAGAACGACGTCTTCCGCCGCGAGCGAGGGGCAGCGGCGCACATAGCGAAGCAGCTTCGCGTTCGCGATCATGTCGGGATGAAGGTCGAATTCGGTGAGTAGCAGAACTTCGTCGGCCTGGTCCTCGCGCAACTGCGAGGCGATCCGTTTCATTGTCAGATCCCACGAGCCACGCTCGACGAACACCAAGGGTTTGACCTGGATGAAGATGCGTCTCGAGTTGCTTGTTACGACATAGAAATCAAAAGTATGCTCCCGCTCTACTCCATCAATATCGTAGAAAGTGACGGGCTCAGGCTGTTCGACCATGAATTCTGGACGCATCAGACCGTCAATCACGATCGCCCAATTGTATTCGAGTCCGCTCTCGACGCTAATGATACGGTAGCCGTCACCGCAGGTGATCGGCAGGGTCGCGCGGGCGGAACCTCTCGAACGAGGCGCGACGTAACGCGCTGCGAGGCTTTCCTTCGGGTCGTTCCAGTAGGCGGGCTCGAAGGCGCGAACGTACGGCGATAAACCGAGAACTGCGGTGTCGACATCCCTGTTAAATCTCGCCGTCCGGGTCCTTCGATCGAAGGAAGGATCCCAGGGCGGTGCGACTTCCGCGTCCAATAGCCTGATCGTCACGGCCGTTCTC
Source organism: Methylobacterium sp. 1030 (assembly GCF_040544715.1). Lineage (NCBI taxonomy): Bacteria > Pseudomonadati > Pseudomonadota > Alphaproteobacteria > Hyphomicrobiales > Methylobacteriaceae > Methylobacterium > Methylobacterium sp. 1030. Next base: position 13,462 of record NZ_JBEPKM010000039.1, on the reverse strand, counting down.
CTCTGCCAGGCGCGCGTTAACCAGCGCGGCCGAAAACGTCGACGCGAGCCCGCTGAGCCCGCATTGCTTGTTGCGAGGGGAATCCGAAGGTGAGATACCGAATGGGTCCGCAGCGCGGACACAACTCGGCGGTCGCTCAGGTGGGAAGCCTGATCGTGACCCTCGGTTGCCCCGGTGGCGGGATCTATCGGCGCAGTTGTTAGCTGTTCGGGCCGAAGATCCTCTGGGTACTCTTGGATGTGCGCGGCCTGCCAGGGCCGTGCACATCCAACAGACTGCTCCTCACCATCCCTGACGAATTCGTAGCGTTGCCACGCTTTCGTCAGGCGCGAGTGACCCAGCCCCAGATCTGGGGCGTCGGATGCTATGATCGGGGTGCCATCAGGCTTCGTGATCCTGGCCGGCGATGCGGCTTTTGCCTCGCCCGAGCTTCGGAGAATGCTCGGGTGTGCTGGGATCCCAGGGTCGGCCGCGGCGCATGGTCCAAGCGCCTCCGAACGAAATCGGCCGTTGGCAACCTGTGCCAGGCGCGGCGATCGAAAGCAAATGGAGTCTGGCGACTCCTTCCGCGTTGGTTAACGCCGCGTGGAGCGCCTGATATCCGCACCCCAACCGGTCAAGCTGTCGGAGGCAGGTCGGCTCGGCGCTTCGACTTCACAACACAAGTCTCCGGCTGCAGACCGTCGCGCAAATCGATCGTCAGATCCCCTCTACACACCAGAGATAGGATGACCTCGAACGGATCGTATGCGCGGTCACGAACTGACGGCACCAGGTCGGAGATGCTGTGTCGTCTCCCGTCGCCTACGACCGAGAGTATACGTAAACGGTCGCCGATCTGGACCTGCAGTCTACGTGTCGCCCATACCGCGCGGGCATCCGAAACCCTAGGCTCCATCAGAACGACGGACCTCCGCAGAAACACTCTGCTGGATGGGTCCGGACGATGTGGCACGTCGTCCGTATCGCGAAGTGCGGTGACATGGATGATTATTCCATTGGAGATCAAACGAAGATGTAGCGGATCCTCGTCACCGGACGCGAAGTGGTCATATTCGATCTTGTCGATCGCCGGATCCAATGTGACCTGGATGAGCAGGTCGCGATGCCATCGGGATGCATACGGAACTGGACAAGTCGTCTTGAACGAGCTGAATCCTGGCCGGCGGACCGTTTGCGCCGAAACGGGGTTAAGGTTGGCTTCTAATACTTCACCCTGCATCGTGATCGACCTTCGCTTGTCTCGATCGGTCGCCTTGAAGCATGCCATCGGCGATCGGCTCGGAACTCAGTGCCCATATGTCTCCGACCTGGTGTCTACGGGGTCGCCGTCTTCGGCCCGGAACTCAGGTGACCGGTTCATACCAACACCGCACGGACCAAAACAGGAAATAATTTCTGGTCCAGCGACATGGCGAAGCGATGTTGGATATCGTTGAGTACTCGAGATTCACATCATTTAGACGCGAGAATTTAACAGTTTTAAGATCGGCGGCTCTGACACGCAGATTCGCGATCAATCGAGCGGCGCGCCGATCCTTCAGCTCTCACTTGTCGGAACTCGTCGCTCCTCCGATCCAATTTCGAACGGCATCGACGAATGCGTGCTCGGCCCCGACGCACACTGCTTGCTCTGCCAGTCGGTCCATCACTCGAGCGACCGAACGTGTGAATTCCCGCTCGGAGGTCGCATTGCGAGCAACTGCGACCTTTGGGCCGAAGGGCATCTCCAGACTCGTCATTGTCTCGATGAGATAGCAGATTTCCGATGGCGGCCCTTTACTCGTCCAGTTGTGAACCGTTCTCTCGGTAACGCCGATTTCCGTAGCAAACCCGATCTGTGTGCGACCTAGGATTCGCAGCCTTTGCTTGAACTCCGAACCGTTCATGATTCTCCGACCGTTTCGTCCCGCACCGAAGGAACCGAAGCCCAGATTGCCACGCGTAACCCGATATAGACGATCGTCTCCCCATTGAAGGAATGACGAGGCTTTCGTAGCGACCATCGGAGGGTCGATCCATGGGGTTCGGAAAGAAATCCCCTGACGTCAGGCAGCCTATGGCCTATCATATTTTGCGCGCCCAACGGACAGGAAGCTCCAATTCAGAGGCGGTGAAGACAGGTGTCATCAGGTGTACTCAGTTCGGTAGCGATACAGATAGGGTTTCGGCGGAAGGGGCTTCGGGTCTCGCACAGGCCAAGGGTAGCTTCGTCGGCCACGGCTTCAGGGTGTACAAGTCAATGTATGCCTTCGCAGCCCGCAACGAGCGTCAGATCGAGATCGAAACGTTGAGGGTTCGCAGCTGCATCGTCGTCACGTTCTTGAATCTGGATCGGCGGATCGCAGGCTTGCTTCGGCTCGGTGACGTAGGCTCGGACGGAGCGCTTATTTCCGAGTTCATCGATGCGGCCGATCGTAGGACACGGAACGGAGATCGTGCGCAGTTCGAAGTTCACGGCGGCGGCCCTGCCGAAAACGAGGCGCCGTCAGCGACCATGCTGCGGAGACGGCAGGCCGTGCATGCCATCGACGATGCCATACGGGGCGCATGCGCCTCATTGCCGAACGTACTAGGACACCTCGATTGTAATCCATGCGTACGTTGGTCGGATGGGCATGTATTTGATTTACGCATCAATAATTGGGATCACAGGATATCAATCAACAACATCAAATCTAAATTATAACGCAAGATCGATTTGGCCATCGTTGGCAATGGTCTATATAAGTGGTTTAAATAAATGCTGCGCACTAATTATGTAGGATAGATATCATTATCGGCATCTGAGAAGTCCATTTTCGGTGATATAAACTCTTCAACAAATGCCCGCTCGTTGTCGAGCATTAGGGGCTCAACCGAAAAATGTGCGCAGCTCCCTCGATCGTGCCAGCGACGATCATGGACCTCGGCGGCAAGTCGCATTGGGTCTGTGGACAAGCGTCGTCACCGGTGGATTTCGTTCGTCATATGTTCTATCGAGCTTCACCGCCTATGAACGTGGCGGTCCTCCGGTGTGACGCCTGCAGAGCAACTCGATTTCAACGGGTCAGCCGCGTCGCCTCTCGATCGCAGCAGCTACGCTGACGGCCGGCGCTTCTGCGTACGGTCGCGGGAGAATGCATATGTCCCTCCAAGAACTCGAACTGTCGAATCTCCGGCAACCAAATGGCGGAGCATCCGATCAACTTGCTCGAGCATTCCTACATCAGCTCGCGCAGGACGAACTCAAGCGCCTCAAAGCTTCTCAACGCGCCGTCGGATATGAGTTCGGCGACGACGCTACGCTCGCCGAAGCTGATGCGGTCGAGCAGATCGTTGCGCAGGACGAGACGGATCGGCGCGCGACGGCGCATGTCCCTGTTCCGGCCGACCTTGCCGCAGTGGCGGTCATGCTTGCGCGCGCCGTCGCGGACGAAAACGGCTTGGTGCGCCGCCTCCGTCGCGAGGCGCCGGTCGTCGCCATCGCGACGAACGTATCCGACCTCGTCGAACCGGTTCGTATCGTCGCCGAAAAGTGCTTGTTCCGTTCCGAAGCCAAGGTCGTCGATCTCGCCGTCGGACGCGGACGCGAACTCAACCGCCGACATGCCGCGCTGTACGTCTGCGACGGGATCGGTCGGGAAGCGAGGCCGGATAAAGGTAACGAGGTCGTCGGCAGCGCCCTGCATGTCCGGATTCCGATCGTTGGGATCGCGCCGGATCCAAAAAGACAGCTCCCACGGGATCTCATGCGTTCGGCGGAGCATCGGATCGCATTGCCCGAACTGGACCATGCCGGCCTTGCGCTGGTGATCGAAGCAGTGGTCGGCAGCCTCCCCACGCGAGGTCTTGATCCCGATCTGATTCGCATGATCGAAATTGCGGATCTGCCCGTCGCCTTCCGCAGAACCGACACCCCCGACGCATGCATCGTCGCTCTCGAAAGCATCCTCGTCGCCAAGGCCGACTTCCTCGGCGACGGCCCAACATTGGAGGTTCTCGATGGCTACGGCGAAGCCAAAATCTGGGGATTGGCCGCAGCTGCGGATCTCCGAGCCTATCGTGCCGGGCGTCTGGCTTGGGAGCAGATCGACCACAGAGGGCTTCTCTTGTCCGGGCCGCCGGGGGTTGGGAAGACGAGCTTCGCAAAAGCTTTGGCAAAGAGCGCGCGCGTGCCGCTCGTAGCGACTTCCGTCGCCGAGTGGAACGCATCGGACTATCTTTCCGGAACGCTGCAGGCCATCCGCAAGATCTTCGCGCAAGCGAAATCTCGAGCGCCCTGCATCCTATTCATTGACGAACTTGACGGCATTTCCGATCGCTCTGAGATTCGAGGAGAGCACGTCCAGTACTGGACTCAGGTCGTTAACCTGTTCCTCGAGTTGTTGGCGGGCGTCGACGAGCGTCCGGGGGTCGTCGTCGTCGCCGCCACCAACCATCCGCAGAGGATCGATCCAGCCGTGAAGAGGTCGGGGCGTCTGGATCGCGAGATAAAAATCGAAAAGCCGGACACGACCTCACTCGCGAGGATCTTCCGTTACCATCTCGGCGACGAGCTTCTGCCCGATGCACCGACGTTCCCGTTGGCTCTGGCTGCGCGTGGTATGACCGGAGCGGACGTCGAGGCATTCGTTCGACGAGCCAAGGGAACGGCCCGCCGCGAGGGTCGAGAGGTTTCGGTGGACGATCTCCTGGTCGAAATCCGCCAAGGGCGTCGTCCGCTCCCAACGTCCGTCCGGCGTCGCGTGGCCATCCATGAGGCCGGCCACGCCATCGTCGCTCATGTGCTAGAGTTCGGCGAGATCAAGGGCCTGTCATTGTATGACGATGGCGGGGAGGTCTCCCTCGAATTCGCCGGCACTGATGGGGCGACGTTACCCCACCTGGAGGCGGCATTGTCGTCCATTCTGGCGGGTCGGATCGCCGAAGAGATCGAATTCGGAACCGGATCGATCGGTGCGGGCAACGGACCGACGTCCGACCTCGCCATGGCGACGCAACTCGCACGGGACATCGAACTGCGTTTCGGCCTCGGGCATCTGGGAAACATTTATCTGGAGGCCACGGCCGGCGAACTGATCGCGATTCCTGGCCTGTTGCCCGCCATTAAGGAACGCCTACATCAAGCCGGAGAACGGGCACGTCGCTTGATAGTGAAGTACAGACCGCCGCTGCAGGCGATCGCGCGTCAGCTCGATGAGAACGGTTATCTATCGCGCGAAGAGGTTGAGAAGAATTTGTCAGGTGTCGCACGGGACGCGATCGCGGGAATCACCGAATGCAAGCTCGATTCGGCGCAGGCGCAGTGATGTTCGCGCTGCCCCCTGCCGAACCTGACATCGGCGACCTGCAGCTACTCTCGGATGCGATCGATACGCTGTGCGACATCGTCGACGGCGATCGAGAGGCCTTCATTAAAGGTTTGACCGAGATCGTGAGACGGCGCGCGGCTTTCGAGGATATGAAACTTCAACTCGATCAGCGTATCTCTAGTAGTTAGAACAGACCGAAATCCCACCGCATACTAGATGGCCGCGAAAAATCTGCCGCGACAATGGATTATCCCTGTCGCGGCGGCTTCAGGTCATGGTACTGCGCCTCGAGGGGTTTCGCCTACGGCACGCTTCGGGCCATGTCACCCGCGAATGCCGCGTCGGGGTCATGCATTCGAGGGGCGTCGGCAGATCCTGGTCGCGCCCGGGCATCGCCGCCGGCCGGAACTGACGCACCGCACCGGGACGCGACAGCCCCATCGTGATCGGCCGCACCGGCCAGCACGTCGCGCGGCGCTCGTTGGAGGTCTACGCCGCCGTCGGCCGCCGCTTGGCTGAAGGAGGCCGGCCATGACGGGGCGGCTGGATCCTGCCGCGACGCTGGAGAGCATCCGACGCAACCTCGTCGGGCCAATGTTGCCGCCGTCGCGGACCAGAACGCCGCAGCGCGCTCACCGGGAGACCCTTCCCGGGACGCCTGGGCGGTCGGCCTTCTTGCGGAACAGCGCATCCCCCAGAACAAGAACATCGATGTCGGATGTCAGGAACACGCCGACGGCGTCCTCGACGTCGTGCACCATCGGCCTGCCCATGACGTTGAAGCTCGTGTTGAGAACTATTGGCAGGCCGGTGGCCGCGTGGAACGACCGGATGACGGCTTTGAGGAAGGGGTCGGACCACGGCCCCACGCTCTGTAGGCGGCCTGTGCCGTCGCGATGGCGCACGCCTTCGGGTGCGCGGCCGGGCCGCCATCGCAGGGCCCGCTCCATGTACGGGCTCGCCGCGTAGTCCTCGAAGTAGTCCGGGCCGTGCTCATGCAGGATGCTTGGGGCGAGGGGCCGGAACTCCTCCCGGAACTTGACCGAGGCGTTTATGCGGTCGCGCATGGCAGCCTCGCGCGGATCGGCCAGGATCGAGCGAGCGCCGAGCGCTCGATGCCCGAACTCTGCCCGCCCCCGCGCCACGGCGACGATGCGCCGGGCCGCGAGGTCGGTGGCCACCGCCTCGGCAAGGCCAGCCTCGCCGCCGGGGACCGGCCGTGGGGCGATGCCGAACCGGGCGAGGCGGGCCACCGCGTCCCCGGAGATCTCCGAGCCCAAGTAAGGGGAGGCGAATCGCGGCGGCGTGCGGCCTGGGTTCGCGGCGCGCCAGCCCAGTAGCGCCGCGCCGACCGAGTTGCCGTCGTCGCCCGGCGCCATCGGCACGTGCAGCCGCCGGAACGGTGTCGCGCGGAGCACCTTGCCGACGGCACTGGAGTTCAGCGCGCAGCCACCCGTGAGTACGAGGTGCTCCCCGCCCCAGCGCTGGTGTGTCCGTCCGAGGAACTCCATGAGGATGTCCTCGAACACCTTCTGTGCGGTGTGCGCGAGGTTCGCGTTCGCCATGTGGCCCCGGACGCGCAGGGGCAGCAGCCGCTCCATGGCTGGGGTGTACCCGCGCGTCACGCGTAGCCGCCCGTCGCCGACATACAGCGCCCCGCGCAGGTCGCGGTAGAGATCCTCGTCGAGCGAGCCGTAGGCGGCCAAGCCCATCAGCTTCCACTCCTCGCCAGCCTCGGGGTCGAAGCCGGCCGCGTGGCAGGCCTGGCTGAAGAGCTGACCGAGGCTCGCGAGGTTGGTCAGCGCCGGACGGTCGAGGCGTTCCAGGCGGCCACCGCGAAAACGATAGACCGAGGTGCTCGACCCCTCGCCCATGCCGTCCATCACGACGCACAGCGCCTCATCGAATGGGCTGGACAGGCAGGCCGTCACGGCGTGGCAAAGATGGTGGTCCCACGCCCTTCGGACGGGGCGCTCCCGGAACCCGCGACGCTGGCGCAGCCGGAGTTCCAGGTTGAGCAGCAGGTCGTCGGCGGAGGCCGGGGCCCGGTAGAGGGCGTGGCGCAGCGTCCAGGCCCGCCAGAGGTCGGCCTCGCACCGCGCCGGCTGGACAAGTTGATAGCCGCTTATGGCGAGGCGGGCGACCCGGGAGAGGTAAGGCGAGGAGGCGAGCGCCCTGCGCGACCACGTGAGGCTCGCATCGACGGGCCCGTCGCCAGCGTAGCGGTCGAGGAGGGCGTCCACGACCCCGAAGGCGTCCGGCGGCGCGTGCCAGCCGCGCTTGTTCTTCAGGGGGCGCTCGTTGGCCTCCGCGAACAGGACCACGCCGTCCTCGCCGACGACCGCCACCGACGGGTCGTGTTGGGAGCAAGAGAACCCGAGGAAGACCGTCAACGACCTGCTTCCCGCATTGCTTCAAGGACGAGGCCGACGGCGCGCGCCGTCCCGCCCGCCCGGGCCTGCATGCTCTCCAACGCCTCCCAGTCGGGGTGGAGGGACAGGACTGCGTCGAGGCCCCGCGCCACGGCGGACTCGTCCGTCTCCGACCCACGGGACAGACGCCGCCCAATGCCCAGGCGCTCCAGCCGCGTGGCGAACACCATCTGGTCAGCGATGGTCGGCACGAACAGCGCCGGCTTGCGGAACCGCGCGGCCTCCCAGGCAGACCCGGTCCCGGCATGGTGGACGACGGCGACCGCGTCGCGGATCACGGGCTCGATCTTGGGGACCCGTCCGACGACGCGCGCCCACAGCGCGGGATGGGCCGCCTCCATCGAGGCGGCGACCTCCCGCAGATGCCCTTGGTCGACCTTACCGCCGCACAGGGCGACGACAGGCAGGCCCACCGCCATGGCTCCGCGCATGGCGGCCTCGAAGCGGGCGCCCGAGGTGTTCGACAGGGTGCCGAAGGTGACCAGGATGTACCCCGGCGGGAAGCCCAAGGGCCCCGTCACTGGCGCCTCGTCCGTAGTCGGCCCGACGAAGCAGCGGCGCACGCGGTCGCGGACCGCGCCCTCTTGGACCTCCCGCAGATTCAGGACGACCTCCATGGCGGGCGGCGCGAGGCGCCGCCACGCCCCTGGCAGCCCGAACGCCTCTGCGGGCGTGACGGCGAACCGCGACCTCGCGAGAGCGCGCGCCAAAGGCAGCGCGCCCGACAGCGCGTCCCGGATGAGCTTGGCCGAGCCGTCCTCGCGGCACATCGCTCGCACCGTCTCGCGGTTGAACAGGATGGTCGTGACCGTGTGGACGCGGGGGATGCCGAGCGCCGTTCCGACCCGGCCACCCCACAGGGCGAGGGAGTCCTGCAGGATCAGCCGTGGTGCCATCGCCCGCACCTGCGGCAGGACGGCGTCGGCGATGGCATCGGAGGCGTCGATGATGTCGGCGGCCATCCGCACCAAGTTGAAGTCCGGCCGTTCGACGTCGTAGCTTACTTCCGGGTAGGGCAGGAACCCCGCGCCGGAGCTGCGGATGACACCCTCAAATGAGAGGTGCCCGTAGCAGGTGACCGGTATGCCGGATCGGCACAGGCCGCGCAGGACGGGCAGCATGGGCTTTAGGTGCCCCATAGCCGGCGTGGTGAAGACGACGATCATGCCGGCTGCCAAGCGCGCGCCACACGCCGCAGCTTGCGGTCGAAGCGGGTCTCGATGCCCGTCGCCATTTCGACCTCCGCGCGGGCGCCCAGGCTGGCGAGGGCGGCCTCCAGCGACGCGCGAACCCGGCTGGCCGTGTCCGGGGGCGTGCCGTCGGGGACGCGGACCAAAACGGTGGACGACCCCGTTTGCACGGCGCGGAAGTCAGCGAGCGAGCGGTCGGCGTCCATGACGGCGCAGCGCACGGCCTCAGGCATCACTGCGACGCGTGGGCCCTTCCCCGACGCGGAGGGCAGCGACAGGACGTCGTCTGCCCGCCCCTCGACTCGCGCGACAGTGCGCAGCGGCGAGCCACAAGGGCAGGGCCCGCCGAGCACGAGCACGTCGTTGAGCCGGTAGCGCACCATCGCCTGCGAAGTCCGCAGGAGGTCGGTGATGATGGGAGTCACGTGGCCGGGCGCCACATCCTCGAACTCGAAGAGCATCGCGTCCTCGTTGAGGTGTAGGGTACCGTGGGAGCACGAGACGCCGAGGAAGCCCTCCGTGGCTTGGTAGATCTGGCCCGGCATGCGCCCGTAGCGGGCTGCCACGGCGGCGGCATCGGATGGGTCCATCACCTCTCCGCCCGAGAAGGTCAGGGCGGGAGCGATGGCGAACCCCTCCTCGGCCATCGCGCGCAGGGCTTTGGGCGGTGCGACCACGACGTCCGGCGCGAACCGCTCGATCTCGGCCCGGTGGGGCACCACGCCCCCGCGGACGTCGAGGAATCGGAAGGCCAGCCGGCGGCCCCGCGCCGCCGTATCGTACAGCTCGTTGGCGGTGGCCAGCATCACCAGCACCCGGTGCGGGCGACGAGGGAAGTCTGGGAGCGCCTTGGCCAGTATTGCGCCCAGCCACCGCGCGCGCTCGGCCGGCGAGACGAGGAATAGACCTCGGTTGCCCGAGGTGCCCGTGCTCGTCCCGACCGTGAGGCAACCGATCCGGCCCGAGCCGTTGCCCTCCCGCAGGCCGGCCTCGGCCGCTGTCCATGCCGCCTCGGTGGTGACGCCGTGGGCATTCATCTGGCCGAAGGCTGCGAGCGCGGACGCCTTGTCGACGACCGGCCACTCCTCGAACGGCCTGCCCGCATAGGGGGCGTAGAAGGGGATGGTGCGCGCCATACGGGCGAGCTGCCGGTGCAGACGCCGCACCTGGAGCCGCTCGACGTCGGCGCGCGTACGCAGACGCCGCAGCGTCGCGCGCGCGCGTAGTAGCGACCAGAGGGCGCGGAGGGCATCGGCGCTCACGCATCCTCCGGCAGCGGCTCGGGGTCGTGGCATAGCGCCACCCGGACGCCGGTTTCCTCCGCGCGGCGCACCAGCGCGGCGCTCGCTCGGGCCGTGGCGAGGTCGGCGACGGCGAGGCGCGCCGGGTACGGCGGGTCCTCGTCCCGCCGGTACCCGGCGCGGGTCCATGCTACGTCCACGGCGTAGAATAGCGGCGCGTCGCCGGCGAACAGGATCCCGGAATGGCCCGGCATGTGGCCTGGCAGCGCAACGGAGACGACGGAACCGTCGCCCAGTACGTCGCGCCCTCGCCCGCCCCATGGCAGCGGGACGTCCGGGTCGTCCTCGAAGGGCGCCGCGTCGACACCCGGCAAGTTGGGCAGGAGGCCCCGCAGCAGGCCGTGGGCGCCGTCGAGCAATCCCGGCGCCGCCGCCCACTGCGCGAGGGCGGGACGCGAGGCGTGGACGCGGGCGCGCGGGAAACGCCCGAGGGCGCAGGCGTGGTCGGGGTGCAGGTGGGTTGCGATCACGTGCCGGACGTCGCCCGCGCGCAGGCCGTGCCGGGCGAGAGTGGCCTCGACGTCGCCCTCAGGCCGCAGCGTCGGCGCGAGTAGCCTGCGGTACAGGGCGGCCTGAATTCCCCGAAGCGCCCAGAGTTCGCGCGAGTAGCCGGTGTCGACGAGGATGGGCCCGTGCCGCGAGTGCAGGAGCAGCCCGTAGCGCACCGGGAAGTCGGTCTTGCCGGGGCGCGCGCTGCGGTCGACGAACCGTGCAGGGGCCCGCACCGTTGCGGAGATGGGGAAGCTCAGGGACACCGGTGCGACTCCAGCCAAGCCATGGTCTCGCAGAGACCCTCCTCGAGTGTGAGGGGCGACGTCCACCCGAGCCCCTTACGGATCGCCTGAGTGTCGAGGGTGTGGGTGTGGGCGAGCAGGCCCAAGGCGTAGGGGGTCGCGGCAGGCTCGCGGCCGCCCAGCGCTGCGGCAGCGATCTCGGAGGCGCGGGCCGCGGCGAGCGCGACGGGCATCGGGATGCGTCGCCAAGTGAAGGGTCTGCCGAGCGCTGTCATGACCCGCTCGACGAGGTCGCGGACGACCGCAGCCTCCACGTGCGCCACGTTGTACGTGGCCCGCAGCGGCGCCGGCGCGGTCGCGGCAGCGAGTATGGCCGAGGACACCGTGTCGACGTGTGTCAGGCTGGCGCGGGCCGTCCCGCCCCTCAGGAGGGGAAGCCGCCCGCGGCGGGCGGCCCGGACAAGACGCGGCACTAGCGTCGGGTCCCCGGGTCCGAAGATCCCGCGCGGGCGCAAGACCGCCACGTTGCCCTCGAACTGTAGCGCCTCAGCCTCCGAGAGGGCCTTGGACCGGGCGTACTCGTTGAATGGGCGGGGCAGGGGCGCGTCCTCACGCACGTCCTCCCTGTCCGCGAGCTCGAAGTAGACGCTGGCGGAGGAGATGTGGACGAGGTGGGGGACGCCGGCGCGACGGCACGCTTCGACGACGTTTGCAGTGCCGGCGACGTTGTCCGCCTCGAAGGCAGCGCGGGAGCCCCAAGCCGTCGAGCGGGCGGCGCAATGGGCGACCACGTCAGCGCCGCGGAACGCCCGTGCCATGGCGTCGACGTCGGCGAGGCGGGCGACGACGAAGGGCACCCCCTGTGTGGCGAGCTTTGCGCCCCTCGTCGGGTCGGTGCCTAGCGCCGCCGAGACCTCGTGGCCCGCCGCGTCGGCGTTTGCACAGAGGTTCGACCCCAGGAAGCCGGTCGCGCCGGTGACGGCGAGCCTCACAGCCGAAGAACCATCGCGCCGGCGCTGATGCCGGCAGCCGTCCCGACCAGCAGGGCGATGCGCCCGTCACACCGGTCCTGGCCGTCGAGGACGTGTACGAGGGCGGTCGGGATGGAGGCCGCAATCTGGTTGCCGGTGTAGGGGAAGATATCCACAACCCGGTCCGAGGCGGGCGCGAAGATGCGCTTGGCAAGCGCGACGCCGGCGGCGCTGGCTTGGTGGCACACGACGTGGTCGACGGCGTCGTGGTCGAGCCCGGCTTCGCCCAGCACGCGCTCGATGAGGCGTGGCAGGTGCCGCGCGGCGGCCTTGAAGATGCCGAATGGGTCCATGCGGAAGCGCGCCCCCTCGATGATGGCCTCGTAGCCCTCCTCTACCCGGACACGCGTACCGCCTGAGCGGAGTGTGGCGAGGTCGCTGCCGTCGCCGTAGGTCTCGAATCGACTAGAGAGAAGGCCTGGGCCGTCTGGCGCGGCGCTCGCCTCGACGGCCACCGCTGCGGCGCCGTCCCCGAAGATGGATGCGGTCTTGGGCACGGAAGCGTCCAGGCCGGCCGAGGCGATGTCGCTCGACACCAGCAGGGCCCTGCGCCATCGCCCGGCGTCGAAGCCCATCGCGGCGAGGTCGAGCGCGGTGGCGAAGGACAAGCAGGTCTGGTTGACGTCGAAGGCGGGGATGCCCGAGGCGCCGAGGCCGAGCCTGCGTTGGATCAAAGCGGAGGTGGACGGAATGGGCTGCTCCATCACCCCGCATGCGCCGATGAGGACGTCGAACTCGCCGCGCTTCCAGCCCGCGCGGTCGAGGGCGGCCTGGGCCGCCGCGGCACCCATCATCGAGCTCGTCTCGTCGGGGGCGGCGACACCGCGAGTGCGGATGCCGAACTCGCGCTCAGTCCACCCCGCCTCACGCCCGAACACTGCGTCGAGCTCGGACGAGGCTCGATCGCCCCGAGGACGATATGCCCCCCAACCCGCTATCCTGAAAGGCGTCATTCCGCGCTCGCCCACCCGTCGGTATGCCCGTTCCCTGGGCTAACGGCCTGGAATTGGACGATCCAAAGGCTCCGGTGAAGTCACCTAGTGCATCGACCCAAACGGATGGTGCAGCTTGGCAGTTGAGGATTGTGGCTGAGAACTCTTGACCCTGACGGGCTGTCATTGGACCGAACTGATTGAGAGGATCAGCCAGGATGAAGGAGTCGCAGTTGCCGGGAAGTTGAGAGACGAGCGCGGAGCAGATTATGCTGAGACTTCGCCAAGTTGAGGTGCATGAATGGCGGTGGCAGGTGGCAAGTCCATAGCCAACCGAACAACGGGGTGTGAGCAAATCTACGGGTGATTCCCGCGTCAACGCATCTGCTGTTCACAAGCGGTCGGGCAGTAAACTGCTGAGCGGACGGCCCGCCACCGAACCAACCCAGTCGCCTAGAGGCTGTTATGGACCTGGGTGGGTCTGATGCTCAGATGGGTGGGGATGAGCCCTGCCCGCCAGCCGTATCCGTCCGACGTTTCCGATGAGG
>NZ_JBEPKM010000038.1:0-22545 GCF_040544715.1 Methylobacterium sp. 1030 | reverse complement strand
CACTGGTGTCCGACGTCCCAGACGATGCGGTCGTCGGGGGTGTCGAACACGTGGTGCAGCGCCACGGTCAGCTCGACCACGCCGAGCCCCGAGCCGAGATGGCCGCCGGTGATCGAGACCGCGTCGATCATCTCGGCGCGCACCGCGTCCGCCACCGCCTGAAGCTCCGACTCCGGAAGACGCCGCAGCGCCGAAGGAGACGGAACGCGGTCCAGCAACGCCGATTGCTCAGGGGAGAGTGCCAATGCTCGCATCCGTTCGTTCGAGTATGGCGACGGCTCCGTCACGGGCCCTCGGCAACCGCGACGCCAGCAGCCCGGGGACACGCGTTCATGCTAGAACCCGCCCGTCCGTCGCTGTCATGATAGTGCCAGTTACGGACGATCGGCGGCGCGATCAATGTCGGGCCGGCGTTTTTTTCAGTCACGTGCCCTTAACGCCACAAGAGGTTCGCCTTTGAATCCGGCTCGTCTGTGCACAATCCTGCTCATGTTCGCGATTACGGGTCACGGCCAAGCTTACGCCCAGCCGCGGCCGCCGGACGGCAATCTCGACTTCCTCTGCAACTTCCTCGGCGACTGCCCGGCGCGGGTCGCGCCGGGCGGTCCCGATCGCGATGCCCGCCCGTTCAGCAACAGCCTCGGCCGGCCCTGCGCGTGGCGGGACCGCCCGACCCCGGAGGGCGTCCGCCGGGTCCGCGTCTGCTGGTGATGCGGGCACCGACGCTCGCCGCCGCGGTCCTGACCCTCGCGCTGGGCGCCCCCCCGGTCCGCGCCCAGGATTCCTGTCCGGCCCTGTTCGCGGACGGGCAGACGCCCGTCCTCACGAATCCGAAGCTCGCCGTCCGCGCGGTCCCGCTGTGCTTCGAGGCCTTCGCGGTCCTGCATTCGGGCGTGACGCGCACGCCGCTCTACGCCGCCGAGCACCTCACCCGCGCCAGCGTCGCGGCGGCCCGGGCGGTGGCCCGCGACGATTCCTTCCACGAGGAGACGCGCCTGCCGGAGGATCAGCGCGCCGCGCTGGAGGATTACGTCCGCAGCGGGTTCGACCGGGGCCATCTCGCGCCGGCCGGGGACATGCCGACCCTCGCCGCCCAGGCCGAGTCGTTCAGCCTCGCCAACATCGTGCCGCAGAACCGCGTCCTGAACCGGGGACTCTGGGCGGATATCGAGGAGAGCACCCGGCGCCTGGCCACCCGCCGGGGCGCGCTGTTCGTCGTCACCGGGGTGATCTTCGCGGGCGACGCGGTGCAGCAGATCAAGGGCGGCGTGCTCGTCCCGACACAGCTGTTCAAGGCCGTCTACGACCCGTCCCGCGGCGAGGCGGGCGCCTACCTCGCCCGGAACGACGATTCGAGGGACTGGCGCGCCCTGTCGATCGACGATCTCCGCCAGGAAGCCGGCATCGACGTCTTTCCCGGCCTGCCGCCCGCGGCCCGGGCCACCGCGATGGGGCTGCCGGATCCCCAGGCCTCCGCCCGCGCGGAGGAGCGCCGGCCCCGGCACGAGCAGACCTGGCAGGACTGGCTCGAGCGCGAACTCACCCGCGCCCTGCGCAAGCTCGTCCGCGACTTCCTGCGCACGTTCTTCTGAGAGGACCCGATGCCCGAGGACAAGCGACGCGCCCGGCCCAAGAGGGGGAGCCCGGACAGCGAGAGCCGGGACAGCGAGAGCCCAAACACCCGGGGCTTCGCGCCGTTCGCCGACGATGCCGGCGTGCGCTCCGTCGGCGCCCTGAGCTTCGAGAACGGCAAGGACCGCATCGCCCTGCACGGGTCTCTCGACCTGACCCGCGACCGGACCGGCCTGGAGCAGGCCAGGCTGCTCCGGGAGACGCTGGACGCGATCGTGAAGGCCCTGGAGGCGTCCGACCTGCCGGACGCGGTGGCGGAGGTGCCGGACGCGCCGCCGGGAACGGTCAAGAACCCCTTCGCGTGAGCGTTCCGGCGCCCGCCGGCGGCGGGCCCGTCCTTGCCGCGTCCTTGCCGCGTCCCGGCGGGCCTGATACTCGGAGAGGGTCATTCCTATATCGTAGGGACGCGCGTCCAGGACGGGTGCTGAGGCCCGGTGCCTGACCCGTGCCGCTGGCACGATCCGCGCGGTCCCGAACAACGCGCCGAGGACGATCCGCGATGGCTCGCGAATTCATCTACCACATGCGGGGCCTGACCAAGGCCTATACCGGCGGCAAGAAGGTCCTGGATAGCGTCAACCTGTCCTTCTACCCGGACGCCAAGATCGGCGTGCTGGGCATCAACGGCGCCGGCAAGTCGACCCTGCTGAAGATCATGGCGGGCATCGACAAGGAGTTCACCGGCGACGGCTGGGTCGCGCAGGGCGCGCGCGTCGGCTACCTGCCGCAGGAGCCCCAGCTCGACCCCAACAAGACCGTCCGCGAGAACGTGATGGAGGGCGTCGCCGAGAAGCAGGCCATGCTCGACCGCTACAACGAGCTCGCCATGAACTACTCGGAGGAGACCGCCGACGAGATGACCGAGCTCCAGGACCGGATCGAGTCGCTGGGTCTCTGGGAACTCGACTCGAAGGTCGACCAGGCCATGGAGGCCCTGGGCTGCCCGAGCGACGAGCAGCCGGTCGCCACCCTGTCGGGCGGCGAGCGCCGCCGCATCGCGCTCTGCCGCCTGCTCCTGTGGGAGCCGGAACTGCTGCTGCTCGACGAGCCGACCAACCACCTCGACGCCGAGACGGTGAACTGGCTGGAGGGCCACCTGCGCCAGTACCCGGGCGCGATCCTGATCGTGACCCACGACCGCTACTTCCTCGACAACGTCACGAGCTGGATCCTGGAGCTCGATCGCGGCAAGGGCATCCCGTACGAGGGCAACTACTCCGCGTGGCTGGTCCAGAAGCAGAAGCGCCTGGAGCAGGAGGGCCGCGAGGACATGGCGCGGCAGCGCTCCATCGCCCGCGAGCAGGAGTGGATCGCCGCCTCCCCGAAGGCGCGCCAGTCCAAGTCGAAGGCCCGCATCACCCGCTACGAGGAGCTGGTCGCCAAGCAGAACAACAAGGTCGACGCCGCCGCGCAGATCGTCATCCCGATCGACGAGCGGCTCGGCAACAACGTCATCGAGTTCGAGCACCTCAGCAAGGCGTTCGGCGACCGGCTGCTGATCGAGGACCTGTCGTTCAAGCTGCCCCCGGGAGGCATCGTCGGGGTGATCGGCCCGAACGGGGCCGGCAAGACCACGCTGTTCAAGATGATCACCGGCCAGGAGAAGCCCGACAGCGGCAAGATCGAGGTCGGCGAGACGGTGAAGCTCGGCTACGTCGACCAGTCGCGCGACGCCCTCGATCCGAACGCCACGGTCTGGCAGGAGGTCTCGGGCGGCAACGACATCATCTATTTCAACAAGCGCGAGATCAACTCGCGCGCCTACTGCGCGGCCTTCGCCTTCAAGGGACCCGACCAGCAGAAGAAGGTCGGCACCCTCTCGGGCGGCGAGCGCAACCGGGTGCACCTCGCCCGGACCCTGAAGGGCGGCGCCAACGTGCTGCTCCTCGACGAGCCGACCAACGACCTCGACATGGAGACCCTGCGCGCCCTCGAGGACGCGCTGGAGGACTACGCCGGCTGCGCGGTCATCATCAGCCACGACCGCTGGTTCCTGAACCGCATCGCCACGCACATCCTGGCCTTCGAGGGCGACAGCCACGTCGAGTGGTTCGAGGGCAACTTCTCCGACTACGAGGCCGACAAGGTGCGCCGTCTCGGGGCGGATTCGATCATGCCGAAGAAGATCAAGTACAAGCGCTTCTCGCGCTGAGGCCGGTCGCCGCTCCGGAGCGCCGCAGGCGTTCCGGAGCCGCGCGCCCGCCCGAGGGCGTTGCCCTAACCTCTGCCCGGTGACGGATCACCGGAGGCGCGCCCGTGCCTCCGCCAGGATCGTCGCCAGGCTCCGCGCGAGCGAGATGGTCGGGGCCCATCCGGTGGCGGTCCCGAAGGCCGCGGGGTCGCAGCCCTCGCTGCGCACGCCCGCCGGGCGGACCCGGCCGGGCGCGACGCGCAGGTCGAACCGCGCGTCCGTCAGGCCGCGCAGAGTCTCCAGGATGTCGGAGACCGGTGTGACGACACCCGATCCCACGTTGAAGATGCCGCCGTCCGGCAGGTCGTCGATCCGCGCGATCACGCGCAGGCACGCCGCGGTGAAGTCGGCCACGTCGAAGAAATCACGCCCCGCCGAGAGGTCGCCGACCTCCAGGCTCGGGGGCGCCAGCCCCCGCTCGATGCGGGCGATCTGACCGGCGAAGGAGGCGACCACGAAGGTCTCGCTCTGCCCGGCCCCGATGTAGTTCGACGGCCGCAGCACGAGATGCTTGATCCGGGCATTCGCCAGCACGTCGCGGAGGATGTACTCGCAGGCGTTCTTGGTCCGGCCGGAGATCGTGTCGGGGCGCGGCGTGACGCTCTCGTCCGGGCGCGGGCACGCGCGGAACACCTCGCCGTAGACGACGGTGGAGCTGAGGAAGACCAGCGCCGCGCGGGTCCGCGCCACCGCCTCGGCGAGGTTGAGGGTGCCGAGCAGTTCCGCCCGCCAGGCGTAGGACGGCGTCTCGCTCGACTGCGCCACCGAGGCCAGCGCCGCGAGGTGGAACACGCAGGTGGGGTCGAAGGCCGCGACCGTCTCGGAGAGGTCGCGCGCGTCGAACGGGTCCACGGCCTTCAGCGCCACGCCGTCGAGGGGCGGTGGCGGACTCCGGTCGAGGCCGAGGATGGGGCTGCCCGCCGGCAGGTCCCGACGCAGCGCCTCGAGCAGGCGGCGGCCGAGATAGTCTCCCGCTCCGGTGACGAGGACGCGCATGTCCCTTGCCCTCAACCCTGCCACGAACCCAGCGACGCACCCCGTGCCGGCGCGGGTGCCGGGAACCGGGATCGTCGGCCGCGTCTATACCGGGCCCCGCCGCGACGCGAGGGGGCGGCGCGGCCAACGGCCGCCGCGGCGGGCGGATCATCGGTGCGACCCCGCCGTTGTGCACATCCGAACAAAGGCGCGTGATCGGCGGGGCTTCGGGCGGCCGGCGCGCTATGGTTGCACCGCGGCCCCGGCCGTTCCGCGTCCGGACGGAGAGCGCCACGGTGATGGGCTGAGTGACGCGCCTCGACGATCTCGAACGGCCTGGCGCCGCGGAACCGCGGGCGCTCCCCCCACCGCCCGCGGAGGCACGGCCGGCGAAGCCCGTGCGCGACGCGCGGGTCGACGTGGCGCGCGGCCTCGCGCTCCTGACGATCTTCATCGACCACATCCCGCGCAACGCGCCGGCCCTGCTGACGCTGCACAATTTCGGGTTCTCGGACGCGGCCGAGATCTTCGTGCTGCTGGCCGGCTACTCGTCGATGATCGCCTACGGCGGGCTGTTCCGGCGCGCCGGGATCCGGACGGCGCTCGCGCGCATCGCCAAGCGCTGCCTGCGCATCTACCTGTTCCAGGCCGGGCTGCTGCTCGCGACCCTGGTCATCGTCCGGATCTGGATGGACCTCACCGGCCTGACGCCGCGATTCGGCGTCGCGCCGCTGCTGCAGATGGGTCTCCTGCCGGGCCTGCTGCGCGGCCTCGCGCTGAACGCGCTGCCGAACTACCTCGACATCCTGCCGCTCTACATCCTGCTGCTGGCGCTGTTCCCGCTGATCTATCTCGGGATGCGGCGCGGGATCTGGGGCGTGCTCGGCCTGTCGGGCGCCCTCTGGCTCGCCGCCAACGTCGATCACCAGCTGAACCTCCCGAACGCCGCGGCGGTGGATGACGGGTGGTACTTCAACCCCTTCGCGTGGCAGTTCCTGTTCGTGATCGGCGCGGCGCTCGCGGTCACAATCCGCGCCCATGACGGCCTGCTGCCGCGGCGCGGATGGGCCGTGGCGGCGGCCGCGGCCTACCTCGTCTTCGCGTTCCTGCAGGGCGGGTCCTGGGCGGAATGGGGCCTTCCGGACCTCCGGCCGCTGGCGATCGGGCCGCCCGACAAGAGCCACGTCGCGCCCCTGCGCCTGATCAACATGCTGGCGCTGGCCTACCTGCTGTTCAGCGCGCCCGCCGTGGCCCGCGCGAGCCGGTGGCGGCGGCTGCGCCTCGTCGACGCCTGCGGGCGGCACTCGCTGGAGATCTTCGCCGCCGGGTGTCTGGCGGCGCTGATCGGCCGCATCCTCTACCGGACCTTCGACCCCACCTGGCCGCTGCAGATCGCGGTCAATGTCGGGGGGATCGCGGTCATGCTCGGCCTGGCCCACGTCCTGGACGCCCGCGTCCGCCGGGCCGCCGGGACCGGCCCCGACGCGCGCCGGCCCGGATAGGCCGGGAGGAGCCGCGATGCCGCCAATGCGCCGCAAGGGCGATCTGCCGGAGAAGATCTGCGCCCAGTGCGGCCGCCCGTTCGCGTGGCGCAAGAAGTGGGAGCGCGTCTGGGACGAGGTCCGCTACTGCTCGGACCGGTGCCGGGCCGAGGCGAAGAGCGCGCGCGGCGAAGCGCGGGGCTGATCGCCCAGCGCGGCCAGCGCGTCCGGCGTGTCGACGTCGAGGGCGGTCGCCGGATCGCCCGGGATCTCGAGCACGTCCGGCCGCCCCCTCAGGAGCGGCCCGGCCCCGTGGTCGCCGGTGAGGCGGGCGATATCCGGGCCGAGGCGGTGCAGGTTGAGCAGCACCGGGTTCCCCCGCCGGCCGGCCTGCACCGGCACCACGGCCGCCGGCGGCTCCAAGGCGCCCGCGGAGGCCTCCGCGAAGGCCTCCGCCAAGCGGTCGAGATGCGCGGCGGTGACGCGCGGCATGTCGCCCAGCACGACGATGGCGGCCGTGCAGGTGGCGGGCAGCGCCGCGAGGCCGGCGCGCAGCGAGCTCGCGAGGCCGGAGCGGTAATCCGCATTGTCGACGCGGACGAGGTCGAGCCCCGCCAGCGCGTCGCGGACCGCCGCCGCGTGCGCGCCGAGCACGGCGACCACCGGCCGGGGCCGGGCGCCGAGGGCCGCCTCCGCGGCGTGGCGCACCAGCGGCCGCCCGTCGAGGGGCGCGAGCAGCTTCGGCGCGGCGCCGAACCGGCTGCCGAGGCCCGCGGCGAGCAGGATCGTGCCGATCTCAGGCATGCCGGTCCTCCGCCCCCGGATCCGGCTCGTCCGCCGCGGCCGCGCCGCCGGCGCGGGGCTGCGGGCGCGAGACGATCTCCATCAGCAGGCCGCCGACGCCGAGGGCGACGATGTCGGCCCGGGTCACGGTCAGGTCCGCCAGCAGGCGGTGGAGGATCCAGTCGAAGCCGTTCTCCTTGGGCGAGCGGGCGCAGCCCGGCGCGCCGATCACCGGCACGCCGCCGCGGGCGCCGACGAGGAGCAGGTTGCCGGGGTCGACCGGCATGCCGAGATGGTCGACCCGGCCGCCCGCCTCCGCGATGCCGGCCGGGATGACGTCGCGCCGGTCGGCGATCGCCGAGGCGCCGAACACCACCACGAGGTCGGCCCCGGCGCGGTCGATCATCTCCGCCAGGGACGCCGCCACGGAGGCGGCGGCGTGGGGCACCCGGGTCTCGGCCACGATCGCGGCGCCCGCGGGCGCGAGGCGGTCGGCCAGGGCCCGGAGGGTCTTGTCGATCGTCGTCTCCTTGAGGCTCGGCAGGCGCGTCGAGACCACGGCCACCCGGCGGCGGCGATACGGCACCACCGCGAGGACGTCCCCCTCGGCGGCCGCGCAGGCCCGGGCCAGCACGGCGCCCGGCACGGCGTAGGGGATGATCTTCACCGTGGCGACCATCTCGCCCTCGACCACCGGCCGGAAGCGCGGCAGCGTCGCCACCGTCACCGCCTCGTCGACGGCGTTGACCGCGTCGATCCGGGCCGGATCGAGGGTGAGCACCCCCGCCGTCTCGGCGAACAGGTTGCTGCGGCCGGTGAAGGGCGCCTCGACGCGCAGGTTCGGCCCGCGCAGGCGCGCGGCGAGCCGCGCCGCGGCGGCGTCCTCGCCGACGTCGCCGGGCTCGAGCGTGGCCGCCACGATCTCCGACAGGCCGGCCCGCGCCAGGCCGGCGGCGGCCTCCGCGGCGATGACGGCGCCCTTGCGCAGGGTGATGTCGGCCCGCCGCACCGTGTGCGCGCTGATCAGCCCGGCCGAGTCCGCGACCGGGACGGTTCCGAACCTCACGCGACCTCCGGGCGGGGCACGCGGTGCAGGGCGGCGACGATCTCGGCGAGCACCGCCAGGGCGATCTCGGCCGGGCTCACGGCGCCGATGGGCAGGCCGATCGGCGCGCGGATCCGGCCGATCTGCGCCGGCGTGAACCCGGCCTCGGTGAGCCGCGCGACGCGCGACGCGTGGGTCTTCCGGGAGCCGAGGGCGCCCACGTAGAAGCATTCGGCCGTCAGCGCCGCCTTCAGCGCGGGATCGTCGATCTTCGGATCGTGGGTCAGGGCCGCGAGGGCGCAGTAGCGGTCGAGGACCGGCACGCTGGTCCCGAGGGCGGCGTCCGGCCATTCGGCGACCAGCGGGGTGCCGGGGAAGCGCTCGGGGGTCGCGAAGGCGGTGCGCGGGTCGATCACCGTGAGCGCGAGGTCGAGCCCCGCGGCCATCGGCGCCAGGGCCTGCGAGATGTGGACCGCGCCGACCACGACGAGCCGCACCGGCGGCACCTGCACGGTCAGGAACAGGGTCCGCCCGCCCGCCTCGACGAGGCCGCTCTTGCCGGAGGCGAGGTGCTTCGCCAGCACGTCGGCGAGGGGATCGGCGGCGATCGCGTCCTCGCCGACGAGGCGCTGCGCGCCGTCGGCGATGTCGGTGATGAGGATCGCGGCGCGGCGCGCGGCCCGCGCGTCGTTGAGCGCTGCCAGGACGTCGCCGCGCATCAGTCGACCCGCTCGACGAAGACCCGGATCCGGCCGCCGCAGGACAGGCCGGCGCGCCACGCGGTCTCGTCCGCGACGCCGAATTCGAGGACGCGCGGCGCGCCCGCCTCGATCACCTCGATCGCCTCGGTGATCACCGCGCCCTCGACGCAGCCGCCGGAGACGGAGCCGAGGAAATTGCCCTCGCCGTCGACCACGAGGTGGCTGCCCACCGGTCGGGGGGCCGAGCCCCAGGTCTCGATCACCGTGGCGAGGGCCACGGCGCGGCCGTCGCGCCGCCAGGACTGGGCGGCGGAGAGGATGTCTGTGTCTGTGCTGAGCATGGCCTCGTGGACTTTCGGCCGGCGGGCACCCCCCGCCCCTCACAGGTATGGCCCGCGTGCCGCGGTGCAAGAAGCCCTCATGCCGAAGGGCGAGTCAGGAAACATTGGCCGAGATCGTCGGTCGGCCATACTCTGCACCCACGATCTTTCGCGGAGACGGCGCCCCGATTAGTGTCCGGCATGTCCAAACCACAGCCTCATCCTGAGGTGCCGGAGCGCGGCGGAGGCCTCGAAGGAGCCCTCCAGCCGGCCGCGCGATCCCTGGAGCCCTTCTTCGAGGCCCGCTGGCGCGGCCCCCTCAGGATGAGGGCGTGGGGTGGACGTTTCGCTGAAACCGAGGCCCCTTTCGCCCGATGGGCCCGGCTCCGGCGCCCAGCCCCATGAACGCCCCGGATCCCGCCCTCGCCCGGGCGCTCCGCAAGGAGCCGCCGCGCTCGCCCCCGCGCCGCCTGTGGAAGCGCGTCAGCCGGGCGATCGGCGACGTCCTGCCGAAGGGCCTCTACGCCCGCTCGCTGATCATCATCATCGCGCCGGTGGTCCTGCTCCAGTCGGTGATCGCCTACACCTTCATGGAGCGGCACTGGCAGCTCGTGACCAAGCGCCTGTCGGCGGCGGTCACGGCGGACGTCGCCGCGCTGATCGACATCTACGAGAGCTACCCGCAGGACAAGGATGCCGAGACCCTCGCGCGCATCGCCGGGGAACGGCTGAACCTCGACCTCGACATCCTCAAGGGCGCCAAGCTGCCACCCCCGGGCCCGCGCCCATTCTTCTCGATCCTCGACGAGGCCCTGTCCGACGAGATCAAGCGCCAGATCCGAAGACCGTTCTGGATCGACACGGTCGGGCGCTCGAACCTCATCGAGATCCGCGTGGCGATCCCCGACGGGGTGATGCGCATCACCGCCCGGCGCAGCCAGGCCTACGCGTCGAACTCGCACATCTTCCTCGTGTGGATGATCGGCTCGTCGCTGGTGCTGCTCGGCGTCGCGATCCTGTTCCTGCGCAACCAGATCAAGCCGATCCTGCGGCTCGCGGCCGTGGCGGAGGGCTTCGGCAAGGGGCGGGAGATCGAGTTCCGGCCCCGCGGTGCCCGCGAGGTGCGTCAGGCCGGCCACGCCTTCATCGAGATGAAGCGGCGCATCGAGCGGGCGATGGAGCAGCGCACGACGATGCTGAACGGCGTCAGCCACGACCTGCGCACCATCCTGACCCGGTTCCGCCTGTCCCTGGCGCTGATCGAGCAGACCGAGGAGATCGAGGATCTCAGCCGCGACGTCGACGAGATGAGCCGGATGCTGGAGGGCTACCTCGCCTTCGCGCGGGGCGATTCGGCCGAGCCCGCGACGCCCACCGACATGCGCGCCCTGCTGGAGGACCTGCGGACCGACGTCGAGCGCCTCGGCGCCCACGTCTCCGCGGTCGATCTCGCCGGCGCGCCCGAGGTCACGGTGCGGCCCGGCGCCTTCCGGCGCTGCCTGTTCAACCTCGCCGCCAACGCCGTCCACTACGGCGAGACGGTGGCGATCTCCGGCCGGCTGGAGGCCCGGACCTTCCTCGTCTCGATCGACGATGACGGGCCCGGCATTCCGGCGGAGAGCCGCGAGGACGTGTTCAAGCCGTTCGTGCGGCTCGACGACGCGCGCCAGGATGCCGGCGGCTCCGGGCTGGGCCTGTCGATCGCCCGGGACATCGCCCGGGCCCACGGCGGCGACATAACCCTGCACGACAGCCCGCTGGGTGGCCTGCGGGCCACCGTCCGGGTCCCGGCCTGAGCCGGATCCGGCTCAGGTATCGGCGGGCCGGCGCAGGCGCAGGAACTCGGCCTGCACGTTGCGGATCAGGTGATCCATGCTCGCCTCGTCGAGGGCGGCGCTCGTCAGCCGGGCGCGCAGGCCGGCCTCGCCGTTCCAGGCGTAGCCGGCCTCGAACGGCAGGTGGCGCCGCAGGAGCGGGCTCACGACCGACTCGCGCCGGTAGGCGGGATGTCGCAGCAGCCGCCCGATATGGAGCGCCAGCGTCTCGACGCTGGAGGATCTGGAGCCTGAACTCCCCGCTCCCTTGCCTTTCGAATCGACCGATGCCCAACGCATACGTGTCCGCCCTCCCGGAGACGCCACTGTTGCGCGAAATCATTGCGCATCCATGAGCGTTCGGGCGAGCCGGCGAAAAACTGCAGCTCGCGGGGTCCCAACCTTCGCAGCACGGTGATATGCAGGGGCGCTTTCCCAGGGCCGCGGTCAGCCGCGCGCCGGATCCCGAGTGCCGAACATGAACCCGCTCGTCCCGCTCTTCGCCCTCATCTCGCTGCCGCTCGCGGCCATCGGGCTCGTGCTCTACACCGATGAGGGCATCAACCCGGACCTGTTCTACGCCTCCGTGAAGACCTTCGTGATCCTGGGCGCGATCGCCGCGGCGATGTCGTTCGGCGCGATGAAGCTCTCGGAGCGGTCCAAGCACTGACGTCCCACCGCCCGGAGGGCGCGATGCTGCACGTGGTCCCGGCCTTCTCGCGCATCGGCGAGGAGAACGCCTTCGCGGTTCTGGCGCGGGCCCAGGCCCTCGCCGCGCAGGGTCGGGACGTGATCAACCTCGGCATCGGCCAGCCGGACATGCCCACGCCCGCCCACGTGGTCGAGGCGGGGATCAAGGCCCTGCGCGACGGACACCACGGCTACACGCCGGCTGTCGGCATCCCGCAGCTCCGCGAGTCGGTGGCCCGCGACATCCACCGCCGCCACGGCGTCGAGGTCTCGCCGGATTCCGTGATGATCGTGCCGGGCGGCAAGGTCACCATGTTCATGGCGATCCTGATGTTCGGCGCGCCCGGGACCGAGATCCTGTATCCGGACCCCGGCTTCCCGATCTACCGCTCGATGATCGAGTTCACCGGGGCGACGCCCGTGCCGGTGCCGATCCGCGAGGAGAACGGCTTCGCCTTCTCGGCGGCCGAGACCCTGGCGCTGATCACGCCGAAGACGCGGCTGCTGATCGTCAACTCGCCCGCCAACCCCACCGGCGGCGTGACGCCGAAGGCCGAGATCGACGCCCTGGTGAAGGGCCTCGCCGAGCACCCCGACGTCGCGGTGCTGTCGGACGAGATCTACGGCACCATGACGTACGACGGCGAGACCCACCACTCGCTGCTGAAATATCCCGAGATCCGCGACCGGCTGGTCTACCTCGACGGCGCGTCGAAGACCTACGCGATGACAGGCTGGCGGCTCGGCTGGTCGGTCTGGCCGAAGCCGCTCTACGACGCGGCGCGCAAGCTCGCGGTCAACGCGCATTCCTGCGTCAACGCGGCGACCCAGTGGGCCGGCATCGCGGCGCTCGACGGACCGCAGGCTTGCGTGGCCGAGATGGTCGCCGAGTTCGACCGGCGCCGGGCGATCGTGGTCGACGGGCTGAACGCCCTGCCGGACGTCTCCTGCATCGCGCCCAAGGGCGCGTTCTACGCCTTCCCGAACATCGCCCGGACCGGCTGGAAGGCGAAGCCCCTGGCCTCGACCCTCCTGGAGGAAGCGGGCGTGGCGGTGATCGGCGGTCCGGATTTCGGCGTCCACGGCGAGGGCTACCTCCGCCTGTCCTACGCCAATTCGGCCGAGAACATCCGGCGGGCGCTGGAGCGGATGGGCACGTTCCTCAGCACGCACAGGCCGGGCTGAGAAGACGCCCCGTCACCGACCTCGGCAGGGACGCCATCATCCGCGCCGCCGTCCTCGCGAGCGCGGCGAAGCGATCCAGTCGGCGCGACGACCGCAGAGGCCGGGCAGCCCTGGGTCACTTCCCTGGGCTCGCGATGACGGTTGTGGCGACCGAACCGTTTGAACGCACACCGGTTCGACCGGCACGCCTCAGGACTTGCCGGGCGCCCGCTTGTCGATCCAGCCGACCAGCCAGTCGGCGATGTCGAGGCTGTTCTTGTCCTGCATCAGCATGTGCGAATTGCCGTGGATGCCGATCTCGGGCAGCAGGATCAGCTCCGCCTTGCCGCCCGCGGCGTTGGCGGCCGCCACGAAGCTGCGGCACTGCTTGAGCCGCGGCGCCCAGCGGGGCGAGGCGTCGACGTAGTCGCCGAACAGGACGAGGATCGGCAGGTCCTTGTAGGGCGCGAGGTCGTCCTTGGCCGGGTCCGGGCAGGCGGCCGGCTCGATGGCCACGATGGCGCGCAGGCCGGTCCGATCGAGGGCGGCGGCCTGGAACGGGTAGATCCCCGACTGCGAGTGCGAGATCAGCACCGCGCCCTTGAGCCGCTTGGCAAGCTCCGACAGGGCCGGCACGGTCGGGTTCGGCACCGGCAGGGCGGCCGACCAGTCCGGGACCATCTGCTTCCAGAACTCGCCCTGGGCCTCCAGGGGGAACTGCATGCCGGGGAACACCTTCGGGTATTCCGGCCCGAACCGGAAGATCGCCCAGGCCGGCTCGCGCCCGGCCGAGAACACGGCCGGCAGCGTCTTGGGGTCGGCCTGCCCCGTCTTCACGGCGTTGATCTGGGCCGGGCTCGCCGCCGAGCGGCCGCGCCAGGCCTGGTCGATCACGTAGGTCGGGAAGCCGCGCCGGACGAGATACTCGTCCCAGCCCATGCGCCCGTCGGGCGTCGTCTCCCAGGTCTTGCCGGTGAGGCAGCAGCCGTGGATCAGGACCAGCGGCGGCCGTCCGGCATTCACCGGGACCTGGTAGCGGACGTAGATCTGGTCGACGCTGATCGTGCCCGACGGCGCGTAGGCCGGCAGCGTCGAGAGCGCGTCGGACTGGACGTCGCGGCCGCCGACGAAGAAGCTGCCCTGCTCGGCGATCGTCAGGGGGCCGGCGGCCGGATCGGCCGCGCGCGCGGAGCCGCCGGCGATCAGCATGGCTGCGACCAGCGCGCAGGCCCGCCGGCGGGCGCGCCCGGGCGCGGGCACTGACAGTCCTGCCATGAAATGTCCCGTCCTCCCGCGCGCGGGCCGTCCTCCGGACCCGTCGTCGCGCGGGAGCCTAGCACGAAGCTCGGCCGCCGTGGGAGATCCGCCCTTCGGGCAGGTTGCCAGTCAGGCTCCGATGTCGCGCTCGACACGCTCGACCGCCTCCGCGGGCAGGTCGAGGGCCTCGGCCAGCATCTTCAGGAACTGACGCTCCTGAAGCGTGTCGGGCTCGATGGCGAGTCGCGCCGCCGCGAAGATCCGCGCCGCCGCGTCGGGATCCGCGACCCGGTCGGCGATCGCGTCGACGTCGGCCGGGTCCGCGAGCTCGCGCTCGAGCCAGGCTCGACCGTCGGGATCGAGGCCCGCCTCCGCCACGGCGGCGTCGAGGCGCCTACGTTCCGCGGCGTCGACCATCCCGTCGGCCGTCGTGGCCGCCACCATGGCCCGCAGCATCAGCCGGGCCTCGTCCTCGTCGACCTTCGTGAAGTCCGGGCCCCCGGCCTCGGGCGGGGGCGCCCCGCGCAGCGCCCGGTAGGCGAGGCCGCCGATCAGCGCCAGTCCGCCGAGGGCGGCACCGGCGGCGAGCCCGCCGCGCCTCGACCGCACGAGCGCGTCGACGATCCGTCTGCTGTCAGCCATGCCGTCCTCCCGGTTTCCGATCCAGATCGGATCGGAAACCTCCCGGGAGGCGCTCGGGTTCAGCCGCGCTCAGGCGTCGGCCTCGTCCTCGTCCTCGTCGATATCCACGAGGAAGACGATGTCGGCCTCGTCCTCGTCGTCCGAATCGGACCCGGTGTGGCGCGGATCCTCGACGAAATCACCCTCGCCGTCGTCCTCGGCGAGGGCATCCTCGAAGATCTCGACCTCGTCCTCGGTGGCGGCCCGGACCGTGAGCGCCGACGTGCCGTTCCAGACCGGCTTCCCGCCGGTCGTCATGGTCCGGATGTCTTCCTTGAAGCCGTCACAGGTGAAGAGGTCCTTGGCGGACGCCTCGTCGCTGTTGATCACCGCAACGGCGGTGCCGTCGATCTCGAGCGTGAACATGGCCGGCATCCCTCTCGTAACCGTCCTCAGGCGCGCCCGGTCAGCGGGCTGGCGCACGGGTGCGACGCGCTGCCCCGGGAAGAAACGTCTCGGTTTCGTCCGTCTGACACGAGCGTCGCGCGGGGATGCTGTAGGGGTGAAGCGGACGGCCGCCAAGCCCGTCGCGGCCCGACCCGCACGATTCGGCGCGGCACGGATCCTGCGCCCATCAGGGCGGCCACAGTCTCGAACACGAAGGATCACCCGCGCATGCGGATCAGGCTCGGCTGCGAGATGCGCTACGCCTTCCCCTACCCCGTGCCCATGGTGGTGATGCTCAACGTGCATCCCTCCGGGGCGGCCGCCCTGGAGGCGCCCGACACGCTCCGGACCGATCCGCCCGTCCCGGTGGCGATCTACCGCGACGGTTTCGGCAACCTGTGCGGCCGGCTGACCGCGCCCGCCGGCAACTTCACCGTCGGGACCGACGCCGTGATCCGCGACAGCGGGAGGCCCGATCCGGTGCACCCGGAGGCCGCGCAGCACGCGATCGAGGAGTTGCCGGCCGAGACGATCGCGTTCCTGCTTCCCAGCCGCTACTGCGAATCCGACCTGCTGGCCGACGCGGCGTGGCGTCTCTTCGGACATACCGAGCCCGGCTGGGCCCGGGTGCAGGCGGTCTGCGACTTCGTCCACGCCCACATTGTGTTCGGCTACGAGTTCGCCCATCGCGACCGCACGGCCGCGGACGCCTACGCGGGCGGGCGCGGCGTCTGCCGGGACTTCACCCACCTGGCCGTCGCGTTCTGCCGCGCCCTGAACATCCCGACCCGGTACTGCACCGGCTATATCAGCTTCATCGGCGAGCCCGAGCCGCACCCGGCGGGCGACTTCGCGGCCTGGATGGAGGTCTACCTCGGCGGCGCCTGGCACGTGTTCGACCCGCGCAACAACAGCCCGCGGATCGGCCGGGTCATGGTCGCGTACGGCCGGGACGCCGCGGACGTGCCGCTGACCCACACGTTCGGACCGAATCCCCTGGTGGGCTTCCGGGTCTGGGCCGACCGGATCGACCACCTGGACGCCTCGGGCGACGCGCCGGTCCTGCCGGAGGAGCCCTTGCCGCCGCAGAGCATGGCGACACGGACCGGGTGAGCGTCAGACGCCGGCGCCGCGGGCGATGGCGCGCTTGACCACGCCCTGGACGTCCGGGTTCGAGAGGAACAGGTCGTGGTTGATCAGGCCGCCGCCGTAATCGGAGGCGTCGGCGACGCGCACGCCGAGCGCCTCGAGCTTGGCGCGATCGGCGGCACCGGCGCGCACGCCCCCCGCCAGCGCGGCGGAGAGCTCGAGCGCCCGGTCGTTGGTCGAGGAGATCACCGTGATCTTCGAGACGTCGGGTCCCATGCGGGCGACGCCGTTGGAGAACAGGTCGAAGTCGATGTCGGGGGCGGCCAGCACCACGGCGCCGATCCGCGACATCGCCGCCTCGCCCGCCTCGGCGCGGAGCATCCGCAGGGTCTCGAGGGTCAGGAGCGTGCCCATCGAGTGCGCGACGATGTTGATGCGGCCGGCGCTGGGCGAGGCGGCGAGCGCCTTCAGCAGGTCCTCGAAGGCGTCGCGCGACCAGAGGGCGCTCTCGCGATCGTAATTGTAGTCGAGGGTCGCGGCCGCCGACGGCCACGTGAACAGGCCGGAGACGCCGCGGAACCGGATCCCGTCCGAGAGCCGGGCGGCGCTGACCGCGGCCGATTCGAACGATTCGCGGTAGCCGTGGACGTAGATCAGCACGTCGCGTCCGAGGGCCGCCTGGGCGAAGGCCTCGGCGGCGCCCGGTCCGGATTCGGATTTCGGAACCGCGCCGATGGTCCAGTCGCCGGTGATGACGGACGAGACCTTGCCGAGCAGCGAGCGGTCGGGCGGTGACAGGCGCACCTCGGCGAAGCTCAGGCCGCGGCCGCGGTCGCTGCTGAAATACGGCGGCCGGGGCGGGTTGCCCACGGGCTTGCGGGTCGTGGCGACCAGCAGCACCGGCATGACGTCGAGGGCCGACTGCTTCTCGGGCAGCGCCGCCCCGGACCCGAGGTCGTCGGTGACGCAGGCGCCGAGCGACGGGGCGAGGCCCGCGGCGCCCGCGAGCGCTCCGAAGCGAAGAAGGATGCGGCGTGAGACGATCTGGCTCGACATGATCCGGTTACGCTCGGGCGGGACGCCTTCCGTTGCCCAGGATCGTGACCATCGCGGGGCACGAGCGACGCGACGCGGCGTGAATAGCGGGCACGGCCGGGCTTGTGGTGGGCGGGACACAGGCCGGCCATCCCCCGACCCCGACGCTCTCCCTCTCGACGGCGGCCGTCGCCGCGGCCATGAAGGGAGCATGACGCCGTCCACCGACATCGAGAGTCTCCGCGAGCGCCTGCTGCGCGGCGACCGCGCCGCTCTGGCCCGGGCCATCACGCTGGCCGAGTCCAAGCGCGCCGATCACCGGGCGCTGGCGGCGAACCTGATCGACTCGGTCCTGCCCGAGACCGGCCGGGCGATCCGCGTCGGCATCACCGGCGTCCCCGGCGTCGGCAAGTCGACCACCATCGACGCCCTCGGCTCGAACCTCACGGAGGCCGGTCACAAGGTGGCGGTGCTCGCGGTCGACCCGTCCTCCTCCAGGACCGGCGGCTCGATCCTGGGCGACAAGACCCGGATGGCGCGGCTGTCGCACGATCCCAAGGCCTTCATCCGCCCCTCCCCCTCCTCGGGCACGCTCGGCGGCGTCGCGGCCAAGACCCGCGAGACCATGCTGCTCTGCGAAGCCGCGGGGTTCGACGTGATCCTCGTCGAGACGGTCGGCGTCGGCCAGTCGGAGACGGCGGTGGCCGACCTGACCGACTTCTTCCTCGTGCTGATGCTGCCCGGGGCAGGCGACGAACTGCAGGGGATCAAGAAAGGCATCCTCGAACTCGCCGACATGATCGCGGTCAACAAGGCCGATGCGGGCGAAGCCGAGCAGCGCGCCAACGCGGCGGCGTCGGAGTACCGGGCGGCGCTGCACATCCTCACCCCAGCCTCGGCCACCTGGACGCCACCGGTCGTGACGATCTCGGGCTTCCACAACCTGCGTCTCGACGCGCTCTGGGCGAAGATCGTCGATCACCGGGAGAAGCTCACGGCCACCGGCGAGATCCAGGCGAAGCGCCGGACCCAGGACGTCAAGTGGATGTGGGCGCTCGTCGACGAGCGCCTGCACCAGCGCCTCGTCGGCTCCCCGGAGGTCCGCCGCCGCACGGCCGAGGCGGAGGCCGGCGTCGCCCGGGGTGAGATCTCCCCGGCGGCCGGCGCGGCGGCCATCGCCGAGTTGATCGGGCTCTGACCGGTCCCGGCCGCCGCGCAGGCCGAAGGCGCACAATTTCGCGGTGATCGGGGGCACAAACGCCATCTCGCGCGTTCGGTGGACGACGGCGTAACGAGCGGCGCCCGTGTCGCGACGCCGCGCTCACGTCCAGGAGAGTGCCATGGTGGATACGGATCGGATCGTCGGCGGCGCCAAGGAGGCCGTCGGCAAGGTTCAGGGCGCGGCCGGCGATCTCGCCGGCTCGAACCGCGACTCGGTCGAGGGACGTTTCCGCGAGGCCCAGGGCCAGGCGCAGAACGTCTACGGTCAGGTGAAGGACAGGGCCCGGGACATCGCCGACCGCGCCGGTGACTACGCGAGCGACGCCTACGAGCGCGCCGGCGACGTCGCGGAGGACGTTTACCAGCGGGGCGGCTCGTACCTGCGCGACGGGCGCAGCGCGGTCGGCGCCCGGGTGGAGGAGAATCCCCTGGTCGCGCTGCTGATCGCGGGCGCGGTGGGCTACGGCCTCGCCCTGCTGGTCCACGGCCGCCGCTGACCGGGAGCGGCCCCGCCCGGGCGCGGGCGGGGCCGACCCTTGTACGAGGCGCGCCTGTCGAGGCCGGGCGCGCTACTGCGCGGTCCAGCCCCCGTCCATGCTGATGTTGGCGCCGGTGATCTGGCTCGCCGCGTCGGAGCACAGGAACACCGCCAGCGCGGCCACCTGGTCGACGGTCACGAACTCCTTGGTCGGCTGCGCCTTCAGCATCACGTCCTCGATCACCTGCTCCTTGGTGAGGCCGCGGGCCTTCATCGTGTCGGGGATCTGCGCCTCCACGAGCGGCGTCCAGACATAGCCCGGCGAGATGCAGTTCACCGTGATCTTGTGGGGCGCGAGTTCCAGAGCCGCCGTCTTGCTCAGGCCCGCGATCCCGTGCTTGGCCGCCACGTAGGCCGACTTGAACGGCGAGGCCACCAGCGAGTGGGCCGAGGCCGTGTTGATGATCCGGCCCCAGCTCCGGGCCTTCATCCCGGGGATCGCCGCGTGCATCGTGTGGAAGGCCGAGGACAGGTTGATCGCGATGATCTGCTCCCACTTCTCGGCCGGGAACTCCTCGATCGGCGAGACGAACTGGATCCCGGCATTGTTGACCAGCACGTCGACGGCCCCGAAGGTCTCCTCCGCCTCGCGCACCATGGCGGCGATCGCGTCGGGCTGGCTCATGTCGGCGGCCGAGTAGCGGGCCTTGACCCCGTAGGCGCTCTCGATCCCGGCCCGCGTCTCCTCGATGGCGGTCGCGTCCCCGAACCCGTTGAGGACGACGTTGGCCCCCTCCGCCGCGAAGGCGCGCGCGATGGCGAGCCCGATGCCGCTGGTCGAGCCGGTGACGAGGGCGGTCTTGGTCTTGAGAGTCATGGAGCCTCCTGGGACGCGGGCGCCCGGCCGAACGGTCGGGGACGGCGCGCTCGCGGTGGGACAGGTCGCGACCTAAGTAGCGCGGGAAGGGGATGCCGGCACAGGGTCGCCCGGAGGCGGTGCGGGCACGATGTCACCGGCGGCCGACTGCGGGCGCGGCGTGGCCGGGAACGCGATCTCGACCCGCAGGCCGGGCCCGTTATCGGCGAGCCGCAGGCTCCCGTGGTGCAGGCGCACGACGGCGTTGACGAGGCTGAGGCCCAGCCCGAAGCCGGGCCGCGAACGGGCGTCCTCGAGGCGCACGAACCGGTCGAGCACGCGGGCCCGTTCCGCCTCCGGAATGCCCGGGCCGTGATCGGAGACGGCGAGGCGGATCGACTCGCCGTCGCGCCACGCCTCGAGCGTCACGCTGGTCTCCGCCCCCTCGGATTCGGCCCCGTATTTCAGGGCGTTGTCGATGAGATTGGCGAGGGCCTGACCGATAAGCTCGCGGTTGCCCGCGATGGTGAGCCCGTCCTGCGCGTGCACGGCGAGCGTCAGCCCCTGATCCTCGGCGAGCGCCTCGTACAAGTCACCGACGCTCCGGATCGTCTGGCCCAGATCCAGCGGCACGAGGATTTCCCGGGCTGACCCGGCCTCGAGCCGCGCGATCATCAGGAGGGCGTTGAACACCCGGATCAGCCCGTCGCCCTCCTCGATCACGGCTTCCAGCGCCGCGCGCAGCTCCTCCGGCGTGGAGGCGCGGCGCAGGGCCTCGTCGGCACGGTTGCGCAGGCGGGTCAGCGGCGTCTTGAGGTCGTGGGCGATGTTGTCGGAAACCTCGCGCATGCCGCGCATCAGCTCGCCGATGCGCTCCAGCATCTGGTTGAGGCTCGATGCGAGACGGTCGAGTTCGTCGCCGTTCCCGGCCACGTGGAGCCGGTCGTCGAGATCGCCGGCCATGATCGCGCGGGTGGTCTGGGTCATGGCATCGACGCGGCGCAGCACCCGGCTCGCTGCGAGCCAGCCCCCGATCACCCCGAGGATCACGACGGCGGCGAGCGAGGTGATGAAGGCGCGCCCGATCACCGCCCGCAGCCGGTCGCGCTCCTCGGTGTCGCGCCCGACGAGCAGGCGGAACCCGCCCGGAAGGGTGAAGACCCGAACGATCGCCCGGTGCGCCTCGGCATCCGCCTCGTTGCGGCCGTAGCGCGTCTCGCTCTGGCCCGGCGTCGCCAGCACGGCGGCGGGCACGTAGCCGACATTGCCGACGACATGATCGCCGCCGGCCGTGGTCACGAGGTAGAGCGAGGCGCCGGGCTCGCGAGAGCGCCGTTCCACCACGGTGATCAGCCGCCGCAGGCCGCCGGCATTGTACTGTTCCGACAGCCCGTTGATCTCGGCGTCGATCGTGGAGACGATCTGGTCGTCGAGCACCGCGCGGGCGTTCCACGCGACGTAGCCGAGCGCCAGGAAGGCGCAGAGGGCGAAGATCGCGAGGTAGGCCAGCGACAGCTTGAACGCGGTGGTGCGGAACAGCTTCTGGAAACGCGCCGCCGCGGTCTCGCGGGCGATCGGCGCGTCGGTCCAAACCTCGCTCACCCGGCCGCGCCCTCGTCGTAGCGCAGCACGTAGCCGGCGCCCCGAACCGTGTGGATGATCGGCGACGCGAAGCCCTTGTCGAGCTTGCTGCGCAAGCGCGAGACGTGGACGTCGATGACGTTGGTCTGTGGATCGAAGTGGTAGTCCCAGACATGCTCGAGCAGCATGGTGCGCGTCACGACCTGTCCGGCGTGCCGCATCAGGTACTCCAGGAGCCGGAACTCGCGCGGCTGCAGCGGGATCTCGCGGCCGGCCCGGGTCACCCGGTGCGAGAGCCGGTCGAGTTCCAGGTCACCGATCCGGTAGCGCGTCTCCTCCGCGGCGCCGGATCCGACCTGCCGCCGGGCCAGCGCCTCGGTGCGCGCCAGGAGTTCGGAGAACGCGTAGGGCTTCGGCAGGTAGTCGTCGCCGCCGGCGCGCAGGCCCTTCACGCGGTCGTCGACCTGACCCAGCGCCGACAGGATCAGGGTCGGGGTCGCGACGTTCTGCTCGCGCAGCGACCGGATCAGCGACAGCCCGTCGAGCTTCGGCAGCATCCGGTCGACGATCAGCACGTCGTAGTCGCCCTCCCGAGCGAGCGCGTACCCG
This sequence comes from Methylobacterium sp. 1030, assembly GCF_040544715.1. NCBI lineage: Bacteria > Pseudomonadati > Pseudomonadota > Alphaproteobacteria > Hyphomicrobiales > Methylobacteriaceae > Methylobacterium > Methylobacterium sp. 1030. Next base: position 555 of record NZ_JBEPKM010000038.1, on the reverse strand, counting down.
TCGAGGCCGTCATGCGCGCTGTCGGCCAGGTGTCCGGTCTCGCGGAACGCCTTGACGAGATAGGCGGCCGCCTCGCGGTCGTCCTCGATGATCAGCAGTCGCATGGCCCCGTTCCATAGCGCGCCGCGCGGGTCGGGGGAACGTATCTCCATCAACATGGTCAAGCCGCTCCCCTCCCCCGTCGTGATGGACGGGCCGAGGCCGCGGACCTCGACCCGTCCCGAAGCGGCGCGCGGAGGACTCGGAGGGCGCGAGATCCGTCACCGGCTTCGTCCGCGTCGGCGATGGGCCACGCGCGGTTCGAGGATGGTGGCGCGGGAGCGGTTACGGGATGCTCGCGGGAAGATGACTTCGCGGTAAGGCGGCCGCGGCGGGCTGGCCAACAGCGAAACGCCGCCGGGCCGCTCTCGGAGAGAGCGGCCCGGCGGCGTCGCGGTTCGTGCTGAGGGAAGGTGTGTGTATTGCGATGGGCGGGTCTGGCGGCGACCGACTCTCCCGTGTCTTGAGACACAGTACCATAGGCGCTGGCGTGTTTAACGGCCGAGTTCGAGATGG
>NZ_JBEPKM010000037.1:0-23952 GCF_040544715.1 Methylobacterium sp. 1030 | reverse complement strand
CCGAGGCGGAGGCACGCTATTATGCCCAGGCCGAGGTCCAAGCCTTGGCCGCCTGAGCCAAACCAAACGGCCTCCGGAAAACCCGGGGCGATTCACGCAGAGCAGTCGGGTAGGCGTCGTTGGTCGACTGCGCCATGTTGACGTCGTCGTTGGGGTGAAGCGCGGCGTAGTCGCCGGGCTTCCTGCCCATCAGACCGAGGGCGACGTTGGCGATGACCTCGTTGGCGTTCATGTTCGTCGAGGTGCCGGCCCCGCCCTGGATGGCGTCGACGACGAAGGATTCGGCGTAGCGGGCCTCGGTCGCGACCTTGATGCAGGCGCGATCGATGGCGTCGGCCTTCGTCGCATCGAGATACCCGAGGCGCTTGTTGGCTCGGGCCGCCGCTTGCTTGACCAGCGCGAGGCCCCGGACGAACTCCGGAAAGTGACCGACCGGGACGCCGGTGATCGGGAAGTTCGTCACCGCGCGCTTGGTGTGGATGCCCCAGAGGGCGTCGGCCGGGACATCGCCGTCACCGAGCAGGTCGTGCTCGGAGCGCGTCTTGGCGGTGTCGAGATCCACGGTGCGGACGGTGGCGACCGCGAGCTCGGTGGGCGGATTTCGCTCCATCGGGACTTCCGCGACCGGAGCACTTCCGTCCTGGCTCACGTCAGTCTGTGTCTTGGACATGTGGGTGGCCCCCTGTCGGAAATGCTCGGCCCGCAATCGCCGCGTCGAACCCATCGTCGTCTGCCGCCGGTCAGAAATCGACCGAGTCGCTCGGGTGCGCGACGCGCTCCTTCAGAGCGTCGGACATCGGGAAGTTCAGGTTCTCGTTGTGGGGCGGGATCGGGCTTTCGAACCACTTGGCGTAGAGCTTGGTGAAGGCACCCGACGCCATCATGCCCTTGAGGACGTCGTCGGCGAGCGCCTTGAACTCGGGGTCGTCCTTTGGCAGCATCAGCCCGTAGGGCACCAGCGTGTACGTCTCGGGCAGGAAGGCGTACGCGGCGGGATCGGGCGCGCGAGCCTTCAGGCTGGCGAGTAGAATGTCGTCCTCCATGAAGGCGGCGGCGCGCCCGCTCTGGAGCGTCAGCATGGACTCTGCATGGTCCTTGCCCTGGATGATGTTGAACGTGCCGCCCTTGGCCTTGATGCCGAACGCGAAGCCGGTGGCGTTCGAGCCCTGCGTGACGACCACGGTCTTGCCGTCGAGCCCCTTCACGTCGTGGATGCCGGAGGAGACCTTGGTCAGCCACCGCGCCGACGAGACGAAGATCGCGACCGTGAAGGAGACCTGCTTCAGCCGGGCGGGGCTGCTCGACGTCGCCCCGCATTCCATGTCGATGGTCCCGTTCTGGATGAGCGGGATGCGGTTGGACGAGTCGACCGGCTGAAGCTTGACTGCGAGCTTGTCGAGCTTGAGGTCGGTTTTGATCCTGTCGACGACCTGCGCGCACAGGTCGAGGGAGAAGCCTACGGGCTTCTGGCCGTTGTCGAGATAGGAGAACGGGATCGAGGACTCCCGGTAGCCGAGCGTCACGCTGCCGGTTCGCTTGATCTTGGCCAGCATCGGGCTCTCGGCCGATGCCGCCGTGGCGGCGAGGCCGAGTGCGAGCGCGCAAGACAGCCGTACGAAGTTCTTGCCCTGAAACATCGATCATCTCCTCTGGATAGATACGGACCTCGGTCGGGTCTCGGGGGGCCTGACCACACGGCGCGCGCCGCGGGACGGGTTTGGTCGGCTAGGCTGAAGCACTTTGAGCCGCGCCGGTCGGCGTCACGACGCCGACCGGGGACAGGAACTCGGCATCGTCCTCGACCGGGGCGCCGAGCTCGTTCTCCCACTTGGCGACGACGGCGGTCGCGACACCGTTGCCGATGACGTTCGTCATGGTGCGGCCCATGTCGAGGAAGGCGTCGATGCCGACCAGCAGGACGAGACCGGCGGTGGGGAGGTTGAACGAGGGGATCGTCGCCGCCACCACGACTAGGGAGGCCCGGGGCACGCCGGCGATGCCCTTGCTGGTCACCATCAGGACCAGCAGCATGGTGATCTGCGTCGAGAGGTCCATCTCGATGCCGAAGGCCTGCGCGACGAACAGGGCCGCGAAGGTCTGGTACATCATCGAGCCGTCTAGATTGAACGAGTAGCCCAGCGGCAGCACGAAGCCGGTGATGCGCTCCGAGACGCCGAACTTCATCAACTGCTCGACCATCTTCGGGAAGGCGGCCTCGCTGCTCGACGTGGAGAAGGCGATCATCATCGGTTGCCGCAGCAGGCGCAGCAGGGTCTTGATCGCCCCGCCGAGCACCACGGTTCCGGCCGCGATGATGACGACCCAGAGAACCGCGAGGCCGAAGTAGAAGGCGCTGACGAACTTCCCGTAGGTCACCAGCACGCCGACGCCCTGCGTGGTGATGACGGCCGCCATCGCGGCGAACACGCCGACCGGCGCGAAGCGCATCACGTAGTCGGTGAACTTGAGCATGATCGGGACGATCTCGTCGATCGACTTGGCGACGGTCGGGGCGAGCGAGGTCTTCACGGAGCTCAGGGCGAAGCCGAAGAAGACGGAGAAGACGAGGATCTGAAGCACCTCGTTGGTCGCCATCGCCTGGACGATGCTGACGGGCACGACGTGCGCCACGAAATCCTTGAGGTTCAGGGCACCGGTCTGCAGGTTCATGGTGGCGCTGGCTTCAGGGAGCGGCAGGTTCAGGCCGTGACCGGGATGCAGGAGGTTGGCGAGCAGGAGGCCGATGGACAGGGACACCACGGAGGCGGTGATGAACCAGCCCAGCGCCTTGAAGGCTACCCGGCCAACGGCGCCGCCACTCGCGCCGAGGCTGGAGATGCCGGAGACGATGGTGGCGAACACCAGCGGTGCGATGATCATCTTGATCATGCGCAGGAAGACGTCCGACACGATGGTAAAGTACCCGGCAATTGCCTTGGCCTCGGCCGGCGTCGCGAAAGTGTTGCACAGGTAACCGGTCGATATTCCGAGGAACAAGCTGACCATGATGTATGTGGTCAGCCTGTTCGAGGCGTGAGGTTTGCTGCTCACCTGCATGACGTCGTCCTCCGCGCCACCGAGTGGAGCGGCAATCGAGCGTGGCGCTTGTTTTTATTGCGTCTCGGCTGCCGGAAACGATCAGGATTGGAGAGGCCCGTCGGCCTATCCGAGCTTGGACAGCACAGCCGTGCGCGCCTGCGTCGAGGGCACGTTGCGGGCGCGGACCGCCTCGATCAGCCGATCGATGTCCGCCGTGGTGTTGAACATCCCGAGCGACACCCGGATGCCGTCGCGCTCGGGCGAGACGCGGATGCCGTTCTGCGTGAAGTAGTCGAGCCACTCTGCCGCCGGCAGGGCGATGACGTAGATATGCGGCGCGCGGTGCTGGCGGTCGCGCGGGCCGACCAGGCCGACATCGAGTTCGTCGAGGCGCTCGATGAGGTAGTCGCCGAGGTCGAAGCAGTGGCCCTCGATGTTCTCGATGCCGACCGTGTTGATGAGGTCGATGGCGGCACCCAGGCCCTGGATGGCCGGGAGGTTGTAGTTGCCGAGCTCGAACCGGCCCGCCGTCGCCGGCAGGGCCATGTTGTCCTCGCGGGCGATGAAGTCGGTCGGCGGCTCGGCGAGGCTGGCCGCGGCGAGGTAGGCCGGCTCCATCTCGATCTTGGAGGAGTCCCAGTAGAGCAGGCCCAACCCCTGGGGCACCAGCAGGCCCTTGTGGGTGCCCGAGCCGATGAAGGTCGCCTTCATCGTCTTGGCGTCGATGGGCGTCACGCCGATGCCCTGCATCACATCGACGACGAAGTAGAGGCCGTGCCGCTCGCAAAGCTCGCCGACGCTCTCGACATCGAACCGATGGCCGGCGTGGAAGGTGACGTGCGACATGGAGATCGCCCGCGTCCTGTCGTCGATGTGCGAGCGGAAGCTGTCGGCGTTCACCACCTGGGTCATCGGGATGAACACGACCTCGACGCCCTTCTTCTTCAGGTTGAGGAAGGCGTAGGCGTTGTTCGGATGGTCGCCGTGGATCATCAGCACCTTGTCGCCGGCCTTCAGCGGCAGCGCGTTGGCGGCGATGTTCATGCTCTCCGAGGTGTTCTTGGTGAATGCGATCTCGTGGGGCTGCGCGCCGAGCAGCGTCGCGACCTTGGCGCGGGTCTCTTCGAGGCGGCTGAGCCAGACTTGCTTGGGGCCGGCGGTCTCGAACCCTTCGCGCAGGAAGCGCTCGTACGCCTCCTTCACGGGGCGGGAGAGCGGGGTCTGGAAGCCGCTGTCGAGATAGACCACGTGCTCGGCGGCCGGAAACGCCTGACGAACGGCGGCGACGTCGTAGTGCTGGGTCATGATACCCTCCGGTAGCGCAGACGCGACGAGGCGTTGCGCCGGAAGTCCCGGCGAGCCTTCGACCCATCTCAAGCTTTGAATGGCGGCAGTGCTAATTTATCTGCCAATCCGTGCCCAAAAGCCGGGCATGTCAGTGGCATGACAAGAAAATACACTACATCCGCTACGCGTCGAGCCGGATCATCATCCAGCGGTATTTTTCATTCCGAAAATTGAGAATTATCGAAATCTTCGTTGTCTTGCAGGATGGTGCTGGACAGGAGGGCGGCCGCTTCCTGCAGGGGCTCGATGAACGCGTCGAGGTCCTCGAAGCCGACGCGGGCGGAGGGCACCGACACGCCCAGGCAAGCGATCAGGTCCCCCTTCGGCGAGACGATGGGCACGGCGCAGCCGACGACGCCGAGTACGTATTCCTCGTTGGTTTTCGCCCAGCCCCTGCGCCGGATCACGTCGAGCTGAGCGAGAAGCGTCTTCGGGTCCGCGATGGTCGTCGGAGTGTACTGCGCGAGCGGAAGGGAGTGGGCGAGTCGTTGCCGGACCTTGGTAGGCAGCCGGCTCATGTAGATCTTGCCCGTCGAGGTGCAGTGGAGCGGTGCGGCTGATCCGGGATTGAACTGCAGGCCCTGCTGTTGCTTCGTCTGCACGCTGTCGACGTATGCCACCGCGTTGTCGCGGACGATGCCGATCTCGCACTGCTCGCCGATCCGGTCGGCCACCGCGCTCAGGACCGCGTGCCGCCGCACGGTGCGGAAGGCTGCCCCGATGGTCTTGGCCGAGAGGGTGACCAGCGTGCTCCCGACGACATAGCGCTTCGTGCCGAGGGCCTTCTGGATTAGACCGCGGTCCTCAAGGTTGCCGATAAGTCGATGCGCGGTGGGAAGCGGCAGGGCGAGGGCCGAGGCGATCTCGGCCGCCGACAGTGCCTTCCGCTGCTCGGCCACGAAGGTCAGGATGGCCAGGGCCCGATCCAGTGGCGCGTCGCGCGACCTGTCAAGTTCATCGGCCACGTTGGCTTCCTCGTACGGCTTACGCTCGGCTGTGCCCTAGTTGCACGAACATGCAAGGGCTACCGACCGGCGATGCCTCATCGAGACCTGAGCTCAAAGCGCACACTTTCGCCCTACCGCCTCCGGGAAGGCTGCGTCCGCCTCGGTGTCTTTCTGCCCGAAAGCGGACCGGCGGAAATCCACCCCGAGCAGCCCTTCCGCACCCGACCCATGTAGGTCGTCAATCTACCTGCTCGGCCCGCTTGGAAGCGGACGTAGATGCTCTCGGCTGGAAGATGATCCGCTTTGTGAGAGAAGGCGGCATCGCATGTCACAACCGTGCAGATCGGTTCGTCATAGCTTCGAACGTCGATCGCCGGCGCTCCGAGCACAAGGACGAGACATGAGCGAGATTAAGCGATTGGTCTGGAACGAGGTGGCCCCGAAGGGGGCCAAAGCGCTCTATGGCATTCATCACTACATCACCACTGACACCGATCTACCCAATGAGCTGATCCATCTCGTCTTTCTGCGAGTGTCGCAGATTAATGGCTGCGCGCACTGCATCGACTTGCACACCCGGGATCTTCTTAAGACGATGCCGTTCGAGAAGGTCGCTCTGGTTCCGGTCTGGGCCGAGGTACCTCACCTGTTTCCTGACCAATACCGCGCCGCGCTCGCGTGGGCGGAGGAAGTCACGCTGGTCGGCGATACGCACGCTTCCGATGAGGCCTATGCGGCGGCAAGCACAGCATTCGCGTCCAAGGATCTCGTGGACCTCACGATCACCATCGCGGCGATGAACGCGTTCAACCGCCTCGGCGCACCCTTCCGCCTCCCGGTCCAGGCACAAATTTAGTCGGTTCTGCGCTCCGTCAGGGGCGGCGCCAGCGCCGTCCCATTCCCGCGGATGTCAATCGATCTCCGGCGGCAGTTCCACGTCTCACGTCGCTGATTTTTTCCGGGGCATGTCACATTGGGACGGACCCGCCTCGTCATTTGTTCGACGGACGCCTGAATGCGGCAAGGAGCCGCCCCGTCCGTTCTCGAACAAGGAGACAGGAACCATGAAGATCGTGGTGATTGGCGGAAGCGGCCTCATCGGCAGGCATCTGACGGCCGAACTGTCGCGACAAGGACATGAGGCCATTGCGGCTTCGCCGAGCAGCGGGGTGAATGCGCTGACGGGCGAAGGCTTGGCCAAAGTTCTTGCCGGAGCCGACGTCGTCGTTGACGTGTCGAACTCTCCGTCCTTTGAGGACGCGGCGGTGCTCGACTTCTTCGAGCGCTCTGGCCGCAACCTCCTCGCCGCGGAGCGCGAAGCGGGTGTGAAACATCACGTCGCCCTATCCATCGTCGGCACGGACCGCCTGGAGGGGAACGGATACTTTCTCGCGAAGGTCGCGCAGGAGCGACTGATCGCAGCTTCTGACCTTCCCTACACCGTCGTCCGGGCCACGCAATTCTTCGAGTTCGTCGCGACGATTGCCCAGGCTTCCGTCGCAGGCGACCGCATCGTTGTTCCCGATGCCGACTTCCAGCCGATCGCCGCCGCCGATGTAGCCGCAGCGCTCGCCGAAGTCGCGCTTGCTCCCCCGTGCAACGCGACGATCGAGATCGCCGGGCCGGACCGCCTGCCGTTCCGCGACTTCGTCGCCCACTCGGTCGCATCCACCGGCGACCGTCGGGAGGTGCTAGCCGACAGGGCGGCGCGCTACTTCGGCGCTGCGCTCGATAAGGGTTCGCTTGTTCCCGAGCATGCGGAAGCGGCACGGCTCGGGCCGACGCGGTTCGAGAGTTGGCTCGCTGCTGCCTGAACCGCTGCGCTTCTCCTCATCCACGAAGAAAGGCCCTTCCATGTTCAGAGCATTTCTGCTGGGCGCCCTCGTTGCCGTCTCCGTCGTTCCCGCGATTGCGGCCGATGTTGCGAGGGGCGAGGCCCGGGTCACGACGATCTTTGACCATCCACTACCTTCAGTTCCCGGCAAGAGCCTGCGCGGCGTCCTCGTCGAGTACGGTCCGGGCGGGTCCTCACCGTCCCACACCCACGCCGCATCTGCCTTCATCACGGCAACTGTGATCGAGGGCGAGGTGCGCAGCCGGATCAACGACGGCCCGGAGAAAGTCTTCCGCGTCGGGGAGAGCTTTGTCGAAATGCCCGGTGATCACCACGGTGTCAGCGCTAATGCCAGCGACATCGAGCCCTCCAAGCTCCTCGCCGTCTTCGTCGTGGACACGGCTGACCGGGTGTTGACGACGCCGGACCGACCCTAACAGCGGCGGCGCGGGAACTCAGCTGTTCAAGGCGGCGAGGATAGCCGATGGTCATCCACATTCGCTCAACCGGCTTCGTTTACGAGGAACGGGCCATGTCGCAGGCCGAAATTGCCACGGCGACCTTCGAGGTCCATCGCGCGCGGCTGTTGCGCATCGCCTACCGCATGCTTGGCTCGCGCAGCGAAGCGGAGGATGTCGTGCAGAATGCCTGGCTGCGCTGGGTGGCGGTGGACCAGACGAAGGTCTCTGCTCCCTATCCGTTCCTCGCGCGCATCGTTACGCGCCTCTGCCTCGACGAGATGAAGTCGGCCCGCGCCCGCCGGGAGACCTACGTCGGCGCTTGGCTGCCCGATCCACTCGTCGAGAACCAGGAGGATGGGCTGGACAAAGATGACCTAACGCTGACGCTGATGATGGCGCTGGAGCGTCTGTCGCCGCTCGAGCGGGCGGCATTTCTCCTCCACGACGTCTTCGGCGTGCCGCTCGGCGAGGTGGCAGACACGCTTGACCGGGAGGCGGCGGCCGTGCGCCAACTCGCCGTCCGGGCACGGCGGAACGTGGAGGCTGCGCGTCCGCGCTTCCCCGTAGAGCGCGAAGAGGGCGAGCGGATTGCACAGGCCTTCTTCGCGGCATCCACCAGCGGCGACACCGCAGCGCTGCGTACACTTCTCGCCGAGAATGCGGTGCTGCGCTCCGATGGCGGCGGCAAGGTTTTGGCCTTCATCAACCCCATCACTGGATTGGACCGCCTCCTGCGCATGTTCGAGGGTGTGCGGCGCAAATGGGGGCAAGGCTGGGCGCAGATACTCGAACCCGTCTGGATCGACGGCTTGCCCGGCTATATCAGCCGCGAACGCGGCGACGTTCTCCAAACAACTGCGCTCGCCATCGAGGACGGCCAAATCACCGCGATCTACATTACCCGCAATCCCGACAAGCTCCGCCACGTCGCGCAGGCGCTCGCGGTGGCACCGGTCCCTACCTCGCGGACACAGTGATCAGGCAGCGGGCGCCCCCGGGTCGGCTTGCCTGACATTCAGCCTCTCAAGATGTGCCCCGGTCGTTGGAGGCTGAAGGCAATAACCGCCGAGGTCGCGGCCGACTGCCCCTTGGTCTTCGGTTGACAGTAGGAAGCAGGCGCGGCGCGATGTCCGCTCTCCCCTGCTGCCGATCAATAGCAGACCGACGGAAAACCACCCTACCCGGCCGCCCGGACCGCCGTCGGCGCTTCTCCAAAGCGGCCGTTCGTCAGCCTTCCGGCAACTTCGGCTCGGGATGACATTCGGACCGTGATCCTTGAACCAAAGACAGATGCTGAAAATCGCCGTCTGTGGCGATGTCAGGTTCGTCCAGACGGAATGGGAGCAGAGGCGATCGCCTCCCAGCCGTTTGCCTTCATCCCGCGAAACTTTCTCTCCGATGGCCTCGTATGGGCCCACACTGCCCCGTTCATCGGGGTTCGGACTGAAGGAAAGACGATGCTCACTCAGAACACCGGCCGCCGCACGGCCCAGGCGCTCGCCCTGACCCTCGCGCTCAGCCTCGGAGCCAGCGGCGCGGCCTACGCCAAGAACCCGATGGTCGGCGGGGCGCCGATGTACGCCCAGAAGACCATCGTCGAGAACGCGGTCAATTCGAAGGATCACACCACCCTCGTCGCTGCCGTGAAGGCCGCGGGCCTCGTCGATACGCTGAACGGCCTGGGCCCGTTCACGGTGTTCGCCCCGACCAACGCCGCCTTCGCCAAGCTGCCGCCGGGCACGGTGGAAAGCCTCGTGCAGCCGCAGAACAAGGCGACGCTGACGAAGATCCTGACCTATCACGTGGTCCCGGGTGTCTACACCGCCAAGGACCTGATGGCGCTGGCCAAGAAGGGTGGTGGACAGGGCGTGCTGACCACCGTCGAGGGCGAACCACTCGCCGTCGAGGTGCAGGGCAAGAAGGTTCTCGTCACCGACCAGAAGGGCAACACCGCCACGGTGACCATCCCGAACGTCATGCAGTCGAACGGCGTCATCCACGTCATCAACGCCGTGCTGATGCCGTAACGCGCAGTGCCCGCGGCCCGTGAGGGCTGCGGGCTTCGACAGCGCGTGGCCTTTCAGATCACGCGAGCGCCGGCAGGCGTGCCCGCCGCGCCCGGTCATTCGGCGATGAGCTTGCCGGTGTAGATCACCGGACCCGTGGGTTGGCCGCTCGGTGAGCCTCCGGGCGGCTCGACCGAGACCGCGATTACCCCGTCCGGTGCGGTGTCCTGCGGGAGCCTCACCTGACTCGGCGCCGTTCCGACGAGGCCGAGTGGCTTTGCCCCTCCTGCGCCGACGTACCACAATTCCAGACTCCGCCCGGCGGGCGCGTCGGCACCGACGGGCCTGACTTCTGCGAGGCCGGTCTGCGTGTCGACACGCACGATCAGCGCCGGCAGCGCCCCGCCTCCCTGCACGACAGCCAGATAGCGCCCTCCCGCCGGGGTTCGTGACGGGCCGACTGCCACGAACAGCGCGAGGCCCGCGGCGAGCAGGCCTGACCCTGCCGCGGCGATCCGCCAGCGCCTCACCTGCCGCCACAGGCGGCGAAGTTCACCTCGCGCTACGTCGGTCGCGTCTGGCAGCGCGCGCAGCAGCGCTTCGCGGACCCGCGGCGGCGACGCCACGGGTGGCACGGCCTCCATCAGCGGCGCCAGGCGCCGCTCCCACTCGCGGATGCGGCTGGCTGTGCCGGGGTCTTGGCTCGCCTCGCGCTCCAGCGCCGCCCGCTCCCGCGCGTCGAGTGTCCCGAGGGCGTACTCGGCCGCGCGCATGTCATGCTCGGACGTCGGGTCCATGCCGGGCTGGCCGCTGCCGGTCACGAGACAGCCTCCAGGCAGGACTTGAGGCCTGCGAGTGACCGGTGCAGCCAAGTCTTGATGGTGTTGACCGGCCGGTCGAAGTGCCGCGCCAACTCCTCCCGAGATTGCCCTTCGCAATAGGCCAGCACGACGCAGTCCCGGTGCTTGGGGTCGAGACGGCCGAGGCAGGCCAGGAGGGCGTTCCGGTCCATGAAATCTGCCGCCCCATCGTGCGGATCGATCAGCCGCGCCACCCAATCCTCGCCGGTATCCAATTCCGGGCCCTGATGCTCGACCTTCCGCCGTACGCTGTCGATGGCGCGATTGCGGGCGACGGTGCAGAGCCACGGTAGCGGCGGGCCGGCCTCGGGCTTGTAGCTGCCCGCGGCCTGCCAGATGCGCATGTAGACGTCCTGAAGCACGTCCTCGGCCAAGCCACGGTCACGCTGGATACGCAGGATCAGGCCGTAAAGTTTCGGGCTCGTGAGATCGTAGAGTTCGGCCAGCCGATTTGCCTCGCCCCGGGCGATACCAGCGAGCAGTCGGCGCAGCGTGGCGTCGTCGGCCAAGTTGGCTCCCTACAAACTCCCAGGCGCCTTCTGTCGGACGCCCAACCGGATGCTGCTTTAACCCAAACTGCCTAGCCGTGACGATCCCTCACGCGCGCTAGCCTCGCTGAGTGGGCCTCGAGGTGGCCGCTTTCAAAATCCTCGGAGCGGCGGCTGCGGAGATGTCGCTGAGGGCGGGATGCGGAGGTTGACCGATCCCTCGCAAAGGGACTTTCCGCGGTCGACCCATGCCAGTTGTTACGATGACCGTCGGCGCTTCCCAAAAGCGGTCATCAACCGGCGGCCCTGCAGTTGAGGACCGAGGTGATATTGGAAGTCGTTACCACGGCTGACCATCACCGAACGACCATTCCTCCTTGTCGACAAAGACCATGTTGATCATGATGTCGTCTGGTCTGACGCTCAGCTTCAGTTTCAGCTCGTCGGCGACGAAACGATAGAAAGCAAACTTAGTATCCTTCTTTTTGCCGACGGTGCTAGTTACCTGGATTAAGATGAAGTCTGGGGACCGATTGAAGCCAAGAAATTGCGGATCATAGATGAGGTTGTCAGCTGTGTGCTCGCCAACCACCACAAAGCGGTCGCCATCGGGTGCTTTGAGGACGTCGACGATGCCTCGATAGACGATGTCCGCCAAAGCAGTGCGGTACTCGGGGCTTTTCCCCTGGATCAGATCGATACGTGCAAAAGGCATGATGACCTCCTCGGGCAGGATTGCGGTCGGCCCGCAGCCGGGACCGACCGCCGGACGCTCAGGTACGATTGTCGATCTCCGGCACACCGCTGCTCCGGTCGGCATAGGCGGCCAGGAAGGTCGGCCGGGTCTGCCAGCGCTGCCAGAAAGCATCGAGATGCTCGAAGCGCTCATCGAGCGGAGTGGCGTTCACCGGGAACTTGGAGAACGCAATGGCCGTCGCCAGCGTGATGTCCGAGAACGTCGGCTGATCGCCTCCCAGCAACCACTCGCGGCCGTCGGCGAGATGCCGGTCGACGAGACCAGCATGCGTCAATGCCACCTTGCGGGAATGCTCGCCCCAGGCGGGGTTGCTGGTCAGTTCGAGCTTCGGGCCCAGACCCTGGTGCAGGACATGGAAGGCGGTGACGATGGGATAGAGGATGTGCACCCACACCCGGTTGTCCCACATCTGATCAAGGCCGCGCTCGTGCGCAGTCCCGCCCATGATCTTGCGGCCTTCGAACGTGTCGTCGAGGTAGCGAGCGATTGCGGAGGTCTCGCTGAGATAGGAGCCATCCGCGAGCGCGAGGGTCGGCGTCTCGCCCCAGGCGTTCATCTTCAGGTGCTTCCAGCCCCGCTGCTCGCCCACCGGTGACATGTCGTAGATCGTCGCGTCGAAGCGGTCGGCGATGCCCTTCTCGTGCATGAAGATCCGCAGTCGCTGCGGGTTCGGGAAGGCCGAGGGTGAGGTGTAGAGCTTGAGCTTGTCGGACATCGTCCTCTCGCTTTCCTGAGAAATTGCCTGTCTGTCAGATGACAGGTAGAAAGCTATGACCCCAATCTTGCGCTGTCAACCCCTGTCTGCCATATGACAGATGGAGGTTGGAAATGGCAGCGACGTTGAAGAGGGATGTGCGAGAGGCGATCCTCGTGGCCGCAAGGGAAGCGGCGATGGCTTATGGCTACGGCGGCATCAATTTTCGCGACCTTGCGGAAGCGGTCGGCATCAAGGCTGCAAGCATCAACTACTACTTCGCAAACAAGGCTATCCTCGGCGAGGCGGTTGCACGGCGCTACTGGGAAGATATTGCACGCGATCTTGAAGCTATTTCGACGAATGCCCAGAGCCCGATAGAAGCGCTGCGGCAATACCCTGGCATTTTTCGCCTCTCTCTGGAGCGCAACAATCGCATGTGCCTCAGCAGCTTCATGGCGACAGAATATGACGTGTTGCCTGATGGGGTCTTGAAGGAGGTTCAGACCTTCGCTGACGTGAACACCGCTTGGCTACGCGAGCAGTTAGTTGCTGCAAAGCTCGCGAAGCCGAAGGACAGCGAGACGAGAGCTCGCGCGATCTATGCTGCTGTAGCCGGAGCTCAGATCATTGCTCGAAGCCGCGGGGACCTAAATCTGTTCGACACTTTGGTCCGGAGTTATCAGGAGGCGGGACTGCTCCCGAGCTGATTAAAAGCGCGCGTGGACAAGGTCCGCTTCCATGCATTGCCGACCATAAGCGGACAGGCAGAAATCCACCCACCCCAGTTATCCCGACGAGCCTACTGGCGAGACAGAAGCTGGCCGAAAGCTGCCGGTCCGCTTCTGAGAGGGGCCGCCGCAAAACCGGACGGCCTCCTATCGACCCAACTCAGCCATCGGGAACGCCATTTGCGTTTCTCCAAAGCGGTCGTTCGTCGGCCGCTCCGCAAGTTCGGCTCGGGGTGGGCTGCAGACCTTAGCCCCTCTCCCGAGAGCGGCCATTCCGCTTCCAATGGGTGAGGCCTCTTCTTGCCCTTACCACTAGCGACCAGTTCGCTTCGCGATATCGAGGAGACGCTGGGTCTCTGTCAGCGTCACATTCAACTTCGCGTGCGCTTCGCGAAGCTCTACAATCAGTCCTGCCGTGCGCCTCATCTCCGCTCGACATTTGTGGAGCTGTAGCTTGGCCGGTTGTTTTGTGCGCTTTTGCCCGCGATCGAGTACCTCAGCGAAAGGCACCGCCATCAGAACGGTGCCACGCGCATCGGCGATCTCGAAGCCATACCGGATTGGGTTCTTCGAAGTGGAGGCCAGATCGGAGCCCATTCCCGGCACGGCCTTGATAGCCTCAAGATATGCCGCCTCAACGCTGGCGAAATCCAAGCCTTCGTCGTCGTTGTCCAGACCGTCGGGACCACGGAGGTGGAAGTAGTATTTAGGCATCTACCGTTCGCGATGAAGGTGCCCTCTTAATGCTAGCGTGCTCTATTCGATCTGGATCGTCAAGGTTCAGGGCGTACAGCGGAAATCTTGGTCGATCAGTCGCGCCCTTGGAGAACAGAACTTCGAACCTTTGTGCTGCCTGAAAGCTGACGTGTCACGTTCGGCCCAGGCCGGCGTTACGATCTGCCCCCTGAGACCAAACGCGGCCGGGCTCTGCCAAACCGTGCCGCTCCCCCGCCGCGCTGACGCTGTCGAGCATCTCCGATCGCACCAGCGCGTGCTGGCCGCCCACATCCCACGCGAGGTGGGCAGATCCGTCGGTCATTCCTGCCCCAGCAGGTTCGTGAAGTTGGCGACGATCCCGGGCCTCCGGCCGCCCTTGCGGGACGAGGCCATCAACCGGACCCGGTAGCGGGCGCCGTCCGCCCCCTCGATCGTCCACTCGGAGGGCCGGTTCGCCGCCAGCACCGTCGGGATCTCGTCCACCAGCCATGCCAGGGGGATCGGCGCCGAAAAGTTACGCAAGGACCGGCCGACGTCGCTCGGCTGCAAGCCGAAGATCTGCGCCGCTGCGTTGGTGAACATGCGGATGTGGAGATCCGGTGTCAGGAGCACGCTCGCGATGTTCATGCCCTCGAACAGCGTGGCCTGATCGTCGGTCAACTGATCGACGGCCTCGATCTTGGACGCAAGCTCGGAATTCATTGTCTGAAGCTCCTCATTCAGAGACTGTGTCTCCTCCTTCGAAGCCTCAAGCTCCTCGTTGGCGGCCTGCATCTCTTCGTTGACGGAGTAAAGTTCCTCGTTCGAAGATTTTAGCTCCTCAAGGGACGTCTCATACTCCTCGATCACGGCCTGGAGCCGTTCGCGCGTCACGCTCAATTCGCGCTCCAGGCCCTGGAGCGCCGTGTCCCGCTCATTCGCTTTCAGGGCCTGCTGCCGCTCCCTCTCGACCGGCGCGGCCGCCTCGTTGAAAACGACCAGGAACAGCGGTTCGACCGCGCCGGGCGTGTTCAGCGGCTTGACCACAAGGGAGATCGACTGGAAACCGCCGTCCGGCAGTTCGACGCCGATGCCTTCGCGCACGACCTGGGTGTTGCCCTCGATCGCCTCGCGCAAGGCTGTCCGGAGATCCAGCCGTAGGCCTTTACGCGCCATCGCAGCCAGCTCCCGGGTCGGCTGGCCGGGCACGACCTCCAGGTGATCGCCGATCCGCGATGAGTAGTGCACGGCCTCGCCCGTCCGCGTCACGACCGCGTGGGGCGGCGTGAATTCGGACAGCATCTGCGTCTCGACCGCGTGCCGCAGGGCGGCGTGCGTCGTCGCGTTGCGCCGCTGCGGCTGGCCCGCACTTGCAAAGATCGGCGTGTCCGTCCCGGACATCGGCCGCAACCGGGCCGGCGGGATCGCGTCGCGAGCCTGGAAGATGCGGTGCTGCTTGTCGATCGTCTCGAACAGGTCCTCGAACCGCGTCACGTTCTCGGCCATGCCGATGAACAAATAGCCGCGCGGGCGCAGGGCGTAGTGCAGAACCGGCATCAGCTGTTGCTGGGCCTCGACGCCGAGGTAGATCATCAGGTTGCGGCAGGACACGAGATCGAGGCGCGAGAACGGCGGATCGCGCAGCACATTGTGAGGGGCGAAGGTGCAAAGGTCGCGCACGGCCTTCTCGACCACCGCGCTGTCGCCCTCGACGACGAAGTGCTGCCCGATCCGCTCAGGCGAGACGGCGGACAGGTAGGCCATCGGGTAGCGGCCAGTCCGGGCGACCGTGAGCGCGCGCTCGTCGATGTCAGTGGCGAAGACCTGCACGCGCGGCGGAACCGCCAGGGTGACCATGTGCTCGCGCAGGAGGATGGCCAGAGAGTAGACCTCCTCACCGGTTGAGCAGGCCGGCACCCAAATCCGTATGACATCGGTCGCCGCGCGTGCGTCGAACAGCTTTGGGATGACCTGGGCGGTCAGGGCCTCGAAGGCAGCGGTATCGCGGAAGAAGTTTGTCACACCGATCAGCAAGTCCCGGAAGAGCACCCCAACCTCGGCCGGGTCAGCCCGCAGCAGCTTGAGATAGCCGTCCAGTCCGGACGCGCCGACGACGGCGATGCGCCGCTGCAGGCGGCGCCCGAAGGTACTTGGTTTGTAGCCCGAGAAGTCGTGGCCGACCTGCCGGCGGAGGATGGCGAAGATCTCGGTGAGGAGCTCGGCCTCGAACTCCCGCGCGACCCCGTCGGCCTGCGCATCCGGTGCGTTCGGCGCGGCGGCGACGTGCGCGGCGATCAGGTCGCCCATCCGTTCGGCCGTCTCGCCGAAATCAACGAAGCCGGTCCGCAGCGAGCTGAGCGGCATGTCGGCGGTCTCGGGGCCGTAGCTATCCGCGGTCTGGGCCAGGGTCAGGCCACCGTGCTCCTTGATCGCCTTGATGCCGATGGCGCCGTCGCCGTCGCCGCCGGACAGTATCACACCGACCGCACGCTCGCCCTGGTCGAGGGCCAGGGTGGTCAGGAAGATGTCGATCGGCTTGGTCTCGCGGCTCGCCGGGCCGAGCGGCGTCAATGTCAGCCGCCCGCCCGCGATGCCCATGACGAAACCGGACGGCATGACGTAGACGGTGCCCGGCGCGACCAGGACGCCGTCGGCGGCGGCCTCGACCTTGAGCGGCGTGAACCGGGCCAGCACGTCCGGGAGCAGGCTCTTGTGCTCCCGGCCGAGATGCGTGACGACGACGAAGGCGGCTCTCAGCGTCTCCGGCACCCCGCGGAAAAAGCCCCGCATCGCCTCGATGCCGCCCGCGGACGCGCCGATGCCGACGATCGGAAAGTGGTCCTGGTCTATCACCGCGTTCTTAGCCCTCGGATCAATGCCGCGCCGTGCAACAGGTCCCAGCATCACGCGTTCTGGCCCGATGTCGAGGACGGACGCACGGATCAGCTGTCGTGCGTGGCTTCCTGCACGACGTAGGCGAGGCAGCGCGCCCGGGCCTCGGGGCTCTTCAGCCGCACGAACAGACGCAGCAGGGCCACGAATTCTGCGAGATGATCAGGGCCCTCAACGACCGTTTCGATATCCGGAGTATCAGTAGGATCGGCCGTCAGGAAGGTCGCAACCGGGACGCCCAGCGTACGGGCGATGCGAACCAGCGCACCGCGCTCGTCGTCCTGCGGATCGTCACCGTTCATCGTGGTTTCTCCGCTGATCCTTACGCCAAGGCGATCATTGCAAAGCGATACCGGCTGCCCGCGGCCCCATCACGCCGGCGACGCGACGGCCGACATGATGGAGCACGCGGCCGAGGAGCAGACGGGTCTGAGGGTCAGGATCGTCGTCCGCGGCCTCGTAGGCCTCGATGAGAGACGTCACCAAATGTTTCGATGGACCAGGGTCGTCGCCGGCTGCCGACGGCCCGGTGACGGCTTGCTCGCGGGAGCGCCGCACCAAATCGCGTGAGGCTTGAAGCGTCCGACGCGTCTCCTCGGCCGCCGCGCGCAACTCACGGGCAACTTCGAGGCATCGATCTGCACGGGGGCGATCCATCAGAAGCACTCCGAGTTGCACGGCATGCCCGCATCAAGATCACTGCTGCGTAGCCTCTGGCACCGTGCGCTCAATTTCCAGATGTAGCAATCCGAATATCGATTTCGATGGCGATTGCAAGGATCAAACGCCAGCATCTATCGTAGGTATGTTATCAACGTTTTCGCATATGCGAGGGACTGCGAGGACACGCGTCAAATTTCGAGGTCAGTATACGCCAACCGACCGCAAAGCGGACCTTCCGAGGTTCCGAGAAGGGTCGTGAGCGGTCCCCGCGGCTAGGTCCGCTTGATGCGACCGCTATCCGGAAGCAGATGGGGTGGATGGCTCCCGCTCCGACTGACGGCATCTCGGTGCCAAGATGTGGTCGCTGTCGAAGCAGCAGCCACGCTCATGCAGGAGCCATCCCCATGGAGATCACCACCGTCGGCATCGATCTGGCCAAAAGCATCTTTCAGGTTCACGCCGTCGATGCAGCTGGGCACGTCGTCGTGCGCAAGGCCTTGAGGCGGGCGCAGGTCGTGCCGTTCTTCGCCAGGCTGCCGCGCTGCCTGGTCGGCATGGAGGCGTGCGGCACGGCGCATCACTGGGCCCGGGAACTCATGAAGCTCGGCCACGACGTGCGGCTGATGCCGCCGGCTTACGTGAAGCCGTACGTGAAGCGCGGTAAGACCAATGCGAACGATGCCGCAGCCATCTGTGAGGCGGTGACGCGCCCGAGCATGCGCTTCGTGCCGGTGAAGTCGACCGAGCAGCAGGCGGCGCTGGCGCTGCACCGGACGCGCGACCTGCTGGTCAAGCAACGCACGCAGCTGGTGAACATGATCCGCGGCCTGCTCGCTGAGTTTGGGATCGAGATGGCGCGGGGCCTGCGGCACGCGCTCGAACTGGCGGCCCGGCTCTCGGCCGGAGACGCGGCCGAGGTGCCGCCGTTAGCCCAGCGCGTGGTGACCGGGTTGGCCGATCAGATCGGTGCCTTGCAGATCCAACTCACCCGACTGGAGAAGGAGTTGCTGGCCTGGTACCGGGAAAGCGACCTGTCGCAGCGCCTTGCGACGATCCCGGGTGTCGGCATCGTCTCGGCAACCGCGTTGGCCGCCTCGGTGAGCGAGCCCGAACGCTTCCGCTCCGGTCGGCAGTTCGCGGCCTCGTTGGGCCTGACACCGCTGCAGAACTGCAGTGGCGGCAAGGAGCGCCTGGGCCGGATCTCGCGCATGGGCGACCGCTATTTGCGCCGGCTGCTCGTAGTCGGCATGACCTCTCTGATCCGGCGTGCGAAGACGACACCGACCTCGGTCGACCCGCGGCTGCCGGCGCTGCTGCAGCGTAAGCCGGTGCGCGTGGTGACCGTGGCGGCGGCCAATCGCACGGCGCGGGTCGCCTGGGCGATCATGACCCGCGGCGGCACCTACCGCGCACCGGCGGCCAGGGCTGCCTGACAGCACGCAAAGGAGACGTTTCCAGGTTGCGAGGACGATGAGAGTTGATGGCGAACCGGTCAGACCGGGAGCCGGGACACCCCGCCGGCTGTCCAGGGCGTCATAGCCCGCAAAGCAGAGTGGGACCCAGCTCACGGATACCATCAGGGCCAGCAGTCAACATGAACGACTGCATCGACAGGCCGGACACAAGACTGCACCCGACCAACGCGTCAGAAGCTCAATTCGCCACTTGCAATGCGGGAGCCATCCACACAGGACGGGCAGGAAACCACCCTGAGCGGCCATCCTCCTATCGACCCATGTCGGATGCTGAGGTCGTTTTCAGGGTTTTCCGAAAGCCGCCGTTAAGACAACCTCATCGTCAAAAATCGATTGATGCCGAGAGCAGGAACGTCCGCGGCGTGCCCTGGCTCAGGATGCCTCGACCTGTCGACGCCCAGTAGTTGTTGCCGGTTGCGTTGACGACGTTCGCCCGAAGCGTCAGCGGGCGGTCCTGGAATGTGGTAGCGTAGCGTAGGCCGACATCGAGAGTCGCCCAATCCGGGATCTTCTGGCTGTTGGCTAGGTCGTAGTACTGGGCCGACGTGTAGATCACCCGGCCGGTGACCGTCAGGCCTGGGATGAAGCCCGGCGGCAGGTCGTACTCGCCGTAGAGGTTGAGCTGCACGTCCGGCACGCCCACTGCGACGCGACCGATGTTGCGAGGATCCTGGGCACGCACCTGCACGCCGTCGAGCAGGCTGACGCCGCCCAGGACGCGGATGCCCGGCGCCGGTTCGCCGAACACGGTGAGCTCGACTCCGCTGTTGCGCTGGCGCCCGTCGACCGAGAAAACGAGGGTCCGGGCATCGAGGAAGCCGGACGGCTGCTCAATCTCAAAGGCGGCGAAGCCGACCCCGACGGCACCGAAATCGTACTTGGCGCCGACCTCAGTCTGGCGGGAGACGAAGGCCGGGAAGGCGGCGGTGGCGTTGACGGCGTTCACGGGCGGAGCCGGGGATGTCAGGCCCTCGATGTAGTTGGCGTAGAGCGAGAGGCGCTCCCACGGCTTCACCACGAGGCCGATCCCCGGTGAGAATGCACCGCTCTCGCTCGAACCGGTCCGGAACCCCGTGACTGGGTTGTACGAGTTCACGTCGAGGCTCTGCCAGCGACCGCCGAGGGTGAGCAGCACGCGGTCGTCCAAGACCGACAGAGTGTCGGCGATGGCGATGCTGCGGTTGATCCGGCTCGAGGTGCGCGGCGTCGCATCCGACAGGCCGAGGGTCGAGCGTGGGGGGAGATAGACCGGAGCGTAGAGGTTCGAGACGATCGGCGCGCCGGCATTCTGCGCCGGCGGCTGGGCGAGGTCCTGCCAGAACCCGACCGCGGCTAGGCCGAAGCTGTGCTTGATCGGTCCAGTCTCGACGGTGCCGCGCAGTCCCGCCTCCGCCGTCTGGTTGACGATGTGGAACGGCAGGTAGCTGACCGGGTCGCGATAGTCGCCGCGGGCGTTGAAGATGGTCAGGACGCCGCCGAAGTACTCCTGCCGGAAGTTCGAGGCGCCGTAGGCACCGTAGACGGTGAGATCGGGCGTGAGGTCGTACTCGATCCGCGTGGCGAGCTGCTGGTTGGCGCTGTCGCGATACTCCCACGGCTGCTGCTGGTTCAGGGTCAGGTCCGGCGCGCGGGGGATGCGTACGCCTGCCGCCACGTTGCGGTTGCGCAGCGGCGAAGTGAAGTCGAGTTCCTGATATCCGAGATCGAGGCTCGCCCGCAGGCGCTCGCCGCGATAGTCGAGGGCGAGGGCCGCGAGGCCGAAATGTACGCTCTGATTGTCGATCGGGGTGTTGCCGTTGTTGAAGGCACCGTTGAAGCGGATGCCCCACTCCTTCGCGTCGCCGAAGCGGCGGCTCACATCGACGGCCTTGTAGACCTGGGCGTCCGAGCTGTAGCCGAGGGTGACGCGGTTGAGCGGCTCCTCACCGGCGCGCTTCGGGATCAGGTTGATGATGCCGCCGATATTGCCGAAGGGCGGGACGCCGGAGAGCAGCGTGGACGGCCCGCGCAGCACCTCGACGCGCTCGATCGGCTCGATCGCCGGGTTGAACGCATCGGCCACGCCGAACAGCCCGTTGAAGGCAATGTCCTGGGCGAAGACCGGAAATCCGCGGATGAAGAAGCCGAGGATGCCGGAGAAGGCCGGTACATTGGTGCGGATGGACGGATCGTTGTTGACCACGTCCTGAACGTTGCGAGCCTGCTGATCGCGGATGAGCTTGTCCGTGTAGCTGGTCGAGCTGAAGGGCTGATCGAAGACGTTGCGGTTGCCGAGTAGCCCGAGCCGCGAGCCTGAGCCGACTACGCCGCCGGGGTATGCGGATGGCGGGAGTCCAACGATCGCGGTCGAAGGGAGCGGAACGTTCCGTCCCTGCCCTCGCGCTTCTACCGAGAGTTCATCGAGCTGCACCTCCTGTGCGATGGCGCCGGACATGCCATTAATCGAGCCAAGAAGCGCAAGCCAAACGCCGAGTTCTCGCCCAGTCTTAAGTCTGGTGGCACGGATTTCTAGACGCTGCATTTCAACTCAACTCAGGATAGATATAAATTAAGAGGGGGCTCGTCTCTGACACTTTCCTCGCGTTCGTTACTTGCGCGCCCTGCCTAGCTAAGCAATCCGGGAAGCGTCTACGAAAGGGCAAATTCTGACTCTGTTGCTCAGATGTTTCATTGTTATAATGGAATAATTACAATCATAAAATTCATATGCCATCGACCGTTGAGTCGTCATAGATTCAATGCTCGAGATGTAAAGACTTTCAAGATGGATCCATTTTTTGTTTTGTATGGAGTATATATAGACAGAAAAGGGTGCGATATTGTCTGCACCGAGGCTAGGTGCCATCCAAGGGGGATGTCCGTTTCTCTGCCTTCCCGCTTGGAAGCGGTCCGGCGGAAATCCACCCATTTGAGACGCTCTGAGGGCCGTTGGCCCCGGCAGGACATGGCCGAAAGATGCCAGTCTGCGTCGGGGAAGGGCCGTTAGCAAAGCGGACGGATTTCCGCTGCTCCGCGCACGGCTTCAGTCCGTCACGCGGCCGATGGCTGTGGCTCGGTTCTAAAAGGAACTGGCCGGCTGACGATGCGCTCGGCTGGCGGCTCATGGCGCGCGCGGGCGCGACTATGAGAGCTTGCCACCAGCCGCCTCGATTCCGGCTCGGATGCCGAGGAGGAACCGCGTCGTACCGGCGACCGCATCGGGCTCAGCTGGCGCCGCCGGAGGGGCAACAGCTGTCCCCTGGATAAGTTGGAAGCCGACTGCGAAACCTTCCCGAAAATCGCCGTGCGGCACCCTGCTGATAGGCATCTGCAACTCCGATGGTTCAGGTGTCAGACCCTCAAATGGGAGTCCCCATCATCTATGGTTGTGCCCAAGAAATCGTAACGGCAAGGCCTGGAATACCGGCAACGACAACCAATTTCTTGCAAATCGGATTTACGGTTGTGATTATCCCGCGAATGGCGTACAGATCATAAATCGACTTTTGGCCAGACATTCGGCCGTATCGCCTCAACAGGGCGAGCGCTCTGCATCTCTCCCATTTTCGACGACTATCGACCGAGCGCGTGTGACCCATGCGTTCGACCTATTTGTTTGCCTATAATGATACGGAATACCTATGACCATCGGCACCGTTAAGTGGTTCAACGACACCAAGGGCTTCGGCTTCATTCAGCCGGATGACGGCGGCAAGGACGTGTTCGTCCACATCTCCGCCGTCGAGCGCGCCGGCATGAACAACCTCGTCGAGGGCCAGAAGGTCTCCTACGAGATGGAATCCGACCGCCGCACGGGTAAGCAGTCCGCCGGCAGCCTTCAGGCCGCTTGAGCCTCACTCGTCTAGCTATGACGAGCTTCGAAGCCGTTCCCTCGGGAGCGGCTTCATCTGTTTCTCGCTACCCGGCTGAGCCGTGGTGCGCACAAGGAATGTTCGTGGGACAATTCAAAACAGACCAGCTTGTTGATCGTCTTGAGGCAATTGCCAAAGCACGGCAGGCCACACTCGCCCGGTTCCGGGCACGCCCTGCACTGGATGATCCGGCCGTTCTCGCACGGCAGGCCGCGCGGCAAGCCATCGTTCAGGCACGAGAGGTGCGGATCAACGAGCGGGACATAGCCCGCTTGGCAGGGGAAGCTGAGCGCGAGGCTGAAGCCCTGGCCGCAAAGGAGCGTGCCGCGGCGGAACTCGTCCGCTAGGCCGCCGAAAAAGCAGAACGGCAAGCTGCACTCGCTGCTCAGCAGAAGATCGCGCGCGATGCACGCTTCGCAGCTCGCAAGGCAAGAGCACGCCGGTAGCCCGGACTTGTCGACACGGCACTAAACGACGGAGAAGCTCAATGTCTCACAAGTTCAAGATTGGACAGCACGTCCGCCAGCTTGGGATCAGCTATGCGGGCAACAAGAGCATCGTCGACGGCGTTTTTGAGGTTGTTCGTCTGATGCCGGATGACCGGGCCGGTGAGCCGACTTACCGAGTCAGGTCCGCAGGCGGCGAGCGTGCCGTGCGGGAAGGCGAACTCACACTCGCCTCCTGATCGGTTTCGACCGTTTTGGGCTGCGGGGGTAGACGTCGGCGCCTCGTACTTTGCATCGGCGGGTGCTCGCCAGGATCGTCGGCCTCAGGTGTCTGACGCTTGAGCCTCGAGCAGCTCCAGCCCGATTCGACCCGCTTCGAGTATGGGCGGCCTGTTGGCTGGCCTGGACGCCGCGGCTGAGGCTCTGACGACGCTGATATTCGACGGCGTGCCCCTGGCCGTCATCGCGCACTACCGCGAACATGTTGCCGCGAATACCGAGCGGTTGAGACTGCAGAACCCCGTGATGACCAACATCGATGCGCATTCGCCCGACGCGGCGTTGATCATGCCCAACCAGACGGCCTTCATCCTCAAGGTGTGAATCGCCCCGGGATTTTCGGAGGCTCCAACTCTTGAGAGACTGGAGCCATGACGAAGCATACCCCACCCTTTGAATCGCCCCGGGTTTTCCGGAGGCCGTTTGGTTTGGCTCAGGCGGCCAAGGCTTGGACCTCGGCCTGGGCATAATAGCGTGCCTCCGCCT
>NZ_JBEPKM010000036.1:0-27292 GCF_040544715.1 Methylobacterium sp. 1030 | reverse complement strand
CCGACGGAACTGCCGCAGTCGCTTCTCGATCAGCGGCGCGTAGGCGAGAACCCAGCGGTTCAGGGTGGAGTGGTCGACCTCCAGACCCCGTTCCAGGAACAGCTCCTCGATGTCGCGATAGCTGAGCGGATAGCGCAGGTACCAGGAGACGGCCTCCACGATCAGGGCCGCCTCAAAGTGCCGGCCCCGGAAGTCGGCCTTGGCGCGGTGTTTGAGCTTGGCAGCGATAGCAGACAGGATCATGGGCCGGCTCCGAGGGCGGAGCAGCAAGCTGGGCGCGTATGGCTAACGGCCCGTGAACCTCAACGCATTCGCATTTGCGACAGGCCCCAAAAAAACACCGGACACGCCGCCGAGCAGGAACGGGAGGACGTGAAGGCAGCGCGTCTGTCCTGGTTCGAGCGCCAGCTCGATCTCGACCCGGACAGGCTCGTGTTCCTCGACGAGACCGCCACGAACACGAAGATGGCACGCCGTTATGGGCGGGCGCCGCGTGGAGAACGCTGCCGGGTCGCGGTGCCGTTCGGCCACTGGAAAACCACCACCGTCACTGCCGGCCTACGCACCAGCGGTCTGATGGCCACCGCCCTCTTCGATGGACCGATGACGGGCGCTCGCTTCCGCGACTATGTCGAACAAACCCTCGTCCCCGCCCTCAGGCCCGGTGACACGGTCGTGCTCGACAATCTGCCCGCCCACAAGGTCAGCGGCCTCCGCGAGTGCATTGAGGCGGCGGGAGCGAGGCTGCTTTACCTGCCGGCCATTCCCCCGACTTCAACCCGATCGAACTCGCCTTCGCCAAGAAGGCCATTCTTCGTGCCAAGGCTGCTCGCACGATCAGCGACCTATGGGATACTATCCAACGAGCCCTCAGACGCTTCACGTCAGCCGAATGCCGCCGCTATATCGTCGCCGCAGGCTACGACGCATATGATCCAGCGTGATCGGATGCCGCTCTAGCGCCAACTATTCGAACTTCGGTACGCAAAGTACGGTTTTTAGTATGGATTGTACCATAGATGTGCTAGACTATACATATTTATTATCCAGAAATTAACTATTGTTAGATCAAATATAGACCTTGCTCAAATATAGATGACGGAATTGGAGGAAAAGAAATGAATTATGATGTCTATCTAAGCAGCAGTGTGCGACAAAATCTGCTTTCGATACAAAAGACGACCGATCAATCGTCAATCAACCAAACCAGACTCACAACTGGCAAGAGCGTCAACAGCGCCCTTGATGATCCGGTCAAGTATTTCACCTCTCAAGGACTGACAGATCGGTCTTCGTCCCTGACAAGTCTGCTCACTGGCATGTCTAATGGCATCCAAACGGTTCAGGCTGCGTCGAAGGGCATCGACACCATCACCGACTACGTGAAGCAATTGCAGTCTGTGGTGCAGCAAGCACAAAATAACATCGCCGAGAATCTGCCCACTACAAGTAGCAACGCGCTAGTGAAAGCGAGCGAGACCGCGACTGTGGGGGGAAGTGCGCACGACGTCGCCATAAACAAGACTGTGCTGGGCACCGCCGCAGATGCGAAAACTACAACTAATGGAAATCTGGGCCTTAAGTCGAGCATCATGGGTACTGGAGCGCAGGCGAACACAGCGATAAGCCAAGCCACAATCCAGATCAAGGCAGGCAACAGCACCTACAGCTTCGCAGTTGGAGCCAGCGACAAAGTGAGCGACGTGGTGGCGCAGATCAATAAATCGGGCGTCGCCACCGCTTCAGTCGACTCCCAAGGCAAAGTTCAAGTCACAGGCGTTGGTTCCGATCCCCTTTCGATAGCCTTCGGAGCGGTATCGACGACGGGGACGACTGCCGGCACGTTCGCTGCGGATAAGGCCGGCACCACGACACTGTTCGGCGCCGCCGCCGCTACTAGCGGCAACACTCCTATTGCTGGCTCCGGTGGAAGCTCTGCCGCACGATCCTCACTTGTTTCTCAGTTCAACACCCTTCGTGATCAGATCGACGATACTGCCAAAGATGCCAGCTTCAGCGGCGTAAATTTGCTCAACGGCGACAAGGCAACTATCGTGTTCAACGAGAAAACCGGCGCAGATCAGTCAAAACTTGATATACAAGGCACGCAGGTCAACTCGTCAAAGCTTGGTATCGGAATGATGCAGGACTCTGCTAAGTCAGCGTCCGGATCTGATTTCAGCATTCAGAATGATTCTGATCTAAGAAAAGCTTCCGACGCTCTTACTAATGCGCTTTCAGCGCTAAAAAGTCAATCTTCTACTCTTAGCTCCAACCAATCTATAGTTCAAACACGCCAAGATTTCACCAAAAATTTGACCAATATTTTGGACACAGGTGCCGGCAACTTAACAAACGCCGATATGAATCAGGAAGCAGCCAACTCGCAGGCACTGCAGCTTCGGCAGTCGCTCGGCACCTCAGCTCTCTCAATGGCCAATCAGGCAAATCAAGACGTACTACAATTGCTTCGCTAAGATATTCTACCCATCGCTGCCGGGCGGCTGTGATGGGTCTTGGCCAATTCTAAACTAATACAGTCGGCGTCCGTCATCTTCTTGCCGATTATGATCCAGAGGCATACAGAAAGGCTGATACCGCCCACATATTTTTACAACATTCAAAATTATTGTCCTCGCTGGGGGACTTTCACGGTCAGCTTTTAAATGAGACAGCAGCACTGCAGCCGAGTCCCCGAACGACACGACCGCATGGCCGGCCTCGGTCAGCATCTGTAAGACGGTCATGCGGACCATCCGGCCGGGATCGACGAGTACAATGTTCATGACGGACCCGACCAAGCGTCGCGGAAAATTAGAGGATGAGTGCGGTGAGGCCGCCCAAGGCTCGCGGTTCGCATCGGATCATCGAAGATTACAACAGGCTGTGCATGGGCGCTCCAACCGCGCGGCAGCTTCCCCCCGCAGAGCCCAGGCTCATGCTGCCTTATAGTTTGAGGGGGGATATATACAGCCTACCAAGCGATAGACTGGAAGAAACGAAACCATTGTCAACCGAAACCTGATAAATGTTTCAAAAAATCTCTGACCTGCAATTCAAAATAGATTATAAAGTTCGGGGGTTGTTCCGCATAATCGTTACCTAATTACGTTTACAATCTTGTAGTTATCTATAAAGTAGATATTTCAAAATATCGAGGCATTATTCTCGTCATATGCCATGTTATGACGCTGACCGAGAATATTTTAGTGGGTCGGAGGCGTGACGGCGTTATCATATGTTCTGCCGCTCATTATCGGCCATGGCCCCGTTCACAACGCCGGGCAACTGGGTGTGTTGGTAAATTCATAATCCTCGTCGGTTGGATCTCACTGTGTATCCGATGATCGCCCTGTGCCGGGCCTTGATGCTGAATACTTGACCAGCGCGGAGCCGCTAGCTCGACCGCTTTCAAGCCATCGCCCGGACAGCGTGACTGTCCCAGGGAGAGGGATGATGCTCAGGCCTCTACGTTCGTTCGCTACGGGGGATGGTGTCACACCCTGAGCGAGAGCTGGAAGATCCACCGCAGCTTTTTGCGCAGCATGAACCCTGCAAGGAACACGACCATGAGCTTCCTGAGACATAGCAAGATCATCGTAAAGATATCCGCGTCTATCCTAGCAGTTGTACTTGTCTCGGCCGCTCTCATAGCATATTCCATAATCATAATTGACACGCTTGAAGACCGGACAAAACATATTGTCGATCTGCAGGCCAGCCGTCTCGAGCAGATCTTAACGGTTCAAGTGAATGTTAATGAAGCCACGATCCAAAATCGCAACACGATCATCGAAACGCGTCAGCAGGAGATGGCCGTTTACAAGGCCGCCTACGATGCTGCGGTGAAACGGAGCTACGAGGCCGTCGATAGGTTGATGGCCCTCGGTGGCAGCGCGGGTCATATGACGGCCTTCCGAAGGCTGCGCGATGACCTCCACGCATTCTACGCCACAGCTGACCGATCCACTGCACTCGGTCTCAAGAATGAAAATGAGGAAGCCGCGAAGATCGCGATGATCGAAGGGCAACCGCTCCGGTTCAAGCTCCGTGATTCGATCCGATCGCGCGTTGAGGCACTGACGTCCGAGCTTCGTCAGGCTCGTGATGAAGCTGAACGCGCCTCCGCAAGCGCGAGCCAGATCATGATTGGCGCATCGATCGTCGGGTTCATGGTTGCCTTCGGCCTCGCCGGGGCGATCGTGATCTTCGGTGTCCTGCGTCCCCTCGGTAGCCTCGTCGCGGTGCTGCGGGGCATGGCTCAGGGAGAGATCGATGCTGCCATTCCCGAGGCGACGCGCCGTGACGAGATCGGCGAAGTGGGTCGGGCCGTGGAGGGCATCAAGGCCATGGTCGCCCGCAAGGCTGCCGAGGAAGCTGAGATGAAGCGCATCGCGGACGAGGCAGCGGCACTGGAGCGCAAGCGAACCATGGTGGAACTCGCCGACGGCTTCGAACGCGCAGTCGGCGGCATCGTCGGCGTGGTCTCGTCCTCGGCCACCGAGCTCCAGGCGACCGCCCAGCAGATGACCGCCACCGCCGCGGAGACGGCCAGCCAGTCCACCACCGTAGCGGCCGCAGCCGAGGAGGCCGCCTCCAACGTGAGCACCGTAGCATCTGCAGCCGAGGAGTTGGGGTCCTCCGTGACCGAGATCGGCCGACAGGTCTCTGGCTCGGCAAGCCTGGCCCAGAAAGCCGTGATGGAAGCCGACCAGACCGCCCATCTCGTCCAGGCGCTCAGCCAGACCTCTGCCCGGATCGGCGACATGGTCGGGATGATCTCCGGCATTGCCGGTCAGACCAACCTGCTGGCCTTGAACGCCACGATCGAGGCGGCCCGCGCCGGCGCGGCCGGGCGGGGCTTCGCGGTGGTGGCCTCCGAGGTGAAGGCGCTGGCCGAGCAGACCGCCAAGGCGACCGAGGAGATCAGCCAGCAGATCGGCCAGATCCAGGGCGTGACCGCGCAGGCGGTGACGGCGATCGGTGGCATCATGGGCCGGATCCGCGAGATCGACAGCGTGGCGGCGTCGATCGCCGCGGCGGTGGAGCAGCAGACGGCAGCCACGCAGGAGATCGTGCGCAACGTGGCGCAGGCCTCGACCGGCACGAGCGAGGTGACGGGCAACATCGCGGGCGTGGCGCAGGCCTCGGAGGCGACGGGCGCGGCGGCGGCCCAGGTCCTGGGGGCCGCGTCCGAGCTATCGCGCCAGTCCGAGCATCTCGGCGCCGAAGTGGCCCGCTTCCTCGCAACCGTGCGCGCGGCGTGAAGCTCGAAACTGCGGCCGGGACCCATCAGTCGATGAGTTCCGGCTGCAGCGAGGCGCTGATCACCGCCACACGGTTCCGGCCACCCTGCTTGGCGGCGTAGAGTGCAAGGTCGGCCTCCTTGAGCAGAGTGTCGACACTGGCGCCGTCCGACCACTCGCTCAGCCCGACGCTTACGGTGAACCGAAGCGGGGCGTTGTTCTGCCCCAGAGGTATCGGCAGGGCGCACCGGCGGCGGATGCGGTGCGCCACGACCGCCGCGCCGCCCAGACAGTGGCCCTGGAGCAGCAGCGCGAACTCCTCGCCCCCGAGCCGGCCGGCGATCCCCCCGGCCTCCCGCAGGATGTGCGCGACGTGACGGATCACCACGTCGCCGACGTCGTGGCCATGGCTGTCGTTGATGGACTTGAAGTGGTCGATGTCGATCAGCAGCACCGCCAGGGGATCGACCGCCGAGGCTTGCTCGACCGCCCTGTGGCCCTGGCGCATCAACGCCCGCCGGTTGAGGAGTTGCGTCAGGTGATCGGTGTCGGCCTGCCGGATTAGTTCCTGCTGCAACCTCAGCACGCGTTCGGCCGAGCGCAGCCGGGCGTGCAGTTCCTGTGTGGCCGGTGGCTTGGTCAGGAAGTCATCCGCGCCGCTGTCCAGCACCTCGTCGAGCGGCCGGTTCTCACGCGCGCTGGACATGACGAGGATGGTCAGAGGCCGGCGGTCATCCGCGAGGGCGCGCAGCGCCCAGCACAGCTCCAGCCCGTCCAGCGGAGCCACCTCCAGGCTGGTGAGAACGCAGGTCACGGACGGGTCGGCGCCGACATGCGCGAGTGCTGCGGCCGAGTCCTCGAAGGGCACGACCGTATGGCCGGCCTCGGCCAGCATCCGCGAGACGGTCTTGCGGACCACCCGGCTGGGATCGACGAGTACGATGTGCACGGCGGACCCGATCGAGCGTTGCGGAGGATCAGGGGGATGAGTGCGGGTTTCTTAAACCCGTGAGCAAAAACTACTTCGGTCATCGCAAAATGTACACAGAATAAAATCTGCAACGTCACTAACCAACAGCTAAATCGAATAATGTTTCACGTTGTCTCCATGATACAATCCAAGATATAATATGAAAATTTTATTTTTCTCTATCTAATTGCGATCGATCGACATTTGGATGCGATCCAAACGGACAGATGATCCTGCGCGGTACTGGCTAGAAGGCCCTCGGACACGCTACAGACGTGCAGCCGCGACCTGAGTCGCCAACTTCCAACAGGCTTCGCGAGAGACCTGGGGCTGCAAAATGAGCGTCTTCGCTCCTGGGGGCTACGATGAACCAGCCATCCTCCGTTCGTGAAGACCCTCAATCTGTCTCAGGAGTGCTGACGGCGGACAGTTCATAGATCCTTGAACCAAGCCATGAGCCGTGAGGCCCGCGTCCAGTCGGCATAGGGCCGGTGTCCCACATCAACCTCGCTGGGATTGAGGCCGTACTTGCGCCGGAAGGCGCGGCTGAACACCTGCTCATTCTCGAAGCCGCAGGCGAATGTGAGGTGCTTGATCGTCGGCCGCCGCTCCCCATCCAGGCGTGTAAGCTGCTGCATGGCGTAGGCGAGGCGCCGGCTGCGGATGTAGGCGTAGACGCCGCCTTCAGCCTCGAACAGCTTGTAGAGCGGCGTACGCGAGAGCCCGAACTCGGCCATGAGGGTCTCAGCATCGACCGTTGCGAGGTGCCGGTCGATGAACTGGCGCATGGCGATGAGGCCGACGGCGCCATGATTGTAGGCGCTGTCGGTCTCGGACAGGAGCGCGGAGTTGCACAGCGCCACGGTTGCGGCGGCGATGTACTCCTGCTGCGGCGGGGTCGCCGTATTGAGGCAGACGGCGAGGTTCCTCATGTGATCGGCCAGCAACCGGTAGAGCGGGGTGCTATCGGTCTGGACGACCCGTCCGTGCCACGAGGAAGCGTTCCCGTCGCAAACCTTCAAGAGACGCTGCGGCACGACCAAGCCGAGGGTGGTCCCGGCGTCGGCTTCGACTGAGGTCGGCTGCCCGATATCAATGACAGCCAAAGTGTCTGGTGTCACCTCATGAGACTGGTCATTGACCGTGAGGTGGGATCGACCAGATTGGCGAAGGAAGAAGTTGATGTGATCGACGTTTTGAGCGGAGATTTGGGATCGTGCTCGCGTCATCCTAAGAGAAGATCCGTTGACTTCTGAGAATAACAATTGCTTTAAGTTGTAGAACCGTCGAAATGCATTGTGTGGCACCACGGTATCGGAATCGATATGAGTCTCAACCAGATCAGAAACGCTATCGATCCAGGCGTGTCGTCGTGCAGCGTTGTCGGCATGATGATCAAATCGATGCTCGATCATTTCAATAAGCTCCGGATTTCAGAGCGTGGACATGATGCAGATCACGCCTGCATTTCACAGGCAGGGCGCCAGATCGCGCAAGGCATTTCATGCCTTGCTAAGCGACGATATCTTTGGCAAGGCAAACTGGGACGCAACATCCGCATTGAGGACGAAACATCCGTCAACTTTGTGTGTTCCTCCAGCCCGCTCGTCACCGGCCGGTGCTGACGATACGTCCGCGCTTCACCAAGCCGACGCGGATCACCTGACTCGCGGGTATGGGTGGCGCCGAGGGCGCGGGCTTGCCGGCGCGCGGCGAGTGTGGTCGCGGTGCAGGAGAACGAAGAGCGGCACGCCGTGCCGCACCCGCGCCAGCAGCGGGCGCTGTCGCTCCGATCGCGGGGTGGGCCAGCGACACTGGTGCGGCCACTACACCGCCGAGATGACCGCGGCTGAGTAAGGCGGATCGCTCCAAGTGAGACGCGGGGCCGGCCATGAGGCCGGCCCTTTCGTTTGCGGATAAGGGTCCGTGGAGCAGACTGAACGACGGCCGGAAGCCGCGGGTCGAGTTCGATCGACGCCATCCGCGCAGCCGGGTTCCTCGAGAGCCCTACAGGCTCAAAGACGCTTCAGTGCGTGTGGTGTGATACCCCCAAGTTCGTGGCAAACCGCTGGCAAACTGGCTGGCACCCTGTGGGCCCTTGTAGTCCTTCGTGGCCGCACCCTTCGCCCACTGCGCAGATGGTGCAGCAGATGGATGGCGGCGTCGCCGGATCCGGTCTCGGCCTGAACGGCGCCGTGGCACGTCGGTGGAGGCACGGCAGGGTACGGTCGGGTTCGGCAATAGGCGGTAGAAGACGGTCGTGGTACGGTAAGCGGCACGGCAGCAGGAGGGGCATCACACCACACGCACTGAAGTGTCTGCCACCTCGTAGACCCGCCGAAGAACCCGGCTGCGCGGACAGTGCCGGGATCCTCGACCGTCCGCTCGAAGCGCAGCAGACCGAAGCAACCTGCAGCGATGTGAACCAGGGCGACGTGTTTCAGGATGCTGCGAAACGCTCGCGAAGGCTCGAAAATGTTCTCTGCACACCTGTGCACCAACGGTGCGGGAGCATCCTGAGCTCACCGGCTTCGACCCGGATGCCAAAACCGCCCGCCTCAATCCCTTCCCGAAAGGGGGCAGATTACGGAACGTCGTACAACCGCTTCACGCGGTCTCTGAAAGAAGGGGGCTCTGGGGCCCCCTTCCTCTGGTCGTGATAGCCCGTCTATGTCGGGACAGGTCAGGCCGCGTGCCGGGTCGCCTGATGCAGCGGGGTTCGGCTCGGATCGACCGCAAGTGAGGCGTGCGTCTCCGTTTAATTGCTGCCCTGGCCGGTGTCGCTGCCCGAGGCCGGGCTGAAGCCGGCGATCGCAGAGGTGAGCTGGATCGCCTGCGATATCGTGTTGCTCTGATGTGAGTCGGTCGCAGGCGAGGCGACCAGGCCTAATTTGTGCCTGGCTGAGCTTGGCTGGCGGTCTGGAGCCTCATCATTACGCAAGCTCATGGTGGAGTATTCCTCACCAGAGCCCCCATCACTGCCACCATCGCTCGTAGAACCGCCCGACGAGGCGTCACCGCTGCCTGGGGTTGTGCCGCCCGACGAGGTGTCACCACCGGCGGCCGGGGTTGAGGATCCACCCGACGAGGTGTCACCACCGGCGGCCGGGGTTGAGGATCCACCCGACGAGGTGTCACCACCGGCGGCCGGGGTGGGCGAGGCGCCCGACGCTGTGCCGCCGTTGATCATATTGTTCTGGCCGTTAATAGTCCCACTCCAACCCGGGGCTAAATTAATGGTCGAGTTGCTAGCATTGATTGTTCCAGTAGTTACGCCAGCTAAGCAAGTAATAGTGAAGCTTTCATTTGGGTTGGTCGTGAGTGCTGCGTCATTGCCGACCAAGCCGATTCTACCGCCGCCAGACACCGTTGCAGAAGTATTGGCGTTGAGGTTGACCACGTCATCGCCGCTGTCGCCGGCGACGGTGAGACCCTGTCCGGTGATGCCGATGGTCTCGTTGCTGTTGGCCTGCAGGTTGATGGTGTCGCTGCTGCCGCTGATGTTGGCGAGGGAGTTGGCGGCCAGGGTGATGGTGGATCCGTTGGCGTTGACGACGTCGTTCTGGACGCCGCCTGCGGTCTGGACGGTCGAGCCCGTATCCGTCAGGGTGACGGTTTCGTTGTTGGCGGTGAGGCCGACGTAGCCGCCCCCAGAAACGGTAGCAGATGTACCCTCACCGCCGAGATTAACCACGTTGTTAGCATTATCTCCACTCACCGATTGATTGGAGCCAGTTACGGCTGCATACGTATTGCTGTTTGGTTGAAGTACAATTTTGTCTCCAGCCCCGGAAATAAAAGCTGATCCGCTTGGATCAACATCTAGCTCAATATTATTCGCATAAACATGAACGTTATTTCCTTGCAGCTCAGCACTGGAATTGCCTATATTATATGTCTTTTCAGTGTCATTATTGATAGTGAAGCTCGCAAGATTTGTGCTTTCTGTCTCAGTTTTTTGTCCAGTGCCGACACCGTTATTGTTGATGTCTCCTACAGCCGGGTCGTTTGGATCAAAATTCGATCTATATCCGTTTATTGGATCACCTATGTTAAGCACGGTCGAGTGATCTGCCTCTGAATATCCTTCGTGATTTTCCATGGCTTCGACCATAGATTTCAATTGGTCTGAACTTAAACTACTCATGGGCGTACTGCCTGGCAAGCCTAGCGCATTCTTCACTGCTGATTGATATGCGGCAGTGTCATTTTCGTTCGGTGGGGCGTATTTTTTAACCGCGTCGTCAATAGTTAGTTGCTAGTCACGGGGCTGTGACAGTAAAGCTTGATGCGCTGCTTTCCCTGTGTTTGAGTCGGGAAAAATTGCAAACCCATCCCTATCCCTTCCAATTGCACCGTAGCTTTTCGCAAAATCTGTATATCTCAAATTTCCCGGATTGTGATTTCTTGCCGCTCGTGTACCGCCAGAGAATATATCCACATTTCCATTTTGATCGAGATAGACACGACTTATTCCTTTGCCTTGCATCGCAGTAACGTAGGTCATCATTCGTCTCCTATTAACTACAATCAGTCTTTGCAGGCTCGCTTGCTATCGAGTTCTCCGACCAACGAAAATTGTAATGTTGTATCCCCCGGTAAATCGCTGCCTTCTTCAAGTTTCCTTAGGTAATAGCGTGATAATTCTCCTGGTGTATATGGCGTTTCTATCTGTAGTACATAAAGAGATCCATTGACTACCCTATATAGAACGCTCTTCCCGCGGCATTTTTCGTATACAGATGAATTTAAATAATCGACATATGCCCGATTTTGCTCCTCTAAAGGTATAATATAATCTTTATCGTCTTTCTTATAATTAAAAATTATCATGTTGTAACTGTGATTATTATTTATCTCTTTCAAATAGATTTTGATTTTTATTTCATTTGGCTTGTTTCCGATTATTGTTGAAACGGAAGTATCCTCTTCAAGTCTTTGATATGCAGTTTCTTCGAAGTTGCTCGTATTCCGATTCACGTTTTCCGATTTTGTAACGCAGGTACTACACATTAAAATCAGCGATATATAAGAAATGCGCTTGAGGTTTGGATTCAGCTCACCTTTCATGTCCAGCCTCCATGGAATGCTTGACGATCGGATCGAGCAGGAGGGCGATCACCCGGCGCGTGCCGGTGACGATGTCCGCCTGTGCCGCCATCCCAGGTCGCAGCGGCACCGAACGCCCATCCGCCTCCATGTTCGTGCGATCCAGCGCCACCGTGATCCGGTAGCCGCCCTCCTCGGTCGCCCCCCGCACCTCGGGCTCCGTCGGTCGGACTGAACTCGCCGGGGCCGGTCCGCCGACCGCGTGTTGGCTCACCAGCCGCACCTGACCCGGCACCGTCCCGAACCGCGTGAACGGAAACGCCTCCAGCTTCACCTCCGCCGGCTGACCCTCGCGCACGAACCCGGCCTCCCGGTGCGGCAGCACCGCCTCCAGCTCCAGCGTCGCGTTATCCGGCACCACCGTCAGCAGGCTCTCGGCCGCGCTCACCACCCCCCCCCCAGCGTGTGCACGCCGAGATCCTGAACCGTCCCGGAGACCGGCGCCCGCAAGTGCCGCAGGCCCTCCCGCTCACGCTCCTTGCGCAGCACCTGCTCGGCCTGCGCCAGCCGCTGCAGCGCCTTCACCCGCCGCTCGGCCGCGTCCTTCAGGAACTCGGCCCGCGTCTGCGCCCGCTTCTCCTCCAGGCCGGCGATCTCCGCCCGCAGCTGCCGGTCCTGCTCTGGCAGGCTCTGCGCCTCCGCGCGCTTGTCGATCAGCTCGACCTGCGCCTGCAGCAGGTTCAGCTTCGACGTGTTGCCCCGCTCGAACAGACCGCGCTGCGTCTCGTACCGGTCCGCGGCCAGCGGCGTCAGCTCGGCGTTGCGGCCGACCTCCACCGCCTTGGCGGCCAGCGCCGCGCGCTTGTCGGCGATCTCCTGGTCGAGCCCGGCCACCGTCGCGCGATGGGCGGCCGCTTGCAGCCGCACCTGCACCTGCGTCGCCGCCAGCAGCCCGGCATCCACGTCCGGCAGGGCCGCGATCTCCGGGTCGGCCGCCTCGCTCAGGAGCAGCCGCGCGGCCTCCGCGTCGAGCAGCGCCTGCATCCGCTCGGTGCGCGTCGCCTCCAGGTCGGCCGCGGCCTCGGTCGGATCGAGATCGATCAGCACCTGACCGGCCGCGACGTGATCGCCCTCGGCCACGTGGATGCCCCGCACCACGCTGGTCTCCAGCGGCTGCACCCGCTTGACCTCGCCCACCGGCACCAGACGCCCCGGCGCTGTCGCCACGATCTCGATCTCGCTCAACGACGCCCAGGTCACCGCGCCCGCCACCAGGGCCATCGCGGTCCAGGCGGTGGCGCGCAGCGTCGGCGAGGGCGGCGTCTCCAGGAGCTCCAGGTGCGCCGGCAGGAACGCCCGCGCCAGGGCGCCGCTCGGACCGCCCGGCCGCCGCTCGGGCTTGAGCGCGATCACCTCGCCCATGTGGTCAGCCCCCCGCCACCGCCACCAGCCCGGCGTAGAGCCCGCCGGGGCGGCGCGCCAGCTCCTCGTGCCGGCCCTCCTCGGCCAGGAGCCCGCGGTCCATCACCAGGATCCGGTCGGCATGCCGCACGGTCGAGAGTCGGTGGGCGACGATCAGCACCGTGCGTCCCTGGCAGATCGTCCGCATGTTGGCCTGGATCGCCCGCTCGGCCTCGTAGTCCAGCGCGCTCGTCGCCTCGTCGAGGATCAGGATGCGCGGGTCGGTGGCCAGCGCCCGGGCGATGGCGATGCGCTGACGCTGCCCGCCCGAGAGGTTGGCGCCGCGCTCCTCCAGCACCGTGTCGTAGCCCTGCGGCAGCTCCAGGATGAACTCGTGCGCCCCGGCCAGCCGCGCCACCGCGATCACCCGCTCCAGCGGCAGCGACGGGTCGGAGAGTGCGATGTTCTCGCGCACTGTGCGGGCGAACAGCACGTTCTCCTGCAGCACCACCCCGACCTGCCGGCGCAGCCACGCCGGGTCCATCAGCGCCAGATCGACCCCGTCGACCAGGACCTTGCCGCGCTCGGGCACGTGCAGGCGCTGGATCAGGCGGGTCAGGGTCGACTTGCCCGAGCCGGAGCGCCCGACCACGCCCACCACCTCGCCGGGGCGGATCGCGATGTCGACGCCGCGCAGGATCTCCGGCCCGTCCGGGCGGTAGCGGAAGTGCACGCCCTCGAACCGGATCGCGCCCTGCAGCGGCGGCAGGTCGAGCCGGGTGCTGGCCTGCCCGACTTCGGTCGGCGTGTCGAGGATGTCGCCGAGCCGCGCCAGCGACAGGCGGAACTGCTGGAAGTCCTGCCAGAGCTGGGCCAGCCGCAGCACCGGCTGGTTGACCTGCGAGGCCAGCATGTTGAACGCCACCAGCGCGCCGATGGTCAGCTCGCCCTGCATCACGGCGCGCGCGCCGAACCACAGCACGGTCGCGGTGGTGAGCTTGGCCACGAGCTGGATCGCCTGGCTGCCGGCGGCGGCCAGCGCCACGACCCGGAACGAGGCGGCGATGTAGGCGGCCAGGCCCTCGTCGAAGCGGCGCCGCGCCTGCGGCTCGATCGCCAGCGCCTTCAGGGTCTCGATCCCGGCCAGGCTCTCGACCAGGAACGACTGCTGGGCGGCGCCGCAGCGGAACCTCTCGTCGACGCGGGCGCGGATCAGCGGCGAGAGGGTGAGGCTGAGGGCGACGTAGACCGGCAGGCCGAGCGCGACGATCAGGGTGAGCAGGGGGCTGTAGGCCAGCATGACGGCCAGGAACACGGCCGAGAACACGAGGTCGACGGTGAGCGTCATGGCCGAGCTGGTCAGGAACTGGCGGATGTTCTCCAGCTCGCGCAGCCGGGCGACCGTCTGGCCTGTAGGGCGGGCGCCGAAGTAGCCGATCGGCAGGGCGAGGAGGTGTCGGAACACGCGCGCGCCGAGCACGGCGTCGAGGCGGCTGGTGGTGTGGGCGAACAGGTAAGTGCGCAGGTAGCCGAGCAGCGCCTCGAACACGGTGACACTGATCAGGCCGAGGACGAGCACGTCGAGGGTGGTCAGGCCCTTGTGGACCAGGACCTTGTCGACGACGACCTGGAAGAACAGGGGCGCGACGAGGCCGAGCACCTGGAGCACGAAGGAGGCGGCGAGCACCTCGGCCAGCAGCGCCCTGAAGCGCGCGGCGGCCGGCAGGAACCACGCGAGGCCGAAGCGGCGGCCCTCGCCGGCCGGTCCCGGCTCGCGCGGTGACAGCAGGATGAGCCGGCCGGTCCACTCCCGGGCGAGGGCGTCGGCGTCCCAGACGGTGGGCGGCTGTCCGGGGCGCTGGATCAGGGTGCGTCCGGGCTCGTGGCGGGCGACGAGGAAGAACAGCCCGGCGCGGTCGAGGCCGATCGCTGGCAGCGGCAGGCGGGCGAGCCCCCCGGCGCCGGATCGGACGAGCTTGGCCCGGAAGTGGTTGCGGCGTGCGGCGAGGACGAGTTCATCGGGGGTAAGCGGCTGACCGGGGCGCCCGTTGTCGTGGAGGATGCGGGCGACGTCGACGGCGCGCTGGTGCAGGGCGGCGAGGATCGCCAGGGCGGCGGCGCCGGTATCGGTCACGCCCGGATCGAAGATCGCGGGATCTGGAGGATCCTGAGCCGGCTGACGTATTTCGCCGATCGTCTGCATGAGGATCTGCGCCTCATCCAAGGAACTAGCGTTCACGTTGCTTGGGGAGAGCTACGGCTGCACTTTGAGTGTGTCAAGGATCATTTCCCAGGCATGGGATTTAATTTCGTATTTTGTATGACTGGTACTTATCGAAGTATACGGCGTGTGATGGCTCGCTTTACGAGACGATGCGCCGGGTTACAGCGGTCATGCAGATCGGTCTGCCGGCGAATAGCTGTATTCGTGCTCGATAACTTGGATCGATCTGGGGGCATCGGGGAGATCGCCCAAGACGTACGCTCAGGCCTGGGCTTGGGGAGGCCTGCCAGTTGCCTGTCCGGTTCCCTGCGCGCTCGTGCGATCAGTTCAGGCACCCGTCCTGGCCCACGCGCACCAGGAGGCCGATCGCTGGAGCGGTGATGGTGGCGAGTAACTCACTCGCGGGGTGGTCAGCCACACAAGATACCGCTGACGCTGCTGGACACACCGGAAGTCTTCGCATCTCGTGATCGTGATAGGTGCCGAGGACAGCCGGGTCGCGATGCACGATCGGACACGCTATGTTGATGAGGTTTTTGGACTGGGCTTCTCGGAGAGGCGTTGTCCGGCTGTGGGGTCACCGTGGTTTATCCGCCTTGGCACGATCCTGTTCGTCATCACCGTCTATAAAGCGGTTCCACAACTTGCGATCGTTCTTGTGGCCGGAGCCGCGCTGCTCGCGTTCGGACTGTTCGTCTACCGAGGCGAACTCTTGCCGGGCAGGTTGATGGACTGCATTGCGCCGGCGGTCCGGTCTCGGTGGGCGATGTGCTGACGGTGGCCCTGGCGCCGCACGTGGCGAGCTGCAAGCCGCGCGACCGCTGGCTTGCGGCTCAGAATGCCGAGAAGAGGTGCTGCGGCAGCGCCTCATAACGGTCCGCAAGCATCTCTGGCCCAGAAACATGGAGTCGATTAAATATAAATAAGCAAGTATCCAGCTTTTCCGGGGGGGCGTTTGTAAGCTTTGCTCCGGTATCAGGATAGGACAAGCATCTCACATCGATGACATCTGGGGTGAAATGTGCCTAATTTGCTAATTAAACAGCCGGTTTGATTGGCGCGATACTGTCATATAGGACGGCCCAGAGCTGCTGCGTTGCGGCGACATGATTCGGGGTTAAACATGGCATCTATCGAGGACCTCGCAGTGACGCTGCGGACGATCGTCAAGCCGGGCATGAAGCCGAAAGAGCTACGGGCTGCCGTGCGGGAGAAGCACCCCGATGCCCGTAAGAAGGAGATCGTGCGGGCGGCGTTCTACGCGCTGACCGAGTCTCCTGCCACGGGTGAGGCGGCGCTGTCGGACCTGCACAGCTTTGCCCTGAGCGAGCGCGGCCTCGACGACGCGGACGGCGAGCTGAAGCTGAGCAAGAAGCGCAAGAAGGATTGCACCCGGAAGGCCGACGGGCACGCCTCGCATTGAGGGCGGACCGGTGATCTGACCGGCTGGCTTTGGACCGGGCTGATTGAGAGGATCAGCTGGGACCGAGAGAGTCGGACAGGGCTTCCAGAAGAGGCACGAGTTCCTCCCGCCAGACATCGGCGAAGGGATCGGCGCGGGTGCGATAGGTGCGTGATGGCTTCTGGCTCGGCAGGGTCGGGCCGGCCTCAATGCGCCGCCCAGTGCGCTCGCTGAAGCCGGCCTGGGCTGCCGCGACAGCCTGCGTATGGCTTTCCCGTCGTGAGGTCATGAAGCGCCGGACCTGTCGGTCGGTGACGTGCAAGCCCGGCATCAGCCTTACCCCGCGATCGCGGGAGAAGGCTGCGCGCCCTCACGTCGAACCGGCCATCCCAATCGTCGTCAGGCGGCAATCGTAGTTGGCATCACACAGCTCGATCTGGTCGCGCCAAGAGACAACGGCGGGCGAGAAGTCTGACATGGCGGCGGGGTACCGCAGAATGGTTGTCGCTACGCTAACTGTTCGCTCGGCGCCGCTCCGATCTGCTCACGGAGCGGGGTTGAAGGCGACAGATCGCACGCGGCGCATGTGTTCCCCGAGTTCGAGGCCGATCCCAGCTTGAAAGCCGATACGCCAAGACCGGACGTCGGCCGCCAGCATACCGGCCCGCATATGCCCTTCGGCCACGATGTTTCCGACCGTTTCTAGCCGGTTCATAACACCCTGAAGTCCGCCAGTCTCGAAACTCGCAGTCTTGATCATCTCGCTTGCGGCAAGCCGGCCAGCCTTCTCGCCGCGGGTGACGGCAGATAGCTGTTCGCTCTGCGGCGGCATGGGTCTTGATCGCCTCGCTCGTAGGAGCCGATACGCAACGCGGCTCGTCCGGGACCATGCCAAGACGTGGTTGCAGTCCAGTGAACGGCACGGCAACTCTGCCGCCATGATCCGGTCCGAGCTTGTCGCCCGCATCGCGGCGCAGAACCCGCACCTCTACGCGAAGGACGTCGAGGCGGTGGTCGCAACCGTTCTGGACACGATGACGGATGCTCTGGCCCGAGGTGACCGCGTGGAGTTGCGTGGCTTCGGCATGTTCGAAGCCCGGCCGCGGGCGGCACGGGTCAGGCGCAACCCGCGCACTCAGACGGCGGTAGAGGTGGAGGCGGGCGCGGCCGTGCGGTTCAAGCCGGCCAAGGCTATGAAGGACCTGCTCAACGCAAACCGACGAGGCCGAGAGGCATGTGCTCAAGGTGATGGAGGCGCGCGGGAGTTGTCAGATGGCTCACGCTGCTGCCCTGCTCGTCATCTCGGTCGACTGGATGACGTCGGGTAGTTCCCAGATGCTGAGCCGTCTCTCGTATCCCAGCATCAGTGGGTGTAGCGGATGCCCATCTTGCGCCGTGCTCAGGCACCAGAGCGGGATCAGGTTAGCCTTGGCGATGCCGGCGACCTCCATCCATCAGTTGCGGAGCCAGCGCGGGAGCTTGGCGCACGGCCCCCAAGCCACAATCACCTTCTCGGCGCCGCGCATAATCGCCCGCAGGTGGTCGCCGCCGTAGGGCCCGATCGAGTCAGCTGCGGTCCGCAGCGTCCGGATGTCCGTCGCCCGGAACGCGAACAGGTTGCCGACGACGATGTGACCGAACTCGAGGCGCTCGGAGAAGCTGACCGCCTCCGTCACCTAAATTCCTGCATAGCTCCGGGATGCCGTGTGGCAGACGCTGGCCGACATAGCCCAGGTACGCCCAAGCCAAGCTGGGCAC
This sequence comes from Methylobacterium sp. 1030, assembly GCF_040544715.1. Classification (NCBI taxonomy): domain Bacteria; kingdom Pseudomonadati; phylum Pseudomonadota; class Alphaproteobacteria; order Hyphomicrobiales; family Methylobacteriaceae; genus Methylobacterium; species Methylobacterium sp. 1030. The sequence continues at coordinate 9,242 of NZ_JBEPKM010000036.1, read as the reverse complement.
GGAGACCGGCATTATTGCAGTCAGAAGACGATTTTAATAGGGTTTCCTTGAAAGTTCAGGCGATATGACGAACCCTATTTTAACTCTATGGACAGGTGCGTCGTGGACGACAACATAAAGACGGCCGAGGCCGAAGCAATCGACTTTATAGAGCTGACGGCGGGCCTCGTTGCGGCCTACGTGTCACACAATCCCGTTCCCACCGCGGAGTTGGCGACGCTGATCGCCAGCCTACACGCCGCGCTGACCGGGCTCGGCGACCACGGGTCGCCGACAGCCACACCGGTCACGCGGATGACGCCCGCGCAGATCCGGAAGTCGATCCGGCCCGAGGCGCTGACCAGCTTCGAGGACGGCAAACCGTACAAGACGCTCAAGCGCCATCTCCTTAAGCTGGGTCTCGACCCAGAGGCCTATCGCGAGAAGTGGGGGCTGCCGCGAGACTACCCGATGGTGGCCGCGAGCTACTCCGAGGCCCGCTCGGCCATGGCCAAGAGCATCGGTCTGGGGCAGAGGCCTCGGAAGGCAGCCTCGCAAGTCGCAGAAGCCGCTGACCCCGCCGCGGAAAGGCCGAAGCGGGTCAGCCGACCCCGGAAGGCGCAGGAGCCGGTTCGGGCGTAAGCTCGTGCTGCCGATCAGGAATAGGGGCCTCGGAACAGATCGCCGAGCGCCTTGCGCCGAAACAGGGTGAACCAGCGCCGCCGTCGATGCTCGGGGCGGTCATGGATGAGATGACACCGCTGGCAGAAGGCCACGAGGTTGGCGTTCGCGTTGTTGCCGGTATCATGATCGCGATGGGCGGCGGCTAGCACGACCCGCGTCCTGCGGGCACGCCCGAGCACGTCGTCGACGCCGAGGGTCAGGCGCACGCGCCTGCCGCGTCCATCGCGCCAAGCACCAGCCTCGCGATCCCACCAGCGGCCATCGCCGAGGTGAAATACGGTCTGCCCGTGCGGACGCTGACACCTCTCGCAGCGGCCGCCGGCGCGCTCGAAGCGGATCATGGCCGAGAGCTGTGGCCAGTCGATCGGGTAGAAGAAGCGGTGCTCGGGCCGGATCGGCATGGGTCAAGACTGCCACAGCTTGGCCTTAAGCGCAGCCGGTCGGCGGCCGAGCGGCGCCAGTGGGTGGTCCGTCCTGGAGGAGGTTCAGGCGTCTTTCCCTATTCGCGCTGGAGGCGATCGGATCGACCGAGGCGTAAGAGCAGGTCTGGATCGGGGCTCTGCCTCAACTTTGACGAGCCGTCGCTAAGCATGACGGCAGGTGTTGGTTGCATTAGTCGGTGCCGGCGACAATTATATGTCAGTCGCCGCGACGATCAAGATTGACGAGCAGATAGCTCATAGAGCATATTTTCTTTGCCGATGATACCGATAGCCGTCTCTTGATGCTGCCGTTCGCATATATGATACGCAAACGGCGTCGATCATCCTGAGGAGCAGGTGCGACGTGGACGAGGGTGCGGGAACGATCGAGGATGGGGCTGTCGATCCCATTGATGTGACCGTGGACGTCGTCGCCACCTACGTGGCGCACAATCGGCTGCCAGTCACGGACTTGCCGTCGCTGATCGCCGAAACGCATGCTGTGCTTGCGCAGCTCGCCAGCGAGAGTCCCGCGCCCGCTCCGCGCCCTGATGTGCTCACACCGGCGCAGATCCGCGCATCGATCCGGCCGGAGGCGCTGATCAGCTTCGAGAATGGCAAGCCGTACAAGACGCTCAAGCGGCATCTCACGAGTGTGGGGCTTGATCCCGAGACCTATCGCCAGAAATGGGGCCTGCCGCAGGACTATCCGATGACGGCGCCGGACTACTCGGCCCTGCGCTCCGCTTTGGCCAAGAGCGTGGCTCTGGGACTGCCACATACGGTACCGGTCGCCCGCAAGGATCGCGCGATGGACCTGCCCGAGGCGCCGAGACACTCAGCATTGCCGGATGTCGAGCCGGCCTCGGAGGGGGCGCCGCCGCCAGATCCGGGGGCGAGCGCCGCCATCGACCCGGACGGTTGATCGCGTCGCTCCGGCGAACGGCCACCCGACGCGGAAGATCTGGACCGGCATCCATGCCTCAAGCGCAGGCTGATTTTCTGCAGTTCGTCCTGCGCGCATCCACTGCTGCCGCCGATCGGTCTACCATGTCGCCCAAACCCCCAACCCTCGCCGCGCTGCGCAAAGCCGGCACGATCACGAGCTTCGAGATCGTCGCGGCGATCGACGCCTACATGCTCGACGCGACTGCGAGGCCGCATCGCTTCGCCAGTGGGCACAGCCTCGACGTCGCGACGGTGATGACCGCTTGGCCCGAGGCGGAAGAGCTGCGGGGCGGCCACGGGCCACAGCTCAAGGCGTTCCGCAATGCGGTGGCAATCGCCCTGATGGCCGCTCGCCCGTCTCCGCCCGAATGTCCGTCGGATGCTCGCCCACTCGGTCCCCGAGCGCGGTGAACCTCTGACCAGCATGGCCGGCGAGCTGATGCCGATGAGCCGCCGATCATCGGCCTGGATCCTTACCATGGAAGGCGTACGATCCAAACCGGTTGTGGCGTGTCGGCTCAAGCGGACAGGTCGAGTTGCTCCGGCGCGATCCGAGCACGCGAGCGCCGTGACGGGGCCGGACGGCTTGTCCGGGGGCTCGGCAGAACCGGCAGAGGAAAACCCGGCTTGCTGTAGAGCACGGCGCCGATGATCCGGCCGTCGTCGCCGCGATCCGATCGAGCTTTTAGACGACGAGCACATCCTCGGGGCGCAGGAAGGCGAGCGCCGCCTCGAAGGCGGGACGCCTGGTGCCGGACTTGCTGGACTTCTTCTCCTCGAACAGCCGCTCGCAGCCGGCGCGTGTGAGCGCGTCGCGCTGGAGGTCGAGGTTCTGATCCTGGGTCGAGACGCGGGCATATCCGACGAGCATGTCGGTATAGTGCTACAGCTACGTTTATCCGGCAATAGAAAAGCCGACAGGTTTCTCCGACAAAAACGAGGCCGTTTCAGGCCGCTCAGCGGCGGGTCGAGCTTACTGTCGGAAATACGATCGATTTCCGGACATATGGCACGATAGGACGAGTGTCCGAGAAGGGCCCGTCCTCCGCAGACTTCCGCATCGGGTCGGATGCGGCTGTAGGTGCAGGTTGCCGGTCAGCGGTATAGCCCCTCGGCCTGGAGACGGCTGAACAACACGCGGGCTTGGTCCTGAGCCGCAACGTCGTCCTCTCGCTTCTGAAAGCCATACTCACACATCGGCAGCAGCTTCTGCATCGCCCGGTCCATCGCCGAGCCCTCCCACAGGATCAGAATTTCGCGGTCGGTGAGGTCCTTGAGGAAGCACCAGAGCATCAGCATGAGGCCGAGCGCCGGGCGTTCGTGCCAGTCGGTGGTCGTCTGCCGTTTGATCCGCTCAAGGCGACGTATGAGCGCTTGGCTCTTGGCCGGCGTCAGGTCCGCGAACGGCTCCAGGCAGGCGGTCCGTAGATTGCTACGCAGCTCGGCGATATCCGCCTCGGCCTTCGCGGTCAGATCCGGGTCGGCCGGAACGAACACGTCCGGTGCGCCCGTGAGCGCGTAGAGGAGGTAGGCGGGAACTGCGAGTTCGATCCGCTGACGGTCGGTTAGGACAGGCATCAGGGCGTTTACCGACCCTGTCAGCGCCAGAAAAGTCCAGACGGGCTGGTGCAACCCAAGCACGGCTCTGATCGGCGGCAAGGATCTCTGCGGAACACCTTAAGCAATCGACATCCCCCATGCGGATATGTCGGCGAAACGGTCGACTTCCGGGCATACCATACGACAAGACAAACGACCGCTCAGGGTGGGTTTCAGTCGGTCCGCTTACGAGCGAGATCTGAAAGAAGCAGACGCGATCGCGCCTACTGACCGCTGAGCGATGTGTCAGGTTAGGTTCTTCAAGCCAGTTGGCGTCTCGATCTGCGCTGTGTAGCGAAGTTTACTACCTTGGATAACAGTTGGTGGCCTATCGATGTCCCAATATCGCAATAACGTAGTAACCCGATCGGCCTCCGGGTGTTGAAGAGTAAATCCCGTTAGACGTGCGCCGAGATCAGCGATGGTATCCATCGAGCGAGCTTTGCCGCGTCGGTCGATTAGGGACGGAGCGGCACCATGGAGAGGCAGCGAACCATCCCCGGGGATGGTGAAGTCGAATGCGGGAGCGTCGAAAGGCAGCCCGACCTTCCGACCGAAAGTCCCTTCTCGGCCTTCGAGTGCCCAGTCGATAGCGTCCGTCCTTGCGACCCATCCGCGTAGACGACGTCCTTCGTCCCAATCGCGTCGCACACGGGTTCGGTCATCGAGGCCGAACCAGCGAGCACAGCTAGGACGGTCGGCATCAGGATCGACGGCAACGATCTCCAGATAGGTCAAATCGCCAAGCTGGAGGAGATGGTTGTGGGTACCCATGTAGGTGTGGCGCTGGCCAAACGGCACGTCTAGATTGAGGCAGGCGCGAACGTGATCAACCCCTTCCTTCAAGGTCGGGGCAATGATCGTGAGATGGTCAAGCTTGAGCATCATTCTACAGTAGAGCAGCCATGTTCATTGACCAATGCTGCCTGAACGTTGGGCTTCGCCCCCAAGCCGACATTGCCGGGAAGCTGACAAACGGCCGCTTTGGAGAAGCGGCCGATGGCGGTCCGGGCGGCCAGGTTGGGTGGGATGCGGAATGACCGTTGAGGGTGGATTTCCGCCGGGCTGCTTTCGGACGCCAAGCGGGCAAAGCCAACATTCAAACAGTTTTCATGTGTCAGTGATAGCCCTGGTTCCTCTCAACGCCGAGGCCATCCTGTATTCCCTCGGAGTCATACCGTGGTGATGCTTGAAGCGCCGGGTGAAGTGCGCTTGGTTGCTGAAGCCGCATCCATACGCAAGCGTTCCGATCGGTAGGTGATGGCAGGCCGGATCGGCCAAGCGCTTGGCAGCCGCCACCAGCCGGCGTTGCCAGATCCAGTCGGAGATGTGCTGGCCGCGCTCCCGGAATAGCTCCTGCAACCGGCGTAACGACACGCCTACCGCCGCTGCAAGCCGGGGTGGATCGAGGGTCGGGTCGCCGAAATGAGCGGCGACATAAGCCTTGGCCCGCAGGACTACAAGATTGCCGTGGACCGGCCGTGGGATCTCCTTGGCCATACGCTCGGCGAGACTCGCAATGACTAGATCGATACCCACTCCGGCCATGCGCTCGGCAGTATCCCCGGTGAGATCCCCATGGATCTGAAATAGATTGGTAAAGAAGCTCTTCACCAGCACGCCGGTGCCGTTCTTGCCCCCGAACGCTAGAGCGGTGAACTGTTGGGCCGATCCGAAAACGCGCTCCAAAGAAGCGTGCGAGAGTTCGATGACGAGAGACTGATTGCCCGCCCCCGAGATGTGCACGTTCGGCCGATCGGCCAGAAGCACGATGTCCCCGTCATTTTGGATGGCTTCCCGGCCGTCTTGGACGGTGATCGAGCAGCCTGCGAGCTGGATCAGCGCGAAGATCGACCCGGTCCGCTCGCGCCGACGGAGATTGTCGGGCGTGATCTCTGACCGTACGTTGCTTTCGCGAATGCGCGTGATTCGTAAGCTATCAATATTCGCCGATTGTATCAGTCCTTCGAACATATCGTCGGATGTTTGACACAATTCTATCGGGCCCATCCGATCGGATATCGCTTCCCGCCATAGTTTAAACCGTGATTTTTGCCCGATTTTACTTGTCGAAATGACGGTCCGCATGAGTCTCTATCATATGTTGTGAAGTCGTTATGGTGAATATTATATCTCAGGACGGGATGACAGAAAAGTCATTATCGAGAAAATTTTACCGACTTCAAATCAATGTCCACCAAAACAGTCGGCCGGCATGCCAATAATCCTGCGTGAGTCTGTATTGGTAGACTTATAACGTCCGCATCGATGCGTTTGCTGCCCAGAAGTGGACGGTCGGAAGTTCATCCAGCTCAGCCGTAGGCCGCTGCCTTTCGACAGCCCAGGAGCCGACGTTCCCAAGTGGCACTCACAGTCGCGCACAGCCGCGGACGACCACGGCGTGCCTCGTTCTGTAGCATGCCCATATGCGAATGCCCGATCGCAAAAGGTAAGGTCCGCTTCCGGGCGCAGCGCAACCGCGTGTGAACGACTGTGTTGGGTCGCTATCAGAATGACGGCTCGGGGTGGATTTCCGCCGGTCCGCTTCCAGGCGCCAATGCACGAAGGCAGACGTCGTCAGCCCGATCCAGGACGAAGCGTGACCCACGGGCGCCCGGCGGGCCCCCGCTACACCGCCGATGTTCGCGATCGTGCGACATTCTTCGAGAGGACTCCCGCCACGCTGCAGGACGCGCTCTTGTGCGCGGACCTGCGCCCCTATTCCCGGAGGGGGGCGAATCGCGCCGGCGCAGGGCGCAGTCGCTCCGCCGGACCCCGTGCCGATCAGGCAGCCTGAAATGCACTCAGTTCCTGAAGGACACCGCCAGAGACGCGCGGCTTCCAGACGGCGCAAGTGTATAACCTTTCTACGTCGCACGTTTATGCATCAGACGCACCAACGAATACTCATTTTGCCCGTTGGACGAAATTTATGCTTGACGGTTTAAGTCGATAATGCTGATAAACGGAAATTCCAGTATCTATAGGTAGGAATATAGAGATGATGATTCGGTCGATCGGGCGCACTGTGCTGTTTACAGCGATCACACTCGGGGCGATCACTGCTGTTTCGGCGCAGGCTCCCGGTAACAGCGCCGGCGGCGGCAACAATGGCAATGGCACCATTCCCGGTCATTCCAACGGTCTCGGCGGCGGAGATGGCGGCGGTCGCTCCGGAGGCGCACCCTCACCCGAGGTCAACGCCATGCTGGGCCTCGCCCTCGCCGGCGGCACCCTCGCGTTCCTGCGCCGCAGACGGCAAGGCAAGGCAAAGTCGTAAGCTTGACCGGCAGGCTTTTCCATGAAGGCGCACACCGCGCCACGATCTGGGTTCGTAGCGGTCGCTGGCTCGGAGCTGGCCTCCGGCTTCGCCGTTCCGGCCGCCAACTGGGCCCTGCTGGTGTTCGCCTGCGGCACGGCCCTCTCGGCGGCGCTACAGCGCCTGCTGCTCGAGCACGGACCGGGCACACAGCGCCTGATCGAGCTCGATCTCGGCGAGATGTTCGCCACCGTCGCTGTCGTCGCGCTCGTGCTCTCCTCGCGCGAGACGCCGTCGGCGCTGCGGCCGATCGACCTCGCTTTCCTCTGCGTATGCGCCCTGCCATGGCTCCTGCCCGAGGCCCACGCGGTCTATGCCGGCATGACGATCGTTGCCCTGTGGCTGATCGCCCGGCGCGCCCACGATCGTCTGTTGGTCGAGATCGGGCAGGTCTGGCTCGCCCTTTCCTTGTGCGAGCTGTGGAGCAAGCTAGCCTTTAAGCTGTTCTATCCCCTCATCGCCCCCGCCGAAGTCGCCTTCATGGCTTGGGTTGGGCGCTCGGCCATCCCAGGCCTGTATGCCACTGGCCTCTACCTGAGCGGCCGCCCAGGCTGGTCAATCGTCATGCTGGAGGGATGCTCGGCGTTTCACAACCTGTCTCTGGCGGCTCTCATCTGGCTGTGCGTGCTCAGGATCGCCGGCCGGCGGGCCACCCGTGGGGCGGTCGCAGCCCTGGCGGCGAGCGCCGCCCTCGTCGTGGCGATCAACGTTGCTCGGATCCTAGCCATGCTGCCCTCGCAGGAGGCTTACTTGTTCTGGCATGATGGCACTGGCTCGGTCATCGTCGCCCTCGCGGCAGCCATAGCCTCGGTGTTGCCGATCGTTGTTGTCGTCGAACGCGCAGTCGGAAGCGCGCCGTGCTCGGTCCCGCCACAGGCCTGAGGCCGGCCGCTCGCGCGGCGTTGGCGGTGCTTTGCCTGCTCCTCGTCATTTCGGTGTGCGGGCGCCTTTATGCCTACTGTCTGCTCGAGCCGGCTCTGGAACCCACCACAATCGTAGCCGCGAGTGCAGACGATTTCCTGCCGCGGGCGGAGGGCGCGCGTCGCGCCGTTCCGGTAGGCGCTTGCGCCGGTCCGGTCATGATCGAGTTCATAGAGCCCATTTCACACGGCCGGGACACACTTCTAGTGGCACCGCCCGACCAGGGTGATCGGGTCTTCTACGTATATCAGGGCTGGATGCTGCACGATCCAAACGTCGCGATGAAGCTGAGTGCGCTGCACGTCCTGCGTCGCGCGATGGGCCTCGTCGGCCTCGTTGCGGCCGGCGAGCGGGACAAGCTTGCCATGAAGATCACTGTGCCAGCCGCATGCAGCGCTTCCCCCAGCGCCGTGGTGGCCGCGCTGCCGGACACGGCACGGCCTTGAGTCTCATCACTGCGCCGACCAGCTGCAGCCCTTGCGGGAGCGATGGTCGATGCCATGCCGCCGTAGCGGTCAGATCGCGCAGTATCGCAGATAGTCCATCAGTCCGCTTTCGACGGCGCCGAACAGGCGAATGATCAAAGACCTGACGTCGAAAGCTAGATGGTGCCTAAGGATGGATTCCGCCGGTTCACTTTTGAGGAAAATGCCAGGAAGCGACACTGAGAAGGATATTAATCTGTTTCGCCGGCACGCTGAAGATTGCGATTCCGCTGATTTCTCAATCGCAGGAGCCGCTTCAGCTTGGTCACCAACAACCCTGCAGTCTGAGCTTTGTCCTGCCCTTCTTGGTGCAAGACGCGAAGACGATGCAGCAGACCGGTGACGTCCGCATCGGCCGCCACGATATCGGCATTCTGCTCCAGCAGTTTTTCGATCCAGGCTTCTGACATGCTTCGCGGCGGGCTGACCCTATCGCGAGTATAGAGTTTGCTGTACGCGCTGTCAGGACGACACATGAGAGGACGCTCATGCCCGACGAGACGCCGGTTGCATCGGTTGTAGCTGTGCGCGTACTCCTCGGTATCAAACCCATCGATGGAGGCGACACCGTCGCGGTTCGCTTTATCGCCGCGGATGGGCAGATGATCGCTGTTTTGATCCCGCAAAGGGTGTTTGCCGAGTTGCAAGCGGCAGCTCCTGATGGCTCGGGCGGTGGCCGACAAGTTCGCCACCGATAACCGAAATTGTCGACGAGCGGCATGGCCGCTTTCGAGACGTGCCGATGACGATCTGGGCGACTGGCTTGGGTCGGATGCGGAATGACTGCTCGGGGTGATGGGGTGGACGCCCCCCTCGGCGGCATCGCTGTGCCAGAGTGGTGGTGTTGAGCACCAATCGAGGGAGACGTCCGTGGCCCAGGTTACC
>NZ_JBEPKM010000035.1:0-31959 GCF_040544715.1 Methylobacterium sp. 1030 | reverse complement strand
CCTGCATGAGCGTGGCTGCTGCTTCGACAGCGACCACATCTTGGCACCGAGATGCCGTCAGTCGGAGCGGGAGCCATCCACCCCATCTGCTTTTCTCGCGGACCTTCACGGAAGACCAACCCGAAGCTCGGCCTGCTGTTCATCGACTTCGAGACGCCGCACCGCCTGCGCCTCCACGGCACGGCGCGGATCGCCCGCGACGCGAGGGACCTGGAACGTCATCCTGGCGCCGAGCTGGTGCTCAAGATCGATATCGCCGAGGTGTTCGTGAACTGCCCGCGCTACATCCACCGTTACCGTCGGGAGGCTGCGTCAGGCTTCGTGCCGGGGCGGGCACGAGCGGGCGAGGTCCCGGCCTGGAAGAGGATCGATCTGTTCGCGGATGTTCTGCCCGACCGCGATCGGCGAGCGATCGACCCGCGCGACACCGGGACAATGACCCTGGCCGATTACCGCCTGCTGTTGGAGCGTGGGGAAACCTGACCCCGCACGGCCGCGGCTGGCTGTCAGGCCGGAACGTCTCGACCGTCTGCGACGGGTCGCCAACCCATCCTCTCGATCGGTCCCGTCCGGAGCCGGCCGGTCAGCCCTGACCCATCGATGACCCCATCGACCCGCAGGATGCGCGATCTGCTGGATCGGCCTCCGATAAGGCGTGAGGCGCCCACGGCCTGACCAAGTTTCCGGTTCGCGGCCTCGTCACTGGCGGCGCTCCGAGAGAGCCACCGCCCGTCACGCCACGACCCGGGTCTCAACTGCACGGCAGCGGCGACGGGCGAAAGATCCGAGCCTCACCACGCCTGCTCGAGGACGAAGCGTCCGTGATCCTGCTCGCGCCGGGATGGCTCCTGATCGTTCCGACGATCATCGATGCTGACGATCACGGTCCCCCGGCGATCTTTGCCAATCCAGAGCTTCCCCGAGGGGCCTCGGAAGCCCGCATAACCGTTCGCACAAGAGACGGTCCCTGCACTCTCCGTACACAGCTGGGCTACGGCGGCCGGTCCCGCCGCGAACAGCGCGGGGGCGAAGGCGACGGCGGACCCCGCAGAGAGCAACACGGAGGCGAGGCCAATGGCGGATGTGACGCGCATAGCCGCAGATTATGCAGCCTGTGGTTGAGTCTCAAGACAACTACGCAACCTGACCCCGGAGCTTCCCAGGACATCGAACGGCTTGGTAAATATCGGTCGGCTGTCGGGTCGATCGAGGGACCGGCACCCGGCGGCCGCGATCGCTGTACCACGCCGGATTTCCCGAGACAGTTTGGTTCAGCTTGCGAGCCGCGACACGGCTCGGTGCGGCCTGGACGTCGGCCCGATCGAGCCAGGCAGATGGCGACCGCGGCCATCCCCGAGATTACGGAAGATCGGGGCGCTTGCGGAACGAAGTCGTCCGCTCCGATGCCCCTGCAGCTCGGAAACGGAACGGCAGAGATTCACCCGTCGGAGACGCTCGTGCGGGCGGTCTGCGGCGGCCGATGCTGGCGGACGCCGGGTGATCGGCACGGAAGGCCGGCTGCCGGAAGAGAGGACGGACGCCTCGCGACCCAACCCAGCCATTCCGGCCTGTTCAGCGGCATCCCCGAACCGGACATTCGGATGCAAGCAGCGGTGTCACCGTCTCATATGCCGAGTGCAGTTCACGACGAGAAATGCGGACTTGATCGCGGTGGAGACGGATCGTCGCCGGGCACACTCGATCGGGCGAACAATTCGTCGCGAGCGTCAAATGTTACAAATTTCGACTGATCGTTGAATGTGTAATTGTCATGGCAGGCCACTGCGAATGATCAGACCTCCATCATTCCGCACTAGAATTGGCGAATGCATCGATCAAGACGGAACGCTGTCGATGAACCACCCGGAGAAAGACGGCATCGTCCTCTAAGGCTCGCGCCAGCACGATCGCGCCCTGTATCCCCGAAACCGCCTCCTCAGCGAGTTGCGAGGCTTGCGGTTCGTGAACGCCGCCGGCTCTCAGGCACCGGGCCAGAGCCGATATCCAGCGCGCGAAGTAGCTCCTTATCCGCTCCGCGAAAACGGCTCCGGAGGCATTCAGGCCAATGCAGCCGACGAGACAGACTCTCCTGCCGGATCGGAAGTATTCCGTCACATCGTCGATCATGGACGTGACGGCCGCTGTCGGATCGCGCGCATGCTCCAACGTCGAGAAGATGAGCTTCTCGAACCAAGCGTCTATGTCGGCGAGAACCGCCTCCATCATCTCTTCCTTCCCGCCGGGAAAGAAGTTGTAGAGGCTGCCCTTGCCGAGGCCAGTCGCCTTCGACAGCACCGACAGGCTCGCGCCCTCGAACCCGTGCTCGCGGAACGCTTCCGCGAGTGCCGGCACGGCACCGGCACGTTCGGTGAGGACGCGCTTCGTGCTCAAAGGCCCAGGTCACTCAGCGAGGGGTGATCGTCGGGTCTGCGCCCGAGCGGCCAACGGAACTTCCGTTCCGCCTCGGTGATCGGCATCTCGTTGATGCTGGCATGCCTGTGCGCCATCAATCCGTCTTCGGCGAACTCCCAGTTCTCATTGCCGTAGGCGCGGAACCAGTGCCCGCCGTCGTCGCGATACTCGTAGGCATAGCGCACCGCGATACGGTTGCCGGTGAAGGCCCACAACTGCTTGATCAGTCTGTATTCGTGCTCCTTGTTCCACTTCCGAGTGAGGAAAGCTTGCGCCTCCTCGCGATTGGTCGCGAACTCGACGCGGTTCCGCCAGCGCGTGTCGGGCGTATAGGCCTGCGCGACCTTGGCCGCATCGCGCGTGTTCCAGCCATCTTCGGCAAGACGCACCTTCTGGATCGCGGATTCCTCGGTGAACGGGGGAAGCGGGGGTCGGGACATCGGGATCACCTCTCAGGACCATGTTGTACCGTTCGGTACAACATGGTCGCCGATAGATCAAGCGCCCTGAAAGCCCTCCGGCTCTCGGTCGGGAAATCTGCAAGCGGCGAAGGGCATCTTTTCCGGAGTGCCGTTCCCGAAGCGGACCCGCGGAAGCCCACCCGACCCCGTCGGTCACCTGCGGCTGCGCGGCTCGCGTCAGCGGAGGGATGTCCCGCCGCGCCCCTGGCAAGGACGAGCACCCTCAGGGCACCGGGATGCCGCGCCGGACGGGACCGGCCTCCGGCTGGCCGGCCGCCGCGGAACCGAAGACCCGCGCGATCAGGACGTAGAAGAGCGGCGTGACGAAGACGGCGAGCACCGTCGCGGTGACCATGCCGCCGAGAACGCCCGTGCCGATGGCCCGCTGGCTGTTCATGCTGGCCCCCGTCGCGACGGCGAGCGGCACGACGCCGAGGATGAAGGCGAACGAGGTCATGACGATGGGCCGGAAGCGCAGCTCGCACGCCTCCAGCGCCGCCTCCCGGACGGGCACGCCCCTGGCCACGAAGTCCTTGGCCACCTCGATGATCAGGATGGCGTTCTTCGCGGTCAGGCCGATCACCGTGATCAGGCCGACCTTGAAGTAGACGTCGTTCGGCATGTCCCGCATCAGCATCGCGAAGACCGCGCCGACCACGCCGGTCGGCACCACGAGCAGCACGGCGAGCGGGATCGACCAGCTCTCGTAGAGCGCGGCGAGGCAGAGGAAGACGCAGAACAGCGCCAGCGCCAGCAGATAGACCGCCTGGGAGCCCGACAGCTTCTCCTGCAGCGATTGCCCGGTCCAGGCGAAGTCGAAGCCCGGCGGCAACTGCCCCGCCAGGCGCTCCATCTCGGCCATGGCGTCGCCGCTGGCGTAGCCGGGGGCGGCGCTGCCGGAGATCTTGATGCTCGGGTAGGCGTTGAAGCCCACGACCTGCGACGGGCCCATCGTCCATTGCACCCGGGCGAAGGACTGGAACGGCACCATCTGCCCCTTGGCGTTGCGGACGTTCAGGTCGAGCAGATCCTCCGCCTTCATGCGCCGGGCCGCCTCGGCCTGGACGATCACCCGCTGCATCCGCGCCTGGTTCGGGAAGTCGTTGACGTAGGCCGAACCCAGGCTCGTGGAGAGGGCGTCGTTGATGTCGGCGAAGGTGACACCCAGCGCGCTGGCCTTCTGCCGGTCGAGGACGAGCTCGATCTGCGGCGCGGTCGGCAGGCCCTCGACGTAGACGCCCTGCAGGATCGGGCTCTGGGACGCCGCCTTGACGAGCTGGTCGCGCGCGGCCGCCAGCGCCGCGTGGCCCTGCTGCGCCTTGTCCTGGAGGCGGAAGGCGAAGCCGCTCGAATTGCCGAGCGAGTCGATGGCCGGCGGCGAGAGCGACATGGCGATGGCGTCGGGCAGGCCGCCGAGGGCGGCGTTGGCGCGGGTCGTGATGGCGTCGGCGCTGTCCTGCGGCCCGCGCTCGCCCCAGGGCTTCAGCCCGACGAAGTTGATGGCCGCGTTCTGCCCCTGGCCCGAGAAGCCGAACCCGAGGAGCAGCGTCTGGCTGTCGATGCCGGGCTCCTTGGCGAAGTGCTCCTCAATGCGCTTGGCCACGTCGAGCGTGCGGCCGGTGGCGGATTCCGGCGGGGTCTGCGCGTCGACGATGACGTAGCCCTGGTCCTCGATGGGCAGGAAGCTCGACGGCATGCGCCAGTAGCCCCAGCCGAGCGCGGCCACGAGGAGGCCGTACACCAGGAGCGCCCGAACGGGCCGGCGCAGCAGGCCCGCCACGCCGGACCGGTAGGCCCCCGTGCCGGCGTGGAAACGGCGGTTGAACCAGCCGAAGAAGCCGCCCTTGGCATGATGGTGGCCCTTCTCGACCGGCTTCAGCAGCGTGGCGCAGAGCGCGGGCGTCAGCGAGAGGGCCAGGAAAGCCGAGAAGGCGATCGAGGTCGCCATGCTGACGGCGAACTGCCGGTAGATCACCCCGACCGAGCCGGGGAAGAAGGCGAGCGGCACGAACACCGCGACCAGCACCGAGGTGATGCCGACGATGGCGCCGGTGATCTGGCCCATCGCCTTGGCGGTGGCCTCCCTCGGCGGGAGCCCCTCCTCGCCCATGATGCGCTCGACGTTCTCGACCACCACGATGGCGTCGTCGACGAGGATGCCGATGGCCAGCACCATGCCGAACATGGTCAGCACGTTGATCGAGAAGCCGGCGAGCAACAGCGCGCCGCAGGTGCCGAGCAGCGCCACCGGCACCACGATGGTCGGGATGAGGGTGTATCGGACGTTCTGCAGGAACAGGAACATCACCGCGAAGACGAGGGCCATCGCCTCGGCGAGCGTCATCAGCACCTTCCGGATCGACACCTCGACGAAGGGCGTGGTGTCGTAGGGCACCGTCACCCGGATGTTGGCGGGCAGCGTGCGCTGGAGCTGGGCGAGCTTCGCCTTGACGCCGCCGGCGGCCGCGAGCGCGTTCGCGCCCGGGGCGAGCTGGATGCCGATGCCGGCGGCCGGGCGCCCGTCGAGGCGGGTCTGCATCGTGTAGGACTGGCCGCCGAGCTCGACCTCGGCCACGTCGCGCAGGCGCACGAGCGACCCGTCGGGGTTGGCGCGCAGCACGATCTCGGCGAACTCGGCGGGCGTGGTCAGCTGCCCCTTCACCAGCACGTTCGCGGCGATGCGCTGGCCCTCGGCCGCGGGCTGCGCGCCGACGGTCCCTGACGCGACCTGCGCGTTCTGCGCCCCCACCGCGGCCGTGACGTCGCCCGGCGTCATCCCGAACCCGACGAGCTTGACCGGGTCGATCCAGATGCGCAGCGCCTTCTCGGACGAGAACAGGGTGGCCCGGCCGACGCCCGGCACCCGTCGCAACTCGCCGAGGAGGCGGCGGGCGGCGATGTCGCCGAGGTCGGTCTCGCTCAAGGAGCCGTCCTTCGAGGAGACGGTGACGAACTGCAGGAAGCTGGTGCTGGCCTCCTCGACGATGACGCCCTGCTGTGTCACCGCCCGGGGCAGGCGCGCCTCGATCCGCTTGATCCGGTTCTGCACCGCCACCGTCGCCTTCGACGGGTCCGAGCCCGGCGCGAAGGACGCCATGATCTGCGCCATGCCGGACGTGTCGCTGGTGCTCTCGAAGTACATCAGCCCGGGGATGCCGTTCAGCTCCTCCTCGATGATGCGCGTGACCCCGTCGTAGAGCCGCTCGGGCGGAGAACCAGGATAGGTCGCGCTCACCTGGATCGTGACGGGCGCCACGTCCGGGTATTGCGACACCGGCAGGAACGCGAGGGAGATCGCCCCCACCAGCACGATGAAGATGGAGATCGCCCAGGCGAAGATCGGGCGCGCGATGAAGAAGCGGGTCATGGTGCGGTCCCGGCGCGGTCAGGGCTTCGCGGAGGCGGAGGACGTCCGGGCGCCCTGCCAGGGCGCCGGGTTCACCGCCATGCCGGGCTGTATCCGCTGGAAACCCTCGACCACGACGGTCTCGCCGGCCTTGAGCCCGTCCTCGACGATCCAGCCCGCATCCGTCAGCGCCCCCGCCCGCACGGGGCGCAGCGCGACAATCCTGTCCTCCCCGACCACGAAGACCTGCGCGACGCCGGCACTCGACCGCTGGATGGCCTGGGCCGGGACGACGACCGCGCCCGGCACCGTCCCCTGCGCGAGGCGGATACGGACATAGGTGCCCGGCAGCAGGACGACCTTCGGGTTCGGGAACGTGGCCCTGAGCGACACCTGCCCGGTGCCGGGGTCGACGCTCACATCCGTGAACAGCAGACGCCCGGCATCGGCGTGGAGCGCGCCGTCGGGCAGGACGAGGCGGACCGCCGTCTCCTCCTTGCCCGTGGCCCGCTCCGCCAGCCGGCCCGGATCGGCCGCGGGGGCGTTGAAATCGGCGAAGATCGGATCGACCTGCTGGATCAGCGCGAGCTTGGTCGCCTCGCCCTGGCCCACGAGGGCGCCCTCCGTGACGAGGGCCCGGCCGATGCGGCCGGCGATGGGCGCCCGCACGGTCGCGTAGTCGAGGTCGATCCGGGCGCGGGCGAGCTGCGCCTTCGCGCTCGCGACGTCGGCCTCGGCTTGGCGCAGGGCGGCGATCGTGAGGTCGTGCTGGGCTGTGCTGGCCGCCTGACGCTCCAGAAGGGTCTCGGTGCGCTCGGATTGCTTCAGCGCCTGCACCCGCGTGGCCTCGGCCCGGTCGAGAGCCGCGGACTTGGCATCGACCTCGGCCCGGTAGACGGCGGGGTCGATGCGGAAGAGGACATCGCCCTTCCGGACGAGGCTGCCTTCCTCGAAAGCGCGCTCCTGGATGATGCCGGCGACCTGGGCCCGGACCTCGGCGACCCGCGTGGAGGTGAGGCGACCCGGCAGGTCGAGGGTGCGGGGCACCGTCCCGGGCTCGGCCCGAGCGGTCGAGACGTCGGGCGGCGAACCCGCCGATCCGGGACCGCCCGGTGCCTGACCGTCCGCCCCGGGCTTGCAGCCCTGCAGGGCGAGCGCCGCGACGAGGCCGAGGGCGGCGAGGGTCGGCGACCGCCGGGCCGGTGCGTTTGAAGGCATGGAGATCCGTCCTGGAATCGTGGTCGTCAGGCCGCCTTGCGCACGAGGCGCGCGTAGGCGCCTCCGCGGGCGAGCAGGGCTTCGTGCGTGCCGCATTCGACCACGCGCCCCCGATCGAGCACGACGATCTGGTCGGCCCGGCGGACGGTCGAGAGGCGGTGGGCGACGGTGATGGTCGTGCGGGGCTTGCCCGGACGGGCAAGGGCCTCGACCATCGCCCGCTCCGTCGCCGTGTCGAGGGCGCTCGTCGCCTCGTCGAGCAGCAGCACGCGCGGGTCGCGCAGGATGGTCCGTGCCAGCGAGAGGCGCTGCCGCTCGCCGCCCGAGAAGCGGTGCCCGCGCTCGCCCACCAGCGTGTCGTACCCGTCCGGCAGGGCGGCGACCATGTCGTGCAACTGGGCCGTCCGGGCCGCCGCGACCATCTCCGCGACCGTCGCATCCGGCCGGGCGAAGAGCAGGTTCTCGGCCACGCTGGCATGGAGGAGGAACGGGTCCTGCGTCACGACCCCGAGCACCTCGGAGAGGGAGGCGAGACTCAGGTCGCGCACGTCGACGCCGTCGTAGAGCACGGCGCCGCCATCGACGTCGTAGAGCCGGGCCAGGAGATGGCCGAGGGTGGACTTGCCCGAGCCGGTCGCGCCGACGATGGCGGTGTGCGACCCGGCGGGGATATCGAGCGTGACGCCGGCGATCGTCGCGGGGCCGGCTCGGTCGTAGGAGAACGTTACGCCGTCGAGGCGCACGTGGCCGGCGACCTCGGCGGGGTCGAGGGTGACGGGGTCGGGCCGCTCGGTGATGCCGACCGGCTTGTCGAGGTACTCGAAGATGCGCGCGAACAGGGCCCGCGTCTTCCGGGCCTCGACGCCCATGCGCAGGACCTCCTCGAGCGGGAACAGCATCTGCTCCTGCAGCGCGATCATCGCGACGAGAGTGCCGATGGTCATGGTCGTCTCGGCGCCCGCCATCCAGCCGCCGAGGAACAGGGTCAGGGCCGGCAGGGCTTGCAGCACGAGGTCGATGACCGACCACTGCCACTGCCCGGCCGTGTGGGACCGGACCTCCAGGTTCGCCACCGCGCGCGAGGCCCGCGCGAAGCGCTCCGCGAGATGGGGGACGCGGCCCATCGTGCGGGCGAGGACGATGCCGGAGACCGAGAGGGATTCCTGCACCGCGGACGTCATCTCGGCGATGCGTTCCTGCTGCGCGTAGGTTGTCTCCTCGCGCAACCGGCCGACGCGGACACTGATCCAGGTCGCCGCCGGCAGGACCAGGAACGAGAACAGGGCGAGCCGCCATTCCAGCAGCAGCATGGCCGCGGCGGTCATCACCACCGCGCTGGCGTTGCGCGTGGCCTCACCCGCCGTGTGGGTGACCAGCGCCTGGAGGGCGCCGATGTCGCTCGCGATGCGGGACTGGATGTCGCCGGAGCGGGTCGCCGTGAAGAACCCGAGCGGAAGCGACTGCAGGTGCGCGTACACGCGGACCCGGAGGTCGTGCATGAGGGCCTGCCCGACCTTCGCGGTGACGAGGGCCTGCAGCACGCCGATGCCCGCCCCGAGCGCGGCGAGGCCGACCATGCCGGCGGCGAGCCGGCCGAGCAGTCCGAGGTCGGCGCGCGGCAGCGCGACGTCGACGATCTCGCGGAGCAGGAACGGGGCGGCGAGCCCCGCGGCGGAGGCGAGTGCGATCAGCCCGATGACGAGCGCGATCCGGCTCGCGTAGGGGCGGAACAGGGTGAGGATCCGAGCGACGGAGACGTGCCGCGCGGCCAGGTCGCCGTATTCCGCGGCATCGCCCGGCCCGTCCGCGCCGCGGGCGGGGGCGAACCCATCCATCGAGGTCGATCCCATGGCTCAGTCCCGGTCGCCGCCCGGGTGCGCGGACGGTTCAGCCAATGTCATCGCGACGAGGCGGTCGCGGAGCGCGTCGAGGGCGGGGACCGGGTCGCTCGGCTTCTCGCGCACGAGGTAGGCGAGCCACGCGCCGTCGGCGGCGAGCCGGACGAACTCGAGGTCGGCACTCCCGTCGGTGTCGCGGTGGCGGTGCAGGCGCTCCGCGAACCAGGCCGACACCATGCGGCGCAGGGGCGGCTCGGCGAGGATCGAGATGTGGAGAGCGGCCCACTGGCTGCCCTCGGTCATCATCGGGTCGTGCAGCGTGATGTCGACGTAGGCGCGGGTGTACCGGCCGTACGGCCGGGTATCCTTCGCCATCGCCGCGTCGATCTCCGCGTCGAGCTGCGCGATCAGGTCGGCGACGACGCCCTCGACCAGGGCCTGCTTGCTCGGGAAGTGGTGGAACAGGGCCCCTTTGGTCACCCCGGCGGCGTGGCAGACCGCCTGCACGGTGACGGCGGACAGGCCCTGTTCCAGGGCGAGCTTGGCTGCGCAATCGAGCAGCGCGCGCCGGACGAGCTCGGGCCGCTTCTTGCGATGATAGGCGGTCGCCATGGCCCTTTCCCGGGAGTGACGGGAATCGTTCCCGCCTCGAAGATACCTACCGTGCGGTATCTTTCAAGTGCTTTGATCGGATGACGTGTCCGAGACGCCGGCGCGCAGGTGCGCAGCTCCCCGCCGGCTTCAGCTTACCGTAGGGCGTCGGCCTGTTCCGGCCGGGCACGAGAGCAGGCCGGCGCAGATCCGAGCAGGCAACCACGGCGAAGGCGACCCGGGTCGGACGGCCGGACAGGGCCGAACGCACCGGACCGTCGTCCCGTGCAGCGACTACGGCGCGCGGAAGCTCGCCCGCGCGACCAGGCCCGATCCGCCTGCGCGGGAACCGAGCGTGACCGCCCCGCCGATCCGGTCCGCGAGGGCTCGGACGATCGCGAGCCCGAGGCCGCTGCCGTCAGGACCGTCTCGCCTCGCGACACGGTAGAATCGCTCGAAGACCTTCTCGCGCACCTCCGGCGGTATGCCCGGGCCCTCGTCCTCGACGTCCACGCAGGCGCCGGTCTCCGTGCGCCGGACACGGACGACGGTGGTGCCTTCGGGACGGTTGTAGCGGATCGCGTTGTCCACGAGATTGGTGAGGATCTCGCCGACGATGAACGCATCGCCCACGACCGATACCGCGCCGTCGGGGCGATCGAGCACGATCTCGCCCCCGCGCGCGAGGGCGTGGGGCACCTGCTCCGTGACCACG
This sequence comes from Methylobacterium sp. 1030, assembly GCF_040544715.1. Taxonomy (NCBI): domain Bacteria; kingdom Pseudomonadati; phylum Pseudomonadota; class Alphaproteobacteria; order Hyphomicrobiales; family Methylobacteriaceae; genus Methylobacterium; species Methylobacterium sp. 1030. The sequence goes on along the minus strand of NZ_JBEPKM010000035.1, from coordinate 21,378 downwards.
CGGGCCGCGATGTCGTTCAGGTCGGTGATCGCCGCGGCGGCGTCCGTGGCGGCCGCGCCCGCATCGGCGCGGGCGAGCGCGATCAGTTGCGCGAGAAGGCGTTCCAGGCGCCGCGCGGCTCCGTCGATATCGTCGATCGCCGCGGCGTGGGCCGGTTCCCCGGGCGTGATCCTGCGGAGCAGTTCCACGTGCATCCTGAGCACGGCGAGCGGCGTCCGCAGCTGGTGCGAGGCGTCCGACGTGAAGGTGCGCTCCCCCGCGATCGCCTGCTCCAGGCGCTCGAGCAGCGTGTTGAGGGCGAGCACCGGGGCCAGCGCCTCGCGGGGCACCCCGGCCACGTCCAGCGGCTGCAGGTTGATCGCGCCCGGGACCGCCCGCCGGTCGATCGCGTCGCTCAGCCGGGTCAGCGGCCTCAGGCTGCTGTCGATGCTGTACCACGACAGGGCCCCGATCAGGCCCATCAGCCCCAGCTCGGCCAGTGCGAGCCCGGCGAGCAGGCGTCGCTCTAGGCCCTGGCGGGCCTCGCGCGTCTCGGCGACCTGCACGAGGACCGGGTCCGGCTTCCCGTAGACCCGCCGGGCCTGGGCGGCGATCCGCACGGCCGCCCCGCGGACGATGCCGTCGCGATGGTTCGTCACCCCGAGCGGGAGCGTATCGACGTCCAGGCCCGGGAGGTCGCGATAGCCGGTCACCAGCGCCCCGCCGTAGGTGACGCTGTAGTAGATCCGGTCCTGCGCCTGGCTCTCCAGCATCCCGAGGGCGACGCGGGGCAGGTCGACCGACACCTCGCCGTCCTCCACGGTCAGCCGCTCGGCGATCGCCAGGACGGACCCGTCGAGCAGGCGGTCGTGCGTCGTCTCCACGACGTTCCGGATCACGAGCGCGCCGACGAAGCCCAGCAGCAGCGCGAGCGCCAGGGCCGGGAGCAGCATGCGGACGAGCAGGCGCCGCCGGATCGAGGGCGCGCGCGGCCGGGTCACACCGGCATCAGCAGGTAGCCGAGGCCGCGGATCGTGCGGATCTCGGGACCGTCCGGCTGCAGCTTCTTCCGCAGGCGGGCGACGTAGAGTTCGAGGGCGTTCGGCGCGACCGCCTCGTCGAAGCCGAAGATCTCGGCGCTGAGCCGTTCCTTCGGGACGGGTTTCCCGGCGCGCGTCATCAGGATGGTCAGGACGGCGAGTTCCCGGCGGCGCAGCGCGACGGGCGCCCCGCCGAGGGTCACGGTGCCCGCGGCCCGGTCGAGCTCCAGCGCGCCGCAGCGCAGGACCGGGTTCGGCACCGCCTGCCCGCGGCGGACGAGCGCCCGCACCCGCGCCTCGAACTCGGCGAGGTCGAACGGCTTGAGCAGGTAATCGTCCGCCCCGAGATCGAGCCCGCGGACGCGGTCGCTGATGGCGTCGCGCGCGGTCAGGATCATGACCGGAACGGTCGAGCCGGCCGCCCGGACGGCCTTGAGGACCTCGAAGCCCGGCAGACCCGGCAGGCCGAGGTCCAGGACGATGAGGCTGTAGGGTTCGCTCAGCGCGAGCTGCACCGCGTCCGCTCCGTCCGCCTCGTGGTCGACGGCGTATCCGCCGTGCCGGAGGGCGGCGACGAGGCCGCGCGCCAGGGCGGCATCGTCCTCGACGACCAGAACGCGCATGCTCCTCCCGTCATCGATCGTGTTGGCCGAAGCGGTCCTCCGAGTTTAGCATTCCCGCCCGGTCTCTGCACGGCGAAGCTGCGGGGACTCCCGCGGCTCTCGAAGGGCAGACCCTGGTGCGCGCTCCCGCTGTCGTCGGCCTCGTCCTGCTGCTGATGGCCGGTCCGGGCCCGGCCTCGGCACAGGTCGAACCATCTCCGACGGCCGAGGGGACCGGGTCCGCCGCGGCCCGCGGCGCGACCGTCGTGGTCGTGCGGGCGACGACCGACGAGGCCGAGGTCGCCGACCTCCTCGCGGGCTTCCGCGAGGCCCATCCCGGCGTGGCGGTCTCCTACACCAAGATGAATTCCGCGACCCTGTACGACGGCTTCGTGGAGGAGGCCGCGGCCGGCGCGGTCGAGGCGGACATCGTGTGGAGTTCCGCCATGGATCGCCAGATCAAGCTGGTGAACGACGGCTACGCCGCCCACTACGCGTCCCCCGAGGCGGCCTCCCTGCCGGCCTGGGCCGTGTGGCGCAACGAGGCGTTCGGCGTCACGGCCGAGCCGATCGCCATCGCCTACAACAGGACGCTCCTCCCGCCGGAGCAGGTTCCCCAGACCCGCGCCGACCTGATCCGAGCCCTGACGGACCACCCCGAGACGTGGCAGGGGAAGGTCGCCGCCTACGATCCGGAGCGGAGCGGCGTCGGCTCGCTCATCCTCGCGCAGGACGCGGACGTGACGCCCCGGACGTGGGACCTCGTCTCAGCCCTCGGGCAGGCCGGCGTGAAGCTCTACACCCGGACGGAGACCATGCTCGACCGCATCGCCGCGGGCGAGGCCGTCCTCGCCTACGGCGTGTTCGGCGCCTACGCCCTCGAGCGGGCCCGGCACGATCCGGCGATCGGCCTCGTGCTGCCCACGGACTACACGCTCCTCGTCTCGCGGATCGCCTTCATCGCGAAGGACGCGCCGCATCCCGTCGCAGCCCGCATGTTCCTCGACTACATGCTCTCCCGCGAGGGGCAGGCGCGGCTCGCCGCCCGGTCGCTCACGCCGGCCCGGACGGATGCCCGCCGGGCCGACGACCCGGTCGCGTCCGCCACGGCCCTGCGGCCGGTCCCGGTCGGGCCGGAGCTGCTGGCCAATCTCGACCAGATCCGGCACGCCCGCATGCTGCGGCGCTGGCGGCGCGCCATGGAAGGCCGCTGAGACCGGGTCCCGCGACAGCTTCGTGACAGGTTGACCGGCGTATAGCGGCGTCAAGCGCTGCGAAGTCGGCGCGAATACATGGGAGGATTGGTTTGCGGCTGCAGCCCGATCGCCACGAGCGATCGTCAGCCGTTCAGAACCGACGCTTCCCTCGTGCGGTTGCGACCGCTCCGGCGCCTGAGGGAGACAGCAATGATACAGGCCCATCCGTCGAGTTCCAAAGTCGCCACGGTCCTGCGCGTGACCAGCGGCAACTTCCTGGAGATGTTCGACTTCTTCCTGTTCGGCTTCTACGCCACCTACATCTCCAAGACCTTCTTCCCGGTCGGCAACGAGTTCGCCTCGCTGATGCTGACCTTCGTGACGTTCGGCGCCGGCTTCCTGATGCGGCCCCTCGGCGCGATCTTCCTCGGCGCCTACGTGGACAGTATCGGCCGCCGGAAGGGGCTGATCGTCACGCTCGGCATCATGGCGGCCGGCACGATCCTGATCGCCTTCGTCCCCGGCTACGGCACGATCGGCCTGTTCGCGCCCTTCCTGGTCCTCGTCGGGCGCCTGCTGCAGGGCTTCTCGGCCGGCGTCGAGCTCGGCGGCGTCTCCGTCTACCTGTCGGAGATGGCCACCCCCGGCAACAAGGGCTTCTACGTGTCCTGGCAATCCGGCAGCCAGCAGGTCGCGGTCATGTTCGCCGCCGTGATCGGCTACATCCTCAACCACGCCCTCTCGCTCGCCGACATGAACGACTGGGGCTGGCGGATCCCGTTCTTCATCGGCTGCGCGATCGTGCCGTTCCTGTTCTACATCCGGCGGTCGCTGGAGGAGACGGAGGAGTTCCTGAAGCGCAAGCACCGCCCCTCCATGAAGGAGGTGTTCGGCTCGCTCGCCAGCAACTGGCAGATCGTGCTGCTCGGCATGCTGCTCGTCGGCATGACCACGATCTCGTTCTACACGATCACCGTCTACACCCCGACCTTCGGCAAGGCCGTGCTCAAGCTGTCCGACACCGACAGCCTTCTCGTGACCTTCTGCACCGCGCTGTCGAACCTGTTCTGGCTGCCGGTCATGGGGGCCCTGTCCGACCGGATCGGGCGCAAGCCGCTCCTGCTGGTGTTCTCGGCGCTGACCCTGCTCACCGCCTACCCGGTGCTGGGCTGGCTCGTGGCCAACCCGAGCTTCGGGAACATGCTGATCGCTCTCCTGTGGCTGTCCTTCCTGTACGGCAGCTACAACGGCGCGATGGTGGTCGCGCTGACCGAGGTGATCCCGGCGAGCGTGCGCACGGCCGGCTTCTCCCTCGCCTACTCGCTGGCGACGGCACTCCTCGGCGGCTTCACGCCCCTCGTCTCCACGTGGCTCATCGAGGCCACGGGCAACCGCGCGGCCCCCGGGCTGTGGATGGCCTTCGGCGGGGCGTGCGGCCTCGTCGCCACGCTCCTGATCTACCGCCGCGCGACCCAGCCGGTCGCTCTGGGAGCCCCCGCGTGACCGGCTCGCCGGGAGCACCCCGCCTCGGAGACTCCGCGCGCGTCGCGTCGTAGGGGTCACGACAGAGGGGCGGCCGGGACTGGATCGCCGGCCGCCGCCCGCCCCTCCCCTGACTGACCGCCGCGCCGACCGCCCGACACGGGTCCCGTCGCGCGACCTCAGAGATCCAACGTCTTGCGGGCGAAGCTCTCGATGTAGTCGACGAGCCTGTCCGACGCGGCGCCGGCAGCCTCGACGTCGCGACGCGCGACCGCCTCGCAGACGTCCGCGTGGAGGTTGGCGGTCAGCGGCAGATCGGCCGCCTGCTTGTAGTGCTGGTACCAGAACCGCCGCGACAGGCCCGCCATGCTCTCCAGCGAGCGCACGGCGAACTCGTTGCGCGAGGCCGTCGCGATCAGCTCGTTGAACTGCCGGTCGAGGCGCATGAACGCCAGATCGTCCGACGCCGCGGCCGCGTCGCGCATGTCCTGCGCGAGCCCCGCGAAGACCTCGCGCTCCTCGCGGGTGGATCGCTCCGCGGCGAGGCGGGCGATCAGGCGCTCCAAGACGCGCCGCGTCTCAAGGAGCCGCAGCTGCGAGCGCACGTTGATGTCCGACACCAGGATGCCGCGCCGCGGCATGACCACGACGAGCCCGTCGCGCGCGAGGCGCTGAAGGGCTTCCCGGATCGGGGTCCGCCCGATCCCGAGCCGTTGGACCAGGTTCTGCTCGCCGAGCACGAGGCCGGGCGGGAGCACCAGGGTCGTGATCATCTCTTCCAGCTGCTGGTAGGCCCGGTCGGTCAGCGTCAGGTCGGGCAGATCGTCGTTGCCGCCCGCGGCATAAGAGGCCCCCTGGGAGGCCTCCTGTGGGGCCTCCTGGGACGCCCCTTTCACGGCCTTCCGCGCCCGCTTGCGGCCCGGCTCGGCGGCGCGGACGGACGTCGTCTTCCCGGTCACGAAGTTCATGGACGACACCCCCGCCACGGCCGGGCCCGCACACCACGCCGCGATCCGCGTGCATGGGGCGGGCCCGCGCACCGCGCAAGGGCATACGTCTGATATATCTTGCGCATCTTAGTAATATCCTGCATGACGACTCGCCGCATATAACTGCGAGGGAGGTTGAGCCATGGCAGGGCCTGTAGCGATTTCCGCCGGCGACGTGCTGCCGGACCGGGTGACCGCGGACGCCACCGCTCGCGCCGCGGTCGGGTCGGGCGCGCTGATCGCGGCGCGCCTCGAGCGGCTGCCGATGACCGCCTTCCAGCGCAACATCTTCCTCATCATCGCCACGGCGTGGTTCTTCGATTCGATCGATCTCGGCTCGCTCACCTTCCTCCTCGGATCGATCAAGACCGAGTTCGGCCTGACGACCGCCCAGGCGGGACTGCTCTCGAGCATGAGCTTCATCGGCATGTTCGCGGGCGCGGCCCTGTCGGGCATGCTCGCCGACCGGTTCGGGCGGAAGGTGGTCTTCCAGATCAGCATGGTGTTCTGGGGGCTCGGCAGCCTCTGGTGCGCCTACGCCCCGGACGCGACGATGCTGGGCTATGCCCGCCTGCTGCTCGGCTTCGGCATGGGCATGGAGTTCCCGGTGGCGCTCGCCATCGTCTCGGAGTTCCTGCCGACCGCCAAGCGCGGCCGCTACCTCGCCATCATGGAAGGGTTCTGGCCGCTCGGCTTCATCGCGGCCGGCTGCCTCAGCTACGTGCTGCTCAGCTATTTCGACTGGCGCGCTGTCTTCCTCGCGCAGGCCGTGCCGGCGCTGTTCCTGTTCGTGATCCGCTTCCTCGTGCCGGAATCGCCCCGCTGGCTCGCCGACCGCGGCCGGCACGCGGAGGCGGACCGGGTGATGGCGCAGATCGAGCGGCAGGTCGCCCTGCGCCTCGACGGGCGTCCGCTTCCGGAGCCGACCGTCCTGCCCGAGCCGGCGCGGGGCGAGCGGCGCTTCTCGTTCCTCGAACTCTGGAGCCCCGGCTACGCCAGCCGGACGGTGATGATCTGGCTGACGTGGTTCTTCGCCCTGCTGGGCTTCTACGGCCTCACCACCTGGCTCGGCGCGCTCCTGCAGGAGGCCGGCTACAGCGTCGCCAAGTCGGTCACCTACACGATCCTGATCTCGCTCGCGGGCGTGCCGGGCTTCATCGCCTCGGCGATCCTCGTCGAGCGCTGGGGCCGCAAGCCCACCGCGGTCCTTATGCTCCTGGGCAGCGCCGTCGCCGCCTACCTGTACGGTCACTCGCCGTCGTTCGGCTGGCTCATCGCCTACGGGCTGATGATGCAGTTCTTCCTGTTCGGCATGTGGTCGGTGCTCTACGCCTACACGCCCGAACTCTACCCGACGCGGGCGCGCGCCACCGGGGCCGGCTGCGCCTCGGCCATCGGCCGCGTCGGCTCGCTCATCGGACCCTTCGCCATCGGCCTGATCTTGCCGGTGCTCGGCCACGGCGGCGTCTTCGCCCTGGGCGCCGGCTCGTTCGTCATCGCCGCCGCGAGCGTCGGGTTCCTCGGCATCGAGACCAAGGGCAAGTCCCTGGAAGCCATCTCGCACTGACCGGACCGGCCCCGACCGGACGGTGGCGACGTCGCCGCCCGGTCAGGTTGACAACTGATATATCAACGGTATCTCTAATCTAGCAGATCTCGGTGGGGGCGCGGCGTCACCCCCATCCCAGCGAGGAGGCGCATCATGGAACTCGCCAACACCCGCATGAGCGAGCGGCAGCGGAACTACCGCGCCAATTACCGCCAGCGCGTGGCCGGCTGGTACAACGGCTTCCTGCACATCGCGATCATCTACACGATCGGCCTCACGGCCCTGTACATCTACGTCTCGAACATCCACGCGCCGAGCTGGATCGAGCTCGCGACGGTCCCGGTCGTGTTCCTGTTCTGCAATTTCTTCGAGTGGTGGCTCCACCGCTACGTGATGCACCGGCCGCAGAGCAATCCGATCGGGCGGGCCGTCTACAATCGGCACACGCTGCAGCATCACCAGTTCTTCACCGACCACGAGATGCGCTTCGCCGACCACCGGGACTACCGGGTGACGTTCTTCCCGCCCTACGCGCTGGCGACGTTCACGCTGATGTCGATCCCCGGCGCCGTCGTGCTCGGCAACATCTTCACGCCCAATGTCGGGTGGCTGTTCATCACCACGACGACCAGCATCTACATGATCTACGAGTTCATGCACTTCTGCTGCCACGTCGAGGAGAACTGGTTCGTCCGCAACATGCCGTTCATCAACACGAACCGGCGGCACCACACGGCCCATCACGACCAATCGATCATGATGGAGCGGAACATGAACCTGACCTTCCCGATCATGGACTGGCTGTTCGGCACCTCGGACCTGAACCGCGGTCTCATCGGGACGCTCTTCAACGGCTACGACACGCGCCACGTGAAGACCGACATGCGCAAGACCGCGCGCACGCCCGGTGCCCCCGAGCCCCGCGCCATGCAGGCCGCCGAGTGACCCGCCAAGTGACCCGCCAAGTGACCCGCCGCCTAGACTGACGAGCAGCCCGGAACGCCGCCATGAATATGATCGAACCGAACGTCGCCGCGCTCGCGTGGTTCGCCCTCTTCGCCGGGGTCGCCTGCACCGGCTTCTACGTGCTGGTCGGGATGTTCCCGCTGGAGACCCGCCCCGACCTGAGGGCGCGCCCCCTCGGCCTCGCGCTGATCGCGGCCAACGTCCTCCTGCTCGCGGCGCTGACCGGCGGGATGCTCGCCTACGGGGCCGCCGAGCTCCGCTGGTCGAGCCTCGTGATCGTGGGCGGCTTCGCCATCCTGTTCGCGCCCGGCCTGTTCAACGTCTGGCCCCAGCGCTGGCGCGACGGCGTCGCGGGCCTGGCGATCGTGCTCGCCGCCCTCTGCGGCGCCCTCGGCCTGCTGCAGCAGGTCGGCACCGTCTTCGTCCTCTGACCCGCACGCGCGATCCGGGAGGGATCCCATGCCGTTTCCGATCAAGTTCGGCCTGTCGGTCGCCGTCGCGCTCGCGGCGCTCGCCGGCTGGTTCTACATGGGCCATCTCGGCCAGACCGGACCGCGCTGGGCCGTGGCCTTCCTCGGCCCGTTCATGGTGGTCAGCCTCTGGATCTTCCCCGAGGTGATGCGCAACCGCTCCGACGGCCGCACCCCGCGCCACCGGATCCGGGAGGCGCGGTGATGGACAAGGTCTATGCCGGGGACCGGACGATCGACGGGATCGTCGTCACGGTGAACGGGGCGCCGCTGCCGGATCGGGCCGAGGCCAAGTGCTACTCCCGGAACGGCTTCGAGTGGAGCTACGAAGGTCCCGAGCCCTCGCAGCTCGCCTACGCGATCCTGGTGGATCATCTCGGCGACGCGGCGGAGGCGGAGCGCCTGCAATTGCGCTTCATGCGCGGCGTCGTGGCCAACTTCCAGAACGAGTGGGAGATGACGACGGCCGACGTCGCCCGCGTCCTGGAGCGCCTGGATTCGGTCGGCGCGGCGCGGTCCGGCTGAGACTTGCGGCGCCCTCCGCCGCGGCGCGTCGGGACCGCGGCGACGTTTCGTAGCGGCCCTGCCTGTGCCATGCTCCCGCGTCCGGAACCCCGGAGTCAGAGCGCAACCGGGCTGCCCAGCCCCGGGCTGGGGGCCTGTCGGAGCGAGGCCAGCATGTCCGACGACCGCTACCACCGGAAGGCGCTCGGCGACCGCCCGCTCCGTCCCGAGACGCTGATGCTCGGCTACGGCTACGACCCGGCCCTGTCCGAGGGCGCGGTGAAGCCGCCGGTCTTCCTGACATCGACCTTCGTGTTCACCTCGGCCGAGCACGGCAAAGCCTTCTTCGACTACGTCTCCGGACGGCGCGAACCGCCGGTCGGCGAGGCGGCGGGGTTGGTCTACTCGCGCTTCAATCACCCGAACAGCGAGATCGTCGAGGACCGGCTGGCCGTCTTCGAGGAGGCCGAGGCCGCGCTGGTCTTCTCCTCCGGCATGTCGGCGATCGCCACCACGATCCTGGCCTTCGCGCGGCCCGGCGACGCGATCCTGCACTCGCAACCCTTGTACGGCGGCACCGAGACCCTGATCGCCAAGACCCTGGCCGGGTTCGGCATCGCGCCGTTCGGGTTCTCCGACGGCACCGATCCGGCGAGCGTGCGCGCCGCGGCCGACCGCGCGGCGGGCGCGGGACGCGTCAGCGTCGTCATGGTCGAGACCCCCTCGAACCCGCTCAACACCCTCGTCGACCTCGGCCTCGTCCGGGCGGTCGCCGAGGAGATCGGCGCCCGGCAGGGCGGCGAGACGCCGGTCGTCGTCTGCGACAACACCCTGCTCGGGCCCCTCTTCCAGCACCCGCTGCGCGAAGGCGCCGACATCTCGGTCTACTCCCTGACGAAGTATGTCGGCGGCCACTCCGACCTGATCGCCGGCGCCGCCCTCGGCTCGGCGGCGCGGATGAAGCCGGTGCGGCTTCTGCGCTCGGCGATCGGGACCGGTCTCGACCCGCATTCCTGCTGGATGCTCGGGCGCTCGCTCGAGACCCTGTCGCTGCGGATGAGCGCCGCCAACCGCAACGGCGAGATCGTCGGCCGGATGCTGGCGGCGCACCCGAAGGTGGCGCGGCTCCACCATCTCGCGCATCTCGAGCCGGGATCGCGGCAGGCGCAGGTCTACGCCAAGCAGTGCGCGGCCCCGGGCTCGACGTTCTCGTTCGACATCGTCGGCGGCGAGGCCGAGGCGTTCCGGGTTCTCAACGGCCTCCAGCTGTTCAAGCTCGCCGTCAGCCTGGGCGGAACCGAGTCCCTCGCCAGCCACCCGGCCTCCACGACCCATTCCGGCGTGCCGAAGGCGGTGCGCGACCGGCTCGGGATCACGGACGCGACCATCCGGGTGTCGATCGGGATCGAGCACCCGGACGATCTGGTCGCCGACCTCGCGGCCGCTCTGTCGGTCCTGGGCTAGAGACGCGCCCAACGGCGGCCGGGCGCGGTGCGCACCCCGTCGAGGCGGCTCGGTCGCATCGCCCGGCAACGCGTGTCCGGCAACCGGAGACCGCGCGTTAACGACGCCCCGCATTTCGAGCGGTCGCTGCACGACATTGCGGCGACGGGACAGAATTGCGGCCGCGCAGAACTGGTCAGCGCAGGCCTTCCTTCCTAGTGTCTGGCCGCGAAACGCGACGGGACGATCGACGGATCCATGAATTTGGCAACCGGCACCCAGTTCGACACGCGGAGCGGCGCTCCGGGCACGCGCGTGGCCGCTGTAACCTTCGACCCGCGGGTCAAAGGTCTCACCTGGCTGGCGCTGAAGGGCTTTCTGCTCTCGATCGTGACCTTCGGCATCTACAGATTCTGGTACGTCACCAATCTGCGCCGCCTCTTCTGGGAGCGCACCGCGCTCGACGGCTCGCCCGCCGAGTATACCGGCACGGGCAAGGAACTGTTCCTCGGCTTCCTCGTCGCGCTCGCGATCCTCGTGCCGATCTACGTCGCGCTGTTCGCGCTCTCGCTCGTCGCGCCCGCGCTCGCCCCGTTCTCGGTGGTGATCTCCTTCGTGTTCCTGTTCCTGCTGGGACAATTCGCGATCTACCGCGGGCGCCGCTACCGCGCGATGCGGACGCTCTGGCGCGGCATCCGCCTCGGGCAGGACGGCTCGGGCCTGGCCTACGCCGCCCGAGCGGGCGGCTGGTGGCTGCTCACGCTCGTCACCTTCGGCCTGGCCTTCCCGTTCATGCGGGCGAGCCTGGAACGCTACCGCATCGACCACACCCTGGTCGGGACCAGCCGGATGCACTCGACGGCGCGGGGCCGCAGCGTGCTCGGTCCCTGGCTCCTGCTGTACGGGGTCGGGCTGGGGCCGCTGATCGGGCTCGGCATCGCCCTCCTGGTCGCGGCGGATTTCTCGCTGCCCACGGACCTCCTGGTACCGAAGCCCGGCGGCAAGGCCGGCCAGACGATCCTCAACCCCGCCTACGCGGCCTCGAAGATCGGCATCCTCCTCCAGGCGATGGGCTTCGTGGCCGCGATCTGCGTGCCCGCGGCGCTGCTCCTGCTCCCGTACTACCGCGCCCGCGAGACGCGGGCGTTCATGGGCGCCGCCAGCCTCGGTCACGCCCGCCTCGCCTCGAGCCTGAAGGCGCGGCAGTTCTACTGGCCGTACATCGTCTACATGCTGTCGCTCCTGGGCTTCCTCGTCGTGCTGGGCCTCGTCGCGGCTCTGCTGATCTTCGCCGCACGGGCGGCGGGCGATCTCAGCATGCTCCACTGGCTCGTCGTCCTCATCTACCTAGTCGGCGCGCCGCTCTTCGCGGTGCTCTACGTGCGCGTGGTGCAGGCCCGCCTGTGGGCGGCGGTCGCGACGAGCACGACCGTGACGGATCCCGAAGCCCTGGATGCCGTCCTCGCCTCGTCCCGCGGTGCCGGCAGCGGTCTGCAGGAGGGCCTCGCCGACGCGCTCGACGTCGGAGGCGCGCTCCAGATCGGCTTCTGACGCTTGACCCGCGCTTCCCAGGCGATCGACGCGACGCCGATCGAGGTCGAGGGCCGCTACTTCGACGGCGTCAGCGCGCGGGCACATCCCGTCGCGCTGCGCCTCGACGACCGCTTCCGTGTCTCCGGGCCCGGAATCGCCCAGGACTGGAACCTGCTCGACCTGCGCGCCGCCGTCTCCGTGCCGCCGCTGATGCGGATCGGTCCGGCCGGCGAGCCGGTCCGCGTGGAGTTCTCGGACGCGACGCTCGCCGCCGCGCTCGCGGCGCGCTGCCCGGACCTCCATCGCCGGGAGCGCTCGGGCGGCACGGTGCGGCTCGTGCTCTGGTCTCTCGCGGCCGGTCTCTCGGTCCTGCTCGTGGCGGTCTTCGGCGTCCCGCAGATCGCCGGGCTGCTGGCCCCGCTGGTGCCGGACGCGGCCGAGGCGCGGCTCGGGGCGGTGGCGGAACCGCAGGTCCTGCGCTTCCTCGGCGATCCGCCGGCCTGCGCGGAGCCCGCAGGCCGCGCGGCCCTCGACACGCTCGTGGCCCGCCTCGTCGCGGCCGGTCGGGCGGAGGGCTCACTGCCACCCGAGGTGGCCGTGAGCGTGCGCCGGCACGGCACGGCCAACGCCTTCGCCCTGCCGGGCGCCCGCGTGATCGTGCTCTCGAGCCTCATCGCGCGGGCGCGGTCGGCCGACGAGGCCGCGGCGGTCCTGGCGCACGAGCTCGGCCACGTCCGCCGACGCGATCCGACCCGCTCCCTCATCCGGGCGTCGGGCACCTCGTTCCTGTTGAGCCTGGTCCTGGGGGACCTGACCGGCTCGACCATCATCATCGCGCTGGGCGACGCGGTGCTCTCGGCCGGCTACAGCCGCGACGCCGAGCGGGCGGCGGACGCCTACGCGGTCGACCTCATGACCCGCGCGGGCGGCAACGGCGCGGCGCTCGCCGACATCCTCGAGCGCATCGCCAAGGACAAGCACGACGGGAAGAGCGACGTGCTGGACCTGCTGCGCAGCCATCCCTTCACGCGCGAGCGCGCCGCCGCGATCCGCGCCCAGGCGGGCCCTGCGGCGGCCGAACGCCAGATCCTGTCCGGCGCCGACTGGACCGCGCTCAAGGGCATCTGCGGGCCCGAGACGAAGACGACCGAGCCGTAGGTCCGGCTCCCCGGACGGTCGCCGTCCGCAGTCAGCCGCGGCGGACGACCCGGCTCCGGTCTCCGAGCCGGTCGGTGTCGCCTCGGCCGGCGGCCCGACTGAGATTCTGGGCAACTAATTGCTGTCGGATCGCCCGCCCCTCGGCTTCTGTGACGCAGGCACAGAGGAGGAGCGGATGGCACACCACGCGACCGGGGTTCCGAATCCGCCCCCGTTCGATCCCGAGGCGATCCCGGAGGCCGCCACCCTCGCGCGCGGCGGGACCGGCCTCCGGTTGCAATGGCGCGACGGGCTGACCGCGACGCTGTCGGCGGAGCGGCTGCGGCTGCGCTGCCGCTGCGCGTGGTGCACCCGTGACCGGGTCGAGCGACGCTTTCCTCAGGCCGCCGCCGACATCGCGGTCGCGCGGGTCGAACCGATGGGCGCCTACGCCGTCCACATCGCGTTCTCCGACGGCCACGCCCGCGGGATCTTCCCCTGGTCCTACCTGCGCGCCCTCGTGGCCGAGGCCGTCGACGACCCGCCCGACGCCGCGCAGGCCGCCTGACCGCGCGATCCGATCCTCCGGCGATCCCACACGCCCCGCCCCTGACCTGACACGAGATCTTGCCATGAGCGCGTTCGAATCCGCGACGAAGACCGAGATTATCGAGACCGACATCCTGGTGATCGGCGGCGGCACCGGCGGTCCGATGGCCGCGATCAAGGCCAAGGAGGCCGATCCGAAGCTCCGGGTCGTCCTGATGGAGAAGGCCAACGTCAAGCGCTCGGGCGCGATCAGCATGGGCATGGACGGGCTGAACAACGCCGTCGTGCCGGGCTACGCCACCCCCGAGCAGTACGTGAAGGAGATCACCGTCGCCAACGACGGCATCGTCAATCAGAAGGCGGTGATGGCCTACGCGCAGGGGTCGTTCCCGATGATCCAGTACCTCGACAAGCTCGGGGTCAAATTCGAGAAGGACGGCTCCGGCGAGTACAACATGCGCAAGGTCCACCACATGGGGACCTACGTGCTGCCGATGCCGGAAGGGCACAACGTCAAGAAGGTCCTCTACCGGCAGCTCCGCCGCCTCCAGGTCGGCGTGACGAACCGGTACATGGCGACGCGCCTGCTGAAGGGCGCGGACGGGCGCATCGCCGGAGCGATCGGCGTCAACACCCGCACCTCCGAGTTCCTGGTGGTGAAGGCCAAGGCGGTGATCCTGGCCTGCGGGGCCGCCGGCCGCCTCGGCCTGCCGGCCTCCGGGTACCTGTTCGGGACCTACGAGAACGCGGCGAATTGCGGCGACGGCTACGCGATGGCCTACCACGCGGGCGCGCAGCTCGCGAACCTCGAGTGCTACCAGATCAACCCGCTGATCAAGGACTATAACGGCCCGTCCTGCGCCTACGTCACCGGCCCGTTCGGCGGATACACGGCCAACAATCGCGGCGAACGCTTCATCGAGTGCGATTACTGGTCCGGACAGATGATGCTCGAGTTCTGGCGCGAGCTGCAGGGCGGCAACGGCCCGGTCTTCCTCAAGATGGACCATCTGCGCGAGGAGACGATCTCCGAGATCGAGACGATCCTGCACTCGAACGAGCGCCCCTCCCGCGGACGCTTCCACGAGCGGCGCGGCACCAATTACCGCCAGCGTCCCGTGGAGATGCACATCTCCGAGATCGGCTTCTGCTCGGGCCACTCGGCCTCGGGCGTCTTCGTCGACGAGTTCGCGCGCACGACGGTCCCCGGCCTCTACGCGGTCGGCGACATGGCGAGCGTGCCGCACAACTACATGCTGGGCGCCTTCGTGAACGGCGGCATCGCCGGGGCCGACGCCGCCGCCTACTGCACGGCCAACGCCCTCGCCGACCATGACCCGGCGGACATCGCGGTCGAGCGCGAACGGGTCCTGGCGCCGACCCGGCGCGTCGACGGGCTCACCCCGCACGAGATGGAGTTCAAGACCCGCCGCTTGGTGAACGACTATCTCGAGCCGCCGAAGGTGACGGCGAAGATGGAGCTCGGCCAGCGCCGCTTCGCCGAGATCCGCGAGGACCTCGACCTGCTCTGCGCCCGCGACCCGCACGAGCTGCACCGGGCGCTCGAGATGCAGACGATCCTCGACTGCGCCGACATGGCGGCGGCCGCCTCGCTCTACCGCACCGAGAGCCGTTGGGGCTTCTACCACCTGCGCGTCGACTATCCCGAGACGAACGACGCCGAGTGGGCCTGCCACACGGTCCTGTTCAAGGACGGCCAGGGCCGGATGGCCCACGCGAAGCGCGCCGTCGACCCGTTCATCGTGCCGGTCGCCGCCGAGGAGATGGGCGCCTACCACCAGCTCCGCATCAAGACGCCGGCCGCCGCCGAGTAATCCCGCCCCGTACCGGAGATCGATCCATGCCGATCATCAATCAGGCCAGCAGCGCCGCGGTCGTCATCGACGACGTCAAGTGCATCGCCGAGAAGGGCTGCCGCGTCTGCGTCGACGTCTGCCCGCTCGACATCCTCGCGATCGATGAGACCCGGCAGAAGGCCTACATGAAGTACGACGAGTGCTGGTACTGCATGCCCTGCGAGGTCGACTGCCCGACGAACGCGGTCAAGGTCAATATTCCCTACCTGCTGCGCTGAGGCCGACCATGAGCCCCGTGTTCGATTCCTTCGACGACGATCTCGACGACGTGGCCGAGCGCTGCGCGAGTGCCGACGCCGGCGTCCGGCGCGTCGCGATGATGGAGCTCGCCGAGGCCGTCGGCCCCGCGGCGAAGGTCCTGCTCCTCAAGGGCCTCGGCGATCCGGACGCGGCCGTCCGCGCCGCGGCGGCCAAGGCGCTGGACGAGCACGACGGCGCGGACGTCGTCGAGGGCCTCGTGCGGTCCCTGGAGGACGACGACGAGGCCGTGCGCCGCACCGCCGCCGATACCCTGGCCGAGAAGAAGGAGCCGGCATGCGGGCCGCTCCTGATCGAGCGCGCCGCGCACACCGACCCGTTCGTGCAGGCCTCCGCCCTGCGGGCCCTGCGCGAGCTCGTCCTGCCGGACGCCCTGTCGGCCGCGCTGAAGGCGCTCCAGAGCCCGTCCCCGGAGGTGCGCCGCGAAGGTCTCGGCGTCATCGGCTACCTCAAGGCCGAGGAGGCGCTGCCGGCGCTGATCGCCACCGCGGGCGATCCCGACCCGACGGTCCGGCGCGCCACGATGGCGGCGCTGGTCTTCCTGCGCCCCGGCGGTCCGGGCATCGGCACGCTGATCGCCGGCCTGTCCGACGAGCACTGGCAGGTTCGCGAGGAGGCGGCCGTCTCCTGCGCCAAGATCCGGCTGCCCGAGGCGACGGCGCCCCTGATCGCCGTGATGGACGATCCCGTCTGGCAGGTCCGCACCAAGGCGGCCAATGCCCTGGGCCGGATCCGGGCGCCGGCGGCCGTCGAGATCCTGGGCCGGGCGCTGACCTCGGAGGTCAGCAACCTGCGCAAGGAGGCGGCCGCAGCCCTCGGCGAGATCGCCGACCCGCGAGGCCTCTCGGCCCTTGAGGCGGCCGCCAACGATCCCGATCCCGACGTGCGCAAGCTCATCCAGTGGGCGATCGGACGCTGTCAGGGACGCCCCTGATCGATCCGGCCGTCTCGGCCTCGTCGCGGCGCCGCATCCTCCGGGTGCGGCGCCGCTTCACGTCCGCTCGGCTCCGCGATATCCAGACGCTGCCGGTGCCGGCGGCCAGTTTAGAGCTGGTACAGGGTTTGCTGCGCCGCGGCAGGTAGGATGCTGGAGGCGGCAATGCAGACCACGGCGCCGATACGCCCGTCTCAGGCCCCGGCGGGGCTCCAGACCCAGGCGAGCGCCCTCCTGCTGTCCGAGGCCGCGCCCAAGGCCGGAACCGGGCAGCGCCCTCTCCTCGACGGGCTGACCGAGCGCGAGGTCGCCCTCGTGCTGGAGAAGGGCCGGCGGCGCGTGCTCTACCGCGGCGCGACCCTGTTCACCCAGGAGACGCCCAACGACGGGATCTGGATCGTCGAGAGCGGCCGCATCCGGGTCTTCTACGCCGCGCCGTCCGGTCGCGAGATCACGCTGGCCTACTGGTACCCCGGCAACTTCGTCGGCGGTCCCGACGTGTTCGGCGCCGGCCTCCACAAATGGTCGGGCATGGCGGCGAGCAATTCCAGCGTGCTGCACCTACCGGCCAAGGCGCTCCGGCAGCTCGTGACGCAAATCCCGGCCCTCGCGATCGGGGTGATCGACGGCCTGACCTTCAAGGGCCGCTGCTACTCGACCCTGGCCCAGATGCTCGGGACCCGCTCGATCACCGAGCGCCTCGCCCACCTGCTCCTGCACCTGTGCGACCTCTACGGCGTGGCGGAGGAGGACGGGACGGTGATCGCGGCGACCTTCACGCACGCCGACCTCGCCCACATGGTCGGCGCCACACGGCAATGGGTGACGATCAGCCTGAAGCGGCTCTCGGAGCAGGGCGTCCTCGTCACGCGGCGCACGCAGATCGTCGTGCTGCGTCCCGACATCCTCGCGGCGATGCGCGGCGGCGAGGAATGCGCCTAAAACGCGAGCGTCCCGCACAAAACCGCAGCACATCCGGAGCCGCTCGACCTTTTTGCGCAACTAATCGACCCGCAGGCGTCCTCGGCATTTGATCGGACGCGCCGCAGCGCCCGATCATGCCGTCGATGTCTTCGCGACATCGGGCCGAAATGTTGGAGCGGGCGATGACTGGACGATTTCCCGGGCTCAGATCGGTCTCCGCTCTCGCGCTCCTCGCGCTGGCGGGCGCCGGGATCGGGGCACCGGCCCGCGCCGAGACCCTCACCGTCGGCATCGGCACGCAGGACACGACGACCAACACCGCGACGGTCGGCGTGGTGATCCGCCAGCTCAAGCTGCTGGAGAAGTACCTGCCCAAGACCGGCAAGTACGCCGGCACGACCATCCAGCTCGACTGGCAGAACTTCACGTCCGGGCCGCCGGTCACGAACGGCATGATGGCCGGGAAGCTGCAGTTCGGCGCGATGGGCGATTACCCGCTCGTCGTCAACGGCGCGACGTTCCAGAACAATCCCGAGAGCCAATCGCGACTGATCGCGGTCGCCGCCTACAATCTCCACGGATCCGGCAACGGGATCGTGGTCAACAAGGCTTCCGAATACTTCTCGTTCGAGGATCTGAAAGACAAGGTCGTCAGCGTGCCCTTCGGGTCGGCGGCCCACGGGATGGTCCTGAAGGCGCTGCAGGACAAGGGCTACCCGGCCACCTATTTCCGCCTGGTCAGCCAGAGCCCGGAGGTCGGCTCGACCAATCTCCAGGAGCGGAAGATCGACGCGCACGCGGATTTCGTCCCCTTCGCCGAGCTTCTGCCGTTCCGCGGCTTCGCGCGCAAAGTGTTCGATGGCGTCGAGACCAACCTCCCGACCTGGCACGGCGTGGTCGTGCGCTCCGACTTCGCCGACCGCTACCCCGAGATCGTCGAGGCCTACCTGAAGGCCGTCCTCGACGCCGACGCCTGGGTCAAGGCCGATCCGAAGCGCGCCGCCGAGCAGATCGCGGCCTGGACCGGCACCGACAAGGAGGTGGTCTACATCTTCCTCGGGCCCGGCGGGATCATGACCGTCGATCCCACGATCAAGCCGCAGCTGGTCGAGGCCGCCCGCGAGGACGTCAAGGTCCTGCAGCGGCTCGACCGGATCAAGACGTTCGACGTCGGTCCGTGGGTCGACGACGGGCCGCTGCGCAAGGTCTTCGCCGAGCGCGGCCTGGACTACGCGCAGCAGCGCGCGAGCACCGCCAATTACGAGGTGCGCGGCGAGGACACGTACTGCAAGAGGCCCGTCACCGAGCCGCGCAAGGCCGGCGAGATCTGGGTGAAGGGCGGGGCGATCCAGCCCTACGCGAGCGCGGCCTGCACGCTCGGCGCGCTGAACGAGATGAAGTCCAAGGGGCAGGCCGTCGACGTCGCCTACGTCTTCGACACGGCCCGCGGCATCAAGCTGTTCGCCCGGGAGGCCTTCTACGTCGTCGACGGCAAGGGCGGCATCGCGCCGTTCCTGCTGAAGCAGGACGCCGAGGCCGCGGCGCGGGGCGGCGGCACGGTGATGCCCTACGACGAGGCCCTGAAGGCCGCTGTGACGGGAGGCTAGAACCGCATGGAAGCTGTCGCTCTCCGGCCCGCCGCCGAGTCGCGCCCGCCGCGGGCGGCGCCCCTCCCGCCGCCGGCCGCGTCCGCCCGCCCCGCGACCGGCCGCGTCCGCCGCTGGCTGCGGCTGCATCACGGCGCGTTCCGGGCCGCGCTGATCGGGCTCACCTCCCTGATCCTGTTCGTCGCGCTCTGGCAGTATCTGACCGCGAACCGCGTCACCCTCTACGTGCGGTTCCTGAACATCCCGACGCCGATGGACGTCGTGGATCGCGCGGCGATCGCCCTGCGCAGCCCGAACTTCGGCGACCACGCGCTCATCTCCTGCCGCCGGATCCTCTTCGGATTTCTCCTGGCCGGCGGCGTCGCCGTGCCGCTCGGGCTCCTCATGGGGCGCTACCGCCTCCTGCGCGAGATCGCCTTCCCGATCTGCGAGGTGCTGCGGCCGATCCCGGCGATCGCCTGGGTGCCGATGGCGATCATGCTCTGGCCGACCAACGAGGGCTCGATCGTCTTCATCACCTTCCTGGGCTCGTTCTTCCCGATCCTGATCAACACACTCCAGGGCATGGTCCAGGTCGACCCGGTCCTGGTGCGGGCCGCACGCTGCCTCGGCGCCCGCGAGGCGGCGGTGTTCCGCGAAGTCTACCTGCCGGCCTCGCTGCCGCAGATCTTCACCGGGCTGACGGTCGGCATGGGGGTGGCCTGGGTCTCGCTGATCGCCGCCGAGATGATCTCCGGCCAGTTCGGCATCGGCTACTTCACCTGGGAAGCCTACTCGCTGGTCCAGTACCCGGACATCGCCCTCGGCATGATCACGATCGGGCTGCTCGGCCTCGGCTCCAGCTTCGCGATCCGTCTCGTGGGCCGCCTCGTCATGCCCTGGGCCGCGGCCCGCTAGGCCTCCGCCCGCCGCCCGGCGCGGTCCTCGCCGGACCGGTCCTCCACGCGCGTCACCAATCGGGAGCTTGCCATGGCAGAATCGAGCCGGGGCCTGATCGAGGTCAGCGACTTCTGCCTGCGCTACGAGACGATGGAGGGATCCGTCGAGGCCGTCTCGAACGCCTCGCTCACCGTCCATCCCGGCGAGTTCGTGTCGATCATCGGGCCCTCGGGCTGCGGGAAGTCGACGCTGCTCAACGCTCTGGCCGGCTTCCTCAAGCCGTCGTCCGGGCGGGTCACCGTCGACGGCGAGGCGATCGTGGGACCGAGCGCGGATCGCGGCATGATCTTCCAGCAATACTCACTGTTTCCCTGGAAGACGGTGCGCGAGAACGTCGAGTTCGGCCTGAAGATGAAGGGCGTCCGGCGCAGCGAGCGCGAGCGACAGGCGCGGACGCTGCTCGGCCTCGCCGGGCTCACGGCGTTCGAGAACCACTATCCGGACCGATTGTCCGGTGGGATGAAGCAGCGTGTCGGCATCGTGCGCGCGCTCGCCACCGGCCCGCGCATCCTGCTGCTCGACGAGCCGTTCGGCGCCCTCGACGCGCAGACGCGGCTGATCATGCAGCAGATCCTCACCAACATGTGGCAGCGCCTGAAGATCTCGGTGCTGTTCGTGACCCACGACATCGACGAGGCGATCTTCCTCTCCGACCGCGTCTACGTGATGACCGCCCGACCCGGGAGCATCAAGGCCGAAATCGTGGTGCCCCTGCCCCGCCCGCGCCAGCCGGCCCTGACCCTGTCGTCCGAGTTCCTGGGCCTGCGCCGGGGGCTGATGTCGCTGATCCGCGAGGAGAGCCTCCGGGCGATGGGCGGCGAGGTCAGCGCCGAGGCGATGAAGGGGCTGGCGATCGATCTCGAGGGCCAGGATCTCCCCGCGCTGCTCTGACCCCTGCGCCGAGGTGCGAAGTCATGACCTATGTCGGCACCGAGAACTGCATCCGCTGCAAGTACACCGACTGCGTCGAGGTCTGCCCGGTCGACTGCTTCTACGTCGGCGAGACCATGCTGGTGATCAACCCGGACGAGTGCATCGATTGCGGCGTCTGCGAGCCCGAATGCCCGGCCGATGCCATCAGGGCCGACACCGAACCGGAGATGGCGGGCTGGAAGACCTTCAACGCCAAGTACGCCGATCTCTGGCCCAACATCACCGAGAGGACCGAGCCGGCCGACGACGCCGCGGCGTGGGACGGCCGCGACGGCAAGCTGCTCGACCTGTTCGGGACTGCCGACCCGGCGTCCGCCTGAGCGAGGACTGATCCGTCGATGAGCAAGTTCTACGAGGAGCGCGTTCTGTCGATCCACCACTGGACCGACAACCTGTTCTCGTTCCGCACGACGCGGGATCCGGCGTTCCGGTTCCGCAACGGCGAGTTCACCATGATCGGCCTGGAG